>JAAYAB010000128.1 GCA_012719595.1 Bacillota bacterium
AGATTTTGGAGGAACTAAGTGACAATGGAATGGGCTCGGCTGCGGGCGTTTCTTCTGACTGACTCGATCTCGTCATCACTGAGTGCGCGTTCGAAACTCCTGAGGCCGGCAACCTTGAAGCCGTGCTTCTCCGCGAGTTCGCAGATCCGGCGCACTCGCTCCGCCGAGTACTCCCGGCCGAGGCTGAAGCTTTCGTAGGTCCCCTCCAGAGCAAGAATCATCGTTTCGGCCATGCATGCGAAAGCGAGGCCGGGTGGGAATCCGAAGTTGAAATGGAAGTCGACGTGGTCGCCCGGAACCTTGATCACGCCGCCCTCAATCACCAGCACATCCTTTCTCTCTTCTGCTACTTTGCGCGAGACATCCCTCGGTCGGGCGATGTCGAGGATCACTGAGCCGCGCTTGAGATCGCCCGGGTCTATTATGGTTTTCACAGCAGACGAAGCAGTGACTACGAGATCCGACCGCCCTGTAGCCTCAGCGATGTCCGTGGTCGTAGACACTCTGAGCCCGTACTCGCCGCGCAGCTGGTTGGCCAGCAGGTCCAGCTTGGCCTTGTCTCTGGCGACGAGGGTCAGATCGGACACTCTGTCCGCAAGGAGATGGCTGCAGGCGGATCCAATCGAGCCAGTTGCCCCGATAACCGCAACTCTGCAGTTGCGCATGTCTATGCCCATCTTGGCTGCGCCGATCTCGAGGGCCTGGATGCCCGCGCCCGCAGTGTAGCTGTTGCCTGTGGTGACTCCGATTGATACGCGCTTGCTGACCGTCACTCCCGCGTCGCCCACAACGGACGTAAAGGCTCCGAGACCGACAATGCCCGCGCCCAATTGCTCAGCCATCCGGGCGGCAGAGATGACCTTCCTCATCACGAAGTTCTGGTTCAGACTGAGCATCTGCCTGGCAGTAAGCGTGCATCCGACGAACCATCCTTCGGCCTCCGCTCCTGTCAGTGACCTGATTCCCGTGATCTTTGAGGTCACCACCGGCGGCATCAACGCGAGCGCACTCTCGATAACCCACGGTGGAAGGCTCCGCGCGAACGGGTATTTCCTCGAGAAATCCGAGGTATCTAGAGGGTGGATGATGAAAGCAAATCTGTTCAAACCGTATCCTCCCGTAGCATGACTGACTGTTGTAAGACTTATTGTTTCTGCTCCTGCAAGAAGGTGACTCTCGGCTCGAAGTCTATGCTCTCGACGACCTCGGCGAACGAGTCGAGTGTCATCGTCCTGGGATCGAGTCCCGCCGCGAGCGCCACCGCTGCCTCCATGACGTTTGTGCCGAACGACCTCCCGTCGAGTTCGGGAGTGGTCGTTATCAGCACCTTGGCTCCTCGCTCACGCAGGTCCTCGACATCGGCGGTCGTGAGAGTGTTGCTGATAACTATCTTGCCGGGAATCTCGTCCGGCATGTACCTACGGATGTAGTGCCAGTCGCCGGCAATGACGTCGGCCCAGTCGAAGTAGCGTCTATGCTTCGGCTTTCGAACGTCCTGCCTCTCACCGGTGGGATACAGCCACTTGAACGGCAGCTTGACGATTAGGGGAGCCAGGACTGCCGCCAACGCGTTGAGCACAGCCTGGCTGTAGATCGGCACCGGTATGCCCAGAGCGAATATCAAGTCGCCAAAGAGCACGCGGCGACAGCTTGATGCGAGCGCGTCCGCCATTCCGGGCCGGTCCGTGGCAGACGTGATGAGCGCGTTTTTGTCCGACAGGTCAACCGTGCCCCGCGCGCAGATCTCGAGGATCACCCGCTTCTCCCAGGTGTTCTTTAGATATGAGCCGTCGAACACTGGCGTTTTCTTGGCAACCGACGCTATCTTCATTCCATCCCTGATAGTGTACCGTCTGCCCCCGCCAAAGAGGTACAGATCGATTCCTCCAAGGCCCAGCGCGTCGACCTTGCCATCTAGGTCTGCGATCAGACGCATCATGCGCTGCACGTCTCCGTCGCAGCCTATCCGCTCTAGAGTGAACTCATGCCCCAACAACGTTGCTGTCACAGTCTTGTCGCGCTTGGACGACCCGAGGCTAACGCTCACGATCCGCTTCACTCGAGAGACCTCCTCAACAGCCCCTGTGCGGAGACTGACTCCTCAGCTCGCTCAAGATAGATCGAAGCAGATCAGCGTCGACCATCTTATCCTCTCGCAGGGGCGATTTGCCTATCTCAATGCCGATGACGGGGTTCCTAAGGATCGACTTGATCAGCCGTATCCGCATGTCCGAACCGATGAACACGATAGAGTCATACCCCTGCAGCGTCCGGATGAGGTCCATTACTTCGTTGATGAGCTCCGCGCCTGACTTGCGGTCGACATAGGCCCAGCGCTCCTCCTCGGTCATTAAGATGACCAAATCGATTCCGTACTCACTCGCAATCGAGGCGAGTTCCGACTTGTTCTTGACCGGAAAGCCGATCAGGGCGATCCTGCCGCCCTTGCTGACCTCTCCCAGAGTCTCGAGGCGCGACACGAATGTCCTGTCGACGCCCACCTTGTCAGCCGCATCTTGCTGTGAACCGCCCTCGGAACGGATTCGCAGCAAGCTCTCGATTGCGTCGTCAATACGATTCCTGTCTATTAGCTTGTCGCCTATCCGTATGAACTGCAAGCTATCACCCCACAACGACCGCTGATCACCAAGCAGAGCGATGTACACAATTTTGTGCACAGCATGAGTATAGCACATCGCAGGGCTGGCGGCTAGTGCCAGGTTGCTCAATCATCTGCAGACAGGCGATCGGCCTCCGACAGGTAGTCAGTCAGCAGCCTCTCCACATCTTCAGGCCGCTCGAGCTCGTGGAGCTTCAGCCGAACCCTCGCAGCGTGCGGCAAGCCCTTGATGTACCAGCCAATGTGCTTTCGCATCTGGAGCACGCCCAAGTGCTCTCCGCTGTATTCGATCTGCAGCCGCAGGTGCTTCAGCGCTACTGCGATTCTCTCGCCAGGTGAGGGAGGATCCGGGATTGTGCCCTCTGTCAAAAGCTCCCTGGCGTGTGCGAAGAACCAGGGGTTTCCGAGCGCGCCTCTCGCGACCAGCACGCCGTCACACGAAGTCTGGGCCAGCATCGATTTCACATCACGAGGATCGAGGACATCGCCGCTCCCCAAGACCGGGATGCGGACGGAGTTCTTGACTTCGCGTATGGCGTCCCAGTCGGCTTTCCCTGAGTAATACTGCTCGCGATACCTGCCGTGGACGGCTATTGCAGACGCACCTTCCTCCTCTGCGATCGACGCTATCTCTGCTGCGCTGCCCTGGCCCGGCGCCCAGCCCTTCCTCGTCTTCACCGTGACAGGCACGGACACCGCATTGCGCACCGCCCGGATGATCTCCCTCGCCGTTCCCGGGGAAAGCATCAGCGCAGCCCCTTCTCCGTTGCGCGTTATCTTTGGAGTCGGGCATCCCATGTTGATATCGATAAAATCGGCGCCGGCTTCCTCTGCCAGTCTCGCAGCCGCCTCCATGCGCCGCGGATCGCTCCCGAACAGCTGTACAGACAAAGGATGGTCGTCATCGTCTATGGTAAGCATCTTGGCTGTGCGCGCATTGCCGAAGATCAGGGCGTTGTCAGATATCATCTCGGTGAACGCAAACGAGCATCCCATTTCGCGGGCGATTTTCCGAAACGGAGGATCGGTTATCCCGGCCATGGGGGCTAGAACGACCGGGTCTCGTGAGAGGATCGTATCTATGCCGCTATAGCGCAAGTCCTGTGAGCAACTCCTCTAGCCGCGGTTCATCTCATATATGAGGCGCAGACCCTCGAGCGTGAGATTTGGACAGACTTCATCGATCTGACTGGACTCACCGGCAATCAGTTCAGCCAGACCTCCTGTGGCTATGACCCGGCAACGCCACCCGAGTTCCTGCTTCATCCGCCGGACGATCTCATCGACCTGGCCAACAAACCCGTACACGATTCCCGACTGCATGCTCTTCACGGTGTTGCGACCGACCACCGTCTCAGGTTTGGCTATCTCCACTCTCGGCAGCTTGGCAGCTCGCTGAAACAGCGCCTCGCTGGCGATTCCGATTCCAGGTGCGATCACTCCGCCAAGGTACTCCCCTTCCTCCGCTATCGCGCAGAAAGTGGTCGCGGTCCCGAAGTCCACCACGATCACGGGTGCGCCGTAGAGCTCGCAGGCGGCCACCGCGTTCACGATACGATCGGCTCCCACCTCTCTGGGGTTGTCGTACCGAATCCGCAGACCCGTTCGGACGCCTGGTCCCACGATCAACGGCTCCTTTTTCAGGTACCTCTTGCACATGCGCGAGATCTCCGGCATCAAAGGAGGGACGACGCTAGAGATAACGACACCTTCGATGTCGTCGAGGCTGAGCCCGCTGTGGAAGAACAGCTGGCTCACAAGCATTCCGTACTCATCCGCAGTCTTCTGGCGGTCTGATGACGCGCGCCAGCTGCGGATCAAATGCTTGTCCTCATAGACGCCGAAGACGATGTTGGTGTTGCCGATATCCATTACGAACAGCATGCGAATTCCTCCGGTTGCAGGTGCCATCGAGGGTGGTGCGGCCAGCCGGCATCGGCTTGCTGGCTGCCGCCTGCTATCGCCCTAAGACGCTGCAGAACGCCTGCCAGAGCATTGCTATGCCAATGCCGATGAACATCAGCCCTGTGCCGATCTGGATGTACTGAAACCGTACGACAGACGAGACAAACTGCCCAGCGATGGCAGCAATCAGAGTGAGAACCGTCAGCGCGAGCGAAGCACCCACGAAGATCGGAAATGGTGCACGGTACTGACTAACCAAACTGAAGACCACTAGCTGGGTCTTGTCGCCGAGTTCAGCCACGATGAGTAGGCCGAAAGACAAAAGGGCGAGACGCCAGTCCACAAAGCCTCATCTCCCAACGACTGTTCGGTGTGCGAAAACACGCCCCTCCAATTTCTATTAATCGAGGGGCGCTATTAGTCGTGGGGAGACTCAGACGTTCTCACGCATCCATCTCTTCGAACATGCCTTTGTCGGCTCCGCACTCCGGACAGACCCAGTCATCAGGAATGTCCTCAAATGCAGTGCCCGGAGCTACGTCGTTGTCCGGATCCCCTACCTCGGGATCGTATATGTACCCACATACAGTGCACTCCCACTTTGACATAGGTCTGCCGCCTCCTCTGACATGTTTCTTGAGTCCCACGTATCTTCGGTAACTATGATATGCCAACCGCTGCTGTTTGACAAGCGCACCAGCATCGAGTCTCCGTGAATATTCCGAACAGCCCCGTGAAATACCTATTACAGAGATACCAACCTCAAGGAGGAACACGCAGTGACTGCATTTCACGTCATACATATCCTTGTTGGCGCATGGCTCGCTCTTGCGCCCTATCTAGGCTTCCTCGAGACTGAAACGGCGCTCGTGTACAACAACCTCATTGTGGGAGCGGTCGTGGCACTCTACAACCTCTATTACCTGGCTGTGAAGGGCAACGTGGATGTGAAGTGAGGGCTCAAGCCTGATAGACTGACGGGAAGTAGCGCACATAGAGCTCGGGATTGCTGTCGCGCCATGGATGGTTCAGGCGGAACTCCCGCAGAGCATGAAGGTCGATTTCAGCCACAGCGACTCCTTCCTCCTCGGCTGACGCAACCTCCGCCAGGACGCCGCTGCCATCAGGAGTCAGCTCCACCGGTGCGAAGACTCCCGCTCGGCCCGTAAACGCGAAACCCAGCGCGCTCCCTACGAGAGCACTCTTGATCCCGTAGACTGGGCACTCCTGTACGCGCGGCCAGATCCCGCGCAGCGCCAGCCAGTAGTTGTAGGGCTCCGGGTTGGCGATGGGGATCATCACAACTTCGGCACCCATCAGCTCCAGGATTCGAAAGGTCTCGTAGAAGGTTGCATCCATGCAGACCGGAGCGGCAACCCTGCCGACGCCGGTCTCAAAGAGATGGAACTCTGTGCCCGCAGAGAGGCCCCAGTCCATCTCGACCGGCATGAGATGGACCTTGTCTTGGGTTCCGATCAGTCTCCCGTCCGGGCCGTAGAGGTAGGCTCTGTTGACTACTCCCTCGCCGTCTGGGAGTAGAAAACTGCCGGCCATCACGTGAACGCGATAGGCTGCTGCGAGAGTAGAGTACAGCACGCTGAGAAACTGCGACATCACTGGTCCCACGTAGCGGATCACATCTGCCACGGTGACCGCAGGACGTGAAGACCCTTCCCGTCTGTTGCCTCTTTCCTCACGTCGTTCCTCGCTCGAGCCTCCATCGGATATCGCCCGGCTCATCTCCTCTACCCCGGGAAGCATCCCCAGCAGTTGTATGTTGTTGTACTCAGGAAAGACCGCGAGCTGTGCTCCCGCACTCGCCGCCTCTCTGACCATGCGATGCACCTCTGCGGCGTAGTCCAGGGGATCCTTCGACAGCTTGACCTTCACTTGCAGCGCAGCGACCCTCAGGCGTCCGCCGTCGGGCAGCGGGACCGATGTGTGGACGGGCCCGCCCTCGCCAATCAGAGCAGTGAGCCGCCTCCTAAGCCGTGCCGGGCGGCAGAGCCAGTAGAGGTACCTGCGAAACAGCCTCTCCTTCCATCCGTCCAGGGCCATGCTCAGTCGCCCTCCATGTCGCAGGCCAGCGGCCGGTTACAGGAGTCTGGCCGGGCATCCTGCATGTAGAGTTGAGGCAGCACTCGATATGCATCGAGATGGAGAAGCCGCAGCAGCGGGTACTCGCTCCGGATTCGGCTGCGGTCTGCTTCGACCAATTCCGCCGCTGCAAAGGGCCTTTCTGCGTCTTGACGATCGAGGTAGCCGGTAGAGCCAGGGGTCACCTCGCATGGACCTATGACAGCGCAGTCGCCGCCAAAGGCACGGCTGCAGATACTGCCTCTCAATTGCGACTCTACAGCCCAGAATTGATTCTGCTGCACCTGTGCCCACATACCGGCGGGTTGCAAGCGGACCGAAGCCCCTGCAAGGAGCGCACCGGTGTGTGCTATCAAGTCTGCTCCCTGCAGGGCAAATATGCGTGCTACTTCAGGATGCAACGCATCCACGCCGACAATCAATCCCGCTTTGGTGCCATCCATGTCGAAGAGGTGCAGCTCCACTCCCCGGCTCAAGCCGAGGGAGCGCTCCTCACGAGTGAGGTGGGTCTGGCGCTGCCTGCAGCAGATCTCGCCGTCCGGTCCGAAGCAGTACGCCGTGTGGTAGAAGAGCCCATCTGCTTGCTCAACTGTGGTTCCCGCAACCAGGTAAATACCGCTTGATCTGGCCAAATCGCTGTGCGTAGCCAGGAACCGCTTGTTCCATTCGCTCGACTGCTGCATGAATCGCCTATAGCTTTCGACGAAGTCTGCGGTCTCCCCCACATGTCCTCCGGCAGCACAGAGAAAAAACGATGTGTGAGCCGGCAACACGGCGAGCCTGACCTGAAGTCTGTCAAGAAGCCCAGTCAATGCGGCTGCGTAGTCCGAGAGTTGATTCACAGGCAATCCAGCGAGTGAAATGGCTGCAACTCGCATCGTGTACCAGTCTCCCTTTGCGCCGTCCGTCATTCAGCACGGGGAAAAAAGTGTCTCTCCACAATGGCTCTCACAATGGGGCCGACGACCCTGTAGCCCGACTCATTGAGATGAAGCCCATCGGGCATGAGGTCCTTATCGACTGAACCGCGCTCGGTCATGAGGGGGTCGCCGAAGTACTCGTACACATAACCGCCGCTCCCGGCTCTCATCGCTAGTTCTCTGTTTATTCGGTCGATTCTGTCATTGCACTCCCGGCCCGTCTCGTCCTTTTCCCGCGGCAGCAGACCGAACACCACCACCTTGGATTCAGGGCACTTCAGGCGAATCGTCCTCACAACCTCCATGATTCCCTCCACGATTTCGTTTTCAGTGTTCCTGCAGAGGTTGTTGGTCCCTATGAGGACTGAGAACAACTTCGGGCTGATTCCGTCGATCTCCCCGTTTTCTATCCTCCACAGCACGTTCTCGATGCAGTCTCCGCCCACGCCGAAGTTCGCGGGGTTGAACTGCGAGAAGTACTCATCCCACAAATGAGAGTTGTCTTCCCATCTCCTGGTCAGCGAATCTCCCAAAAAGACGACGTCTATCTGCTTCTCCCTGATCATTCGCAGGATTGACTCGTGCTTCTGCTGATGGTGCTCGTCCGTTCTCATGACTGGTTTGAGCTTCATCCGCTGATCCCTCCCACTCTACCTTTCTATCATATCCCATTTGGCACAGGCCGACCAGCGTCCTGTGATGAGGGCGAGTCTCTGAAGAGGGTTTGCAGGAAACACTAGCCTCGCATTGAATACATAGGTTGTGCCATCTTGACAACGTTTTCATTGGATCGCAATACCAAGTATGCTGGATAACGCGCGCAAGTGAGACGAGTTATTGATAACGTTGCCAGTGAGCTACAGTTGCCTGGCATGGTCTACACAGGTCAGCCGGGATAGCACGCCATGGACTGGGCTCGTGTGTGGCAGAAGGATGTTGGCGGCAACCAGGACCATACATGCTGCTAGAGGTGAAGCGATTGACTACTTTGCGTGAGATCGCTCGGGCTGCGGGTGTTTCGGTCTCGACCGTGTCTCGAGTCGTGAACGGGTATGAGCACGTGTCAGACGAAGTGCGCCTGAGGGTGGAGCGGGCGATCAGGGAACTCAACTATCAGCCCAACCAGCTCGCGAGAGCTCTTGTGAGCGGCAAGAACACGAGGCAAATAGGCCTGCTGGTATACGATGTGGCCAACCCCTACTTCGCCGAGATCGCTACGGCCGTGGAGAACGTCGCGTATCAGAATGGGTATTCGGTCATCCTCTGCAACTCCTCGGAGGGGCGCAACACTGCCGTCTATCTGCAGACGCTGATCCGGCATCAAGTGGACGGAGTGGCTATCACCAGCGGCGAGATGGACCCCGAGGGAGTCGAGTGCCTCGAGCGGCTGCTCCAGCGGGACATACCGGTTGTGATCAGCCGGGAGCGCTACTGGGCCTCCAACGCGGCCATGGACCACCTGAACGGTTCGATCGGAGTCATGGAGCTCGACTACTACACAGGCTCCAAGATCGCGACTGAATACCTGGTTTCACTGGGTCATGAGCGCATAGCGTACCTGTACAGCCTGTCCGGGTCCAACTTTGAGATCGATCCGAGGGTCCTCGGGTTCAAAGAGGTCTTGGCCAAGAACGGTCTCCAGTTCAGCGAGGATCTCGTGGTGTGCAACCTCGGATTCCATCAATCGTCAGGAGCGCGCGGCATGCTGGAGCTGCTGTCCAGGACGCAGGACTTCACTGCTGTGATTGCGTACAATGATTTGCTCGCCATCAGCGCGCTTGCAGTCTTGAGAGAGGAAGGCATCCAGGTTCCTGAACAGGTGTCGGTGATGGGCTTCGACAACATCGCAGCGAGCCAGTATACCTATCCCCCGCTCACCACTGTTCATGTGCCAAAGAGCGAGCAGGGCGAGTTTATGGCCAGATATCTCATATCGCAGATAAAGGAAAGGCAGCCATCCGTTCAGAGAAGGCTGCCGGCGGAGTTGGTAGTCCGGCAAAGCACCGCAGTGAGAAAGGCATAGACAGCGACCTTTCTCCTATCCCTTGAGAGCGCCGGAGGTAAGGCCGTGGACGAAGTACCTGTTGACTATGATGAACATCACGATTAGGGGAATTAGGGACATGGCCGATCCGGCGAGCATCAGCCCGTAAGCCGTTATCGACATAGCGTCCCCTTTGAGTGACGTCACTCCCACTGTCAACGTGGACATGTTCGGGTTGCCCAACGTGAAGACGAACGGCATCAGATATTCATTCCAGGCTCCAATGAACGCCAAGAGCCCGACGGTGGCAAGCACAGGCTTGGACAGAGGGAAGATGATCCGAAGCCACACCTGAAAGAAACTGCACCCGTCAACTACAGCGGCCTCATCCAGCTCGCGAGGAATCGTATTGATGTAGCGGCTCACGAGGTAATACCCGGCAACATTGACTCCGATGCCGTTGATGATTATGAGCCCGTGAAGACCACGGTGGATGTGAAGCAGACGCGCCATTTCCAAGATCGGATACAGAGTAAGCGATCCGACCGAAATGAACATCGTCGACGTGAACAGCGCCACAACGATCTGTCTGCCCGGAAAGCGCCCTCGGGCAAAGACATAGCCGACCATCGCGGCGTTGAGTACAGACAGTAACGTAGTGCCGGTGGAATACATGACGCTGTTGAGAGTGTAACGAGCGAAGCGAGCCCTGGTCCATGCCTGCACCCAGTTGTCGGGCCTGAACTGCTCAGGCAGGATGCTGGCCGAGCCGACGAACAGCTCGATGTTGTCCTTGAACGACGCCAAGATGGCGTAGACAAGCGGGAACAGCGCTATGGTGACCATTACGGCGAGAAACGCCGCCGTAGCCAAGCTCTTTGCAATCCTCCATACGTTGATCGGCAACTCACACACCTCCACTATGTCCCGGAGAGCCTAGACGTCGGCAGAATACTCAGAGGACTTGCGAGTCGTGTACAGGTAGATCAGCGTCACTATCGCGACTATGATCCCGGAGATCACAGCTCCCGCCGCTCCCATGCCCCAATCGGCCACCGCTTTTTCGCCTCTCCCGGAGCCCCAGAAGTGGTGGAATACGTAAGTCATCATCATCTCGGTCTCATATCCGGGCCCGCCGTTGGTCAGCACCAATATGAGGTCCGCGACCTTCATCGTTCCGATGATACCCAACATGACAATGACCTGCAGGTACGGCGCGATGCTCGGTATGGTTATGTACCAGACGCTCTGCCACCAGTTCATCCCCTCGATCTGGCCGGCTTCATAGTACTCCACCGGTATGCTCTGCAGTCCGGCAAGTATGAACAGCATGTTGAGTCCTGTGTACTGCCATATCGAGATCGCCATGCAGCTTCCCAGAGCCGTCAGCCTTGTCCCGAGCCAGTCTATCGGTGCCCTGATGACACCCATCTTCATCAGAAACTGATTGATGAAGCCTGAATACGGCTGAAGAATGACATAGAAAACGACTGACATGACAGCGATACTTGTGACACTCGGAAGAAACAGCGCACCCCGTACCAGATTGCGCCCGATGAAGCGACGACTGAGTATGACCGCAAGGGTGAACGCGAGGGGAATCTCAACCACTAGTTTTAGCAGGAAAATGAAGGTATTGGCGACAGCCGTGTGAAACACGCGGTCGGTCAGGACATCGACGTACTTCTCCAGTCCGGCAGGCCTCCATCGGATGCCGTTCCACGAGTAAAACGACTTCTGAATCGACCATGCCAGCGGAAAAGCCGCAAACAGAACAAATCCCAGGAATGGAATGAGCAGCATCAGATAGCTCTGAATATAGCTTGCGCGCACGTAAGGAGGAACCCTTCTGCGCCTCTGCAGCCTATCCACGTCTGTAGACACGACCGGAGACAGCGGCTTGCTCAATAGTCATACCCCCTTCGAAGGCGGCAATGAAGCGCTTTCTAGAAACCCAGCCTGCGGGAGGCGGGATATGCCTCCCACAGGCCTTCCGTCGCAGCTTTGCTTACTCGGACGGCAGCAACGGATCGCCCATTACGCCCGTCTTCCGATCGAAGTTCGGGTAGATGTTCCATTCCCTCCTGACGTCCGGGTTCTCGGCGTAGAACTTGTCGAGTTCGGCATTCCACATGTCCTCTAAGCGCTGAAGCTCGGCCATGAGGTCTCCGCCTCTCGCAAGTATGGCGGAGAACACCGAGCACGGATTCTCAGACGGTTGAACGAATCCCGGATGCTTGGGCCAGCTAGCTGCGTAGTCCCACTCCGTCTGTGCGAACTCGGCGAATCCTTTGGCAGTGGGCTCCTTCTTCGCGTATTCCCGAACCTTCGGATCCGGATCGAGCAGCTTGCCCTCTTCGTAGAACCGGGCGCGGATCTCATAGCTGTTGAACCACTTCACGACCTCCCAGGCCGCTTCCGGATACTTGGTTTGACCGTTGATGGAGTAGAGGCCGACTTCGATCATCGCGCGAACCTTGTGCCTCTCATGTCCATCGATGACCGGCGGGAGAGCGACGCCCCAGTCGCACCTAGCTGGGAACTGGTCGTTGAGAACGCCCACATCCCAGTTCACGGCAAGGAACATACCAATGTTGCCGGCAGCAAACTGGGCTCTCAAAGCGTCGTTGTTGAGCGACGTTACACCCGGGAACAGCGAGCCGTCGGCCTTCATGTCCAGGAGCAGCTGGAACAGAGGCGCCATGTTCGTGAACTCAAATCGCCCTGTCGACCAGTCGAACCAAGCCGGAAGGCCGCTGGCCTCGATGAACTGGCTCGGCATCCACGCGGTCATCCAGGTCTCTGCGCCAGGCCAGGCCATCCCGTACTTGCCAGGCAACTGAGAGATCCTCTTCGCGTACTCGCGCCACTCGCTGAAAGTCTCCGGAGGACGCTCAGGGTCAAGTCCTGCCTCTCTGAAAAGATCCTTGTTGTAGACTAGGCGCGCGTTGTAGCAGCTTACCGGAATGGCGAATACCTTCCCCTTCCACGTGGTCACATTGTCCACCCAGTACCACTCACGGACGGTTACGTTCGCGGCGGCGTGCTAGACGACCTTCCACGTGGTCACATTGTCCACCCAGTACCACTCTGGGAACTGCACCTTCCACTCCGCAAACCCCGGCAGGTCGTCGAAGTACATCTTGAGTCCTGCCTCGTACTCCGCGCCGAACCCTTGATAGGAGGTCGGGATGTTGAACAAATCTGGTCCCATGCCTTGCTGCTGAGCGGCGAGCATGAGCTCTGTGCCGCCCTCAGCCACTACCCTGAGGCTGACCTCAATTCCCTTCTCAGCACCTATCGTGGCGTTGAACTCCTTGAGCAGCTCATCTACGAGATCCATCATGTGCCTGTTGTGCGTCCACAAACTGAGCTTGATCTTCTCGGCAGCACCGGCCACCGGTGCTACTGCGCCGAGCAACAGGGTTGCGACCACTAGGGCGATGACCCACTTCCTGCTCATGATTCGATCCCTCCAAGACTTAGTGTTCGGGTAACTCTCTGTCTGTCTCCACGTCTGTCCTGCGACCTGGACCCAGAGACAAAATGATCACATCCCAACTGGCAGCCCTCTTTCAGGCATGCCTCGGTACCACCTCCCCTAAGCCGGAATTCCGCGCGATCAGGCGAGAAATGGCGACAAACCCGCATGCTGGTTCAGGTGCGATCGCTGGTACGACCGGTTTGTTCAGGTTTAAGTTCAGGCACGATCTCTGATACGGTCGGCTAATTAGAAATGCGGGGGCTGTCTCCAGGTAAGAACGAATCCTTTGACTAGGCGCAGCGAGTCGGGACGATGCCCTGAGTTGCGGTAGGCCGCCAGGCGCTATGACCTGGGCGCAGTCGAGTCACGAACTACCAGATTTGTCTCCACTTGGACTCTCACCGAGTGTTCAGGTGTCTCCTTTGCCGGGGTGCGCAGCACCTCAACCAGGTAGCGCACAGCAAGCCGGCCCATGTACTCCTTGTGAACTCGGACTGTGGTCAATGCGGGGAAAACATGTGCGGAAAGCTCGATGTCATCAAAACCGACGACGGAAACGTCCCGCGGAACGGAAATCCCTCTCTCGTGACATGCTCTGAGCGCACCGATGGCAGTCTCGTCATTGCAGCAGAACACCGAATCGAAAGAAGCACCCGAGTCTATCAGTGACACCATCGCTTCGTAGCCGCCCTGGAACGTCAAGTCGCCGCCACAGTAGAGTTCGTCCCTGACTTCCAATCCGGCCCTTCTGTGCGCCTTGAGATATCCGTCGCGGCGCTCGTCGATGCTGTAGTGCTTCTCAGGACCGCTGATCAGGGCGATCTTGCGGTGCCCCGTGTTGATGAGGTGGCTCACGGCGGCGTCCGCACCGCCGACGTTGTCTGCCACTATGCTGTAGAGCTTAGGCTGTTCAACAACGTTGTCGACCAGCACGACGGGTGTTCGGCCGCGTTGGAACTGCGACAAGTGCGACTCTTCGCTCACACCGGCCACGACGACCCCGTCAACCGAGCCGTCGAACGCGAACTGGGGGATCGCCTCATTCGTATCAGATACCTGAGCTGAAAAGACGAGGTTGAACCCAAGTGCTCTGGCTTCCTTTTCGACCCCGCTGAGAATGACGCCGTAGAACGGGCTCTGTTGGACCGTCGCATACTCTCCGATTCGCACCAGGATGAAACCGATGTTCTTGGTCGCGCTTCGCACTCGGCGGGACCGATGTGAATAGCCCAGGCCGTTTGCAGCCTGTTGGACCCTCTGCCTGGAGGCCTCGCTGACACGCCCCGACCCACTGAGCGCCTGAGAGGCCGTGCCCAGTGACACGCCGGCCGCCCTTGCCACATCGCTGAGTGTGACTTTGAGTCGTCTTGGCATGATATTTCACCCTCAATTCCCGGCGACTACTACATCAAGTGTAGTCAAGATATCCCTAGTTATCAATACTGAGAACGTATGCCCGGTCTCAACGGGTAACGCGTCTGCGACCTCAAAGCAAGGTCTGTTCACTTGTCAAGGTGCATTGCTCGATTCAATTGTAGCTGATGTAATGTGAAATAGTCGATACTTTGTTATGAACTTTTACAAATGCAATGTGAAACTCTGATTGCGGCCAGGGCTCTCGAGAGACAAAGCGACAGGGTGCGGTCGGTGCCCGGCTTCGGTCACCGGAATCGCAGGCGTAACGCCATCAACCCCATTTGCATTGGATTTGCACGAGCAAGGCGCCGGAATGCATGCCGGCGGGTGGTTCATTCGCGCCGCACGCAGAGTGTAAGATCCGGCTGCATACACTGAAATTTCGGACAAGCATTCATTTCCGCTCGGGCTTGCTCGAAGAGGCAAGCTCGCGTTCAGCTAGTAGCGATCCACCTGACGCCATAGAGGGATTTGGGGCCGCAAACACGAAATGATTGGGCTGGGCGATCATATCGGCGAGGAGTAGGGAAAATGAACGAGGTTCTGACCTTTCTGCGAGATAATCCAACGTTTTACCTGGCCACCACAGATGGGAGCACTCCCAAGGTGCGTCCCTTCGGCTTCGTCATGGAATACGATGGCAAGCTCTGCTTCTGCACGAACAACCAGAAGGATGTCTACAGGCAGTTGATGGCCAACCCTCGATTCGAAATCTGCGTCGCGTCAAAGAGCGGCGAATGGCTGCGTCTGAAGGGCAAGGCGGTTTTCATCACGAGCCGCGAGTCCAAGAAGGCCGCGCTCGATGTGATGCCTTCGCTCGGGAGAATGTACAGCGAGGATGACTCGATCTTCGAGATCTTCTGTGCAAGCGAAGCGGAGGCGACCTTCTACAGCTTCGGCAAGCCTCCGCGAACGGTGAAGCTGTAG
>JAAYAB010000012.1 GCA_012719595.1 Bacillota bacterium
TCCCTTGAAGTGCCGCCGCGCTTGGGATGGAGTCGAAACGCTACCACCTTTGCAAAGAAGCCGGCCTTGTTGCACTTTCCAATCAAGTTGTTGACCATCCGCAGCCTGTCTGTACCTTCCAGGTAGATGCCATACCCATTTGTGGCCTCCGACTCGGTCGTCCGGTACCATCCGGAAGAGCCTCTCATGACGGGCACTGCATTCCTGTCATACCTGCCATCCACACCCCATATCACATTGTTGTCAATGAGGTTCTCCGAATCGCGAGTGCACTCAATGAATATGTGTTCCCTGGAATCGATCCCGTTGAGGAAAACATTCGAGGTGATGCGGTTGTTGTCGTTGCCGACATCAAGCCACAGTGCATCGCACCCGTGGCAGTCTTTGATGACGTTGCGGCGAATGAGGGAGTTGGCGCAATGGTGGAACTTGATACCTCCTGCTTCCCAGGACAATTCCATGCGTTGCCAACCTGTCCCGACGATCAAGTTATCCTCAATGAGCATGTTCTTTGCGCCCAGACCTGCGATTCCGCACACACCCGCGTCCCTGATCGTACACCGCCTGATGATAGAGTGCCCGATGGTTTGTCCCTCTGATATGGTTCGATGCCAACACTCGTTCCCGCAGTCGATTCCGGTCGCGTTTGACCAGTCAATCGTGCAATCCTCAACTATCCAGTGATGCCCGCGATTGAGTGAGAGCGACCCGCGCTGGGGCACCGGCGCGCCGGTCGCAGCATGCGCCAGAGTCAGTCCTTTCACCCGGATGTATGACAAGAAAGGAACCTTGGAAGCGAAGCACTGTTCTCGGTTGGTCAGTTCGATTGTATGGTTTCTTGGATCGTCATCGCCTGCGAGACGTATGTGGACCTTGAGACCGTTGGATTCGACCCAATAGGAGTTGTCGCACTCGCCCAACATGTAGTACAGAGGAACTTGCTTCATGGGCTTGCCGTCTACAAACACCATTCCCCTTCTGTTGAGATATGGCGTCATATCGGTCTTGTGATATTCAATGAACAGCCGATCATGAAGGATGTTGACGGCACAGAAGGGGTTGTAGCCCTTGAAGTCCTCAGGATCCAGTTCGATCTCCCATATCCTGAGTCCGTCCGGAATGCTGCTCCTTCCAAACCCTCTTCCGACTCTCCAACCGACACTGGGCTTGAAATCCTTCACCTCGACGGACGCCTTGATGATCACTTCTTCTCCTTGATACGCCTCATAGCTGATCATCTTGTCCGGTCCAAGCCCGCCCATAGCAGGCTGGACTGTTTCACGGTACACTCCGCGGTGAATCAGCACTCTTGTGCCGGGAGTCGCTATCTGAGCTGCCGCATTGATGGTCTTGAGAGGCCGTTCCATGGTGCCGTCGTTCTGGTCGGAGGCGGCCGGGTTCTGATTGTCAACATGAATCTCTCTCTCGAAGACCGGTTCCATCTCCCAGAACTCGAACATCCGGCCGTCTGGCAAGACGGCCGTCAAATCATCAGCTCTGTTTGCCATTTGTCTATGCCCTCCTTATCCCGCACCAAGAACTTACGGAAGCCTCTGAAGCGCGGCCTAAGCTTACCTCCCTAAGCCATGACCAAGACAGAGGCACGGGAGGAGCTCTAGCCGACGATTCCGGTTCTCTCGACGCTCTCGACGAAATACCTCTGCAGGAACACGTAGAACAGCAGTATGGGCAGCAGGAACAGGACCATGCCCGTGTTATTGACTATCGTCTTGTACTCCGCGCTGATACTCCAGTGATACTTCCCTATCAGGTTTCGAAGACTGAACGGCAGCAAGGTCATGCCGCCTCGCATGAATATGCCTGTGTAGAATACGTCGTTCCACTGCCAAACGAAGGAGAACAAGAAGATAACCAACATAATGGGTGTGGCGCCGGGCAGCATTATCTCCCAGAACGTCCTGAACTGACTCGCACCGTCAATATACGCAGACTCCTCCAAAGCACGCGGCATACCGCGGAAGTGCTGACGAGCTATGAAGATGTACAAGCCATTTCTCGCACCTGTGCCAGTCAGCGCGGTCAGAAGGAAGGGCCAGTAGGTCCCGATCAGGTTGTAGCCTCCTCCCTCCAACAGCCCGAAGAAGTCGAAGTATCGGAAGTTGAGAAACAGAGGAATGACTATCATCTGAGGCGGCACCAGA
>JAAYAB010000129.1 GCA_012719595.1 Bacillota bacterium
GATGTCCAGCCGCCACCGCAAGGCAGGGGCCTCCGTCGGCCTGACTAACGGCTGCTTCGATATACTCCACAGCGGGCACCTGAGCTACCTCGAGAAGGCGCGAAGCATGTGCGATGTCTTGATCGTAGGAGTCAACGACGATGAATCGGTCCGGCTCCTCAAGGGGCCGTCCCGGCCCATAAACCCTGCGACGGACAGGGCGCGCCTGGTCGCAGGGCTGGAGTGTGTCTCAGCCGTGGTCATCTTCAGCGATCGAACTGCGGACAAGCTGATCGAGGAGATCATGCCCTCCTGCTACTTCAAGGGGAGCGACTACAACCTCGACAACCTTCCCGAACGAGACACCGCGAGAAGGCTTGGAGTGACTCCGGTCTTCCTCGACCTCGAGGACGGTCAGTCTACCACCGCCACTATCGAGCGGATCCTCACAGCGTCAAAGCGGATCGGGGCGGACTGATACCTGCTCAATCCGCCCCGAGTTCCGGTTCAGCATGCCACTGACGCGTGTTCAACTCACCTTGAGCTCTGGTTCAGTATGCCACTGACGCCTGCTCAATTCACCTCGAGCTCTGGTTCAGTATGCCGGTGAAGCGCTCATACGCCGCGTCCCAGGCCTCAGTGTCGCTCGGTTCATAGACCTCGGTCGCAAACGAGTTGCGCACAACTTCCCTCAACTCGCCGAGCGTCCCGATCTCTCCCAATGCCATCGCCTGCATCAACACGTTCCCTATCGCAGTCGCCTCAGCCGGTCCGGCAATTACGCGCCGCCCGGAAGCACCTGCAGCCATGCGGCAAAGGAGTTTGTTGTTGATCCCGCCGCCGACCATGTGGATGGTGTCGAGCCGCCTTCCTGCAACGCGTTCGAGCCTGTCGGCTACGAAGCGGTACTTCAGCGCCAGGCCTTCGAGCGCGGCTCTGACGATCTCACCTCTCGACTGCGGAACCTTCTGACCGGTGCGTCTGCAGAAGTCCTGTATCGCCGTTGGCATATGCGGAGGATTCAGGAAGGCAGGGTCATCCGGGTCAATGAATGCAGAGAAAGGCGCTGCCGCAGAAGCCTCGGCCGTGATCTCACCATAGTCTAGGCGCGCTCCTTCTCTCTCCCACGCTCGCCTGCATTCCTGGACCGGCCACAGACCTGCTATATTCTTGAGCAGCCTGACGGTGTTGCACACTCCGCCCTCGTTGGTAAAGCTGAACTCCTCTGTCACCTCGTTGATGATCGGGGAGCCCTCCTCTATGCCCATGAGCGACCATGTGCCGCAGCT
The DNA here is from genome assembly GCA_012719595.1 of Bacillota bacterium. Classification (GTDB taxonomy): domain Bacteria; phylum Bacillota; class DTU014; order DTU014; family DTU014; genus JAAYAB01. The sequence continues at coordinate 1,269 of JAAYAB010000129.1, forward strand.
CAGATATATGTAGTCTGATCCGACGGCAGGGACGGATGCGACGGCGCACGCAGTGTCATGGCCGCCCGGAGTCACAACCTTCAGGGCTGGAGCTCCCAGTTCGCGCCTGACCAATGGAGCCAGCTCGCCGACTATCGCGCCGGCGTCCGTCACCTGAGGCAACACGTGCGCAGGTATGCCGAAGGCCTGAACTACCGGGCCTGACCAGGACCGGCTTCGCAGGTCATAGATCTGACTGGTGCTGGCTATGGTCGAGTCGCAGTTGCGCACTCCGGTATAGAAGTACATGAGCAATCCGGGAATGAAGAGCAGCGTGTCTGCTACATCGAACAGCACCGACCCGGCCAGCCGCATTGCAAACAGCTGATACAAGGTGTTTATCTGCATGATCTGGATGCCGGTATGCCCGAAGACCTCAGCACGCGGCATGACCTTGAACGCCTTCTCGAGAATGCCGTCTGTCCGCTTGTCGCGATAGTGCACAGGGTTGGAAAGGAGGTTTCCGTGCTTGTCGAGAAATCCGAAGTCAACGCCCCAGGTGTCTACACCCAGGCTGACTATGGACTCTCCCCTGCGCTGGATAGCTGCGGCAAGACCTTTCTTCGTCTCATGAAACAGGCGGAGTATGTCCCAGTGCAAAGTGTTCCCTATCATCACTGGTTCATTGGCGAAGCGATGAACTTCCTCAAGCTCCACCTTCGAGCCATCGAAAGCTCCAACTATGGCCCGGCCGCTCTCTGCACCCATGTCAAACGCCAGAAACGCAATTCTTTCGGCCATGCAGACGCACCTCCATGGAATTGGCGACCTTGAGCTAGACGATCTTTACCACCTTGTACGCCTTCTTGCCCTTTCGTATGACTATTCTGCCGTCATTGGCGTCGGCCAGAGACACCTGACGGAACCTGTCCGTCACTCTTTCGTCGTTGACGTAGACGCCTCCCTGGCTGATCAACCTGCGCGCCTCGCTGTTTGAGCCGGCGAGTCCGATCTCGTGCATCAGCTCGCCAAGATCGACTCCTGCCTTCACTCTCGAACTCGGCACTTCTGCGACGGGGACCGACTCCTGATCCCCGCCTGATCCAAACAGGGCCATGGAAGCCTCCTCGGCCTTCCTGGCTTCCTCCTCGCCGTGCACCAGCTTGGTCACCTCAAAGGCGAGCACCCGCTTTGCCCTGTTCGCTTCCTGGTCCTTGAGAGCTCCGAGCTTTCTCACTTCATCCATAGGCAAGAGAGTGTAGAAGGCCAGCAACCGACCGACGTCTGCATCATCGCAGTTGCGCCAGTACTGGTAGAACTCGAACGGACTGGTCTTTGCAGCGTCGAGCCACACCGCACCCGATTCGGTCTTGCCCATCTTCTTTCCGGAACTCGTTGTGAGCAACGGGAATGTGAGCGCGTACGCATCCTCGCGTTCGAGGCGGCGAATCAGGTCAGCGCCGGCCAGTATGTTCGACCACTGATCATCTCCGCCTATCTGGAGCCTGCAACCGTACTTCCTGAACAGCATGAGGAAGTCATACGCTTGGAGGAGCATGTAGTTGAATTCGATGAAGGACAACCCCCGCTCCATCCTGGACCGGAAGCACTCGGCTGTGAGCATCCTGTTCACAGAGAACTGAGACCCGATTTCTCGCAGGAAGTCGATGTAGTTGAGATTCCAAAGCCAATCCGCGTTGTTGACCATGAGGGTGCCGCTTTCATCGGGCGACAGGAAACGCCGCAACTGCCTCCCTATCGCTTCCACGTTGGAGCAGATGGTCTCCTTGCTGATCATCTGCCTCAGCTCGGTCCGCCCGCTCGGGTCGCCGATCATAGCAGTGCCGCCGCCCACGAGGGCTATCGGCCGATGCCCCGCCCTCTGAAGGTGAACGAGGCCCATCAGCGGGAGAAGGTGTCCCACATGCAGGCTGTCGCTTGTCGGGTCTATGCCCAGGTACACGGTGACGCTCTGCTCGGCCAGGAGTGACCTGAGGTCTTCCTCGTGATTCGTCTGCTTGACAAAACCCCGCTCTTGCAGGATGTCAAACGCGTTGCTCATCGATGCACCAACCTCCAAGTGAGCCTAAGCCACTATCTGCCTCTGAGCGCCCGCGGCTTCGTCGGCACTATTATCTCGTCGATGAGGCCGTATTCCTTGGCCTCCTCGGCACTCATCCAGAAATTGCGGTCCGTATCCCTTCGTACCCGATCCAGCGGCTGCCCGGTGAGCTCCGCCAGTATGCGCTCGAGCTTCTCCTTGGTCTTAATGATCCACTTCGCCTCGATCTCAATGTCTGCGGCCGGCCCGCGAGTGCCGCCGAGGGGCTGGTGGATCATGATCTCGGCGTTTGGCAGGGCATAACGTGTGTCACCGGCAGCGAGGAGCACGGCTCCCATCGATGCTGCCATGCCGACGCAGTAGGTGTTGACATGGCAGGGCACGTTGCGCATCGTGTCAAAGATCGACATGCCCGCAGTGATCTCTCCGCCGGGTGAGTTGATATACAGATCTATCGGCTTGTCCTTGGCCTCGCTCGCCAAGTAGAGTATTTGAGCAACCACCAGCTGGCTCGATTCGGTGTCGATCGGGCCGTTTACAAAGACGATCCGGTCTTTCAGAAGGCGGCTGTAGATGTCGAACGCTCTCTCGCCATGGACTCCTTGCTCGATAACGAACGGTATCGGCTCGGGCATCACGTATCTCCCCCTGTGATGGAATGTAGGGCAGAACCTAAGATTGGCTGCGGTTTAATGTGCCACATGATCCGTTCTATTATATCACACTGGAAAACCAGAGCGTCAACGAGAGGAATCGAGAGGGGATGACAGAATAACGACAGTGACAATAGGCCACTAGCCGTGAGAGGTGATTTGATGCAACGCACGTTGGGTGTCGGTCTCGTGGGGTACAAGTTCATGGGGAAAGCCCACAGCAATGCATTGCGCAAGATCAGCATGTTCTTCGACCCGGATGTCTCGATCATGCTAAAGGCTATCTGCGGACGAGACGAACAGGGTGTCAAGCAGGCAGCTCAGAAGTTTGGGTGGGAGAGCTACGAGACGTCGTTCGAGAAGCTCGTCAAGAGAGATGACATCGACATTATTGACATCACTGCTCCCAGCAATGCGCACAAGGATCTCGCGATCGCGGCGGCAGAATCGGGAAAGCACGTTTTCTGCGAAAAACCGCTGGCTCTCAATCTAGCCGATGCCCGGGAGATGCTCGCGGCGGTCAAGAAGGCCGGAGTCAAGCACCAGATCGGCTTCAACTACAGGTTTGCGCCTGCGGTGCAGTTGGCAAAGCAGCTCATCGACTCAGGGAAGATCGGCCAGATATACCACTTCAGAGGGCTCTACCTTCAGGACTGGATCATCGACCCGGACTTCCCTCTCGTGTGGAGGCTCGACAAGTCCGTGGCCGGGTCAGGGTCACATGGAGACCTGGGAGCTCACCTGATAGACCTCGCCCGCTTCCTGGTCGGCGACTTCAGCAGAGTAATCGGCATGAGCAAAACGTTCATCAAGCGCCGCCCGCTCGTGGAGCAGATGACCGGGTTGAGCGGCAAAGCCAAATCCGACGCACCGATGGGCGAAGTCACTGTGGACGATGCGACCCTCTTCCTCACCGAGTTCGAATGCGGCGCCCTCGGCTCATTCGAGGCGACTCGATTTGCCAACGGCCACAAGAACGGCATGTCATTTGAGATCAACGGAAGCAAGGGAAGCCTCAAGTTTGAGTTCGAGCGCATGAACGAGCTCTGGTACTACTCAGCGGACGATTCCGAGGGGCTGAGGGGCTTCCGCCTCATCCAGGCGACCGAGCCCGTGCATCCGTATGCCGGCGCATGGTGGCCGGTAGGGCACGTAATCGGGTACGAGCACACCTTTGTCCACGAACTGTTCGAGTTCGTCCAGTCGATAGCTAAGGGCAGACCGGCGACCCCCGACTTTGAAGATGGGGTCAAGTGCAATCAGGTGCTTGAAGCAGTCGAGCGTTCCGTCGAAGAGGGCGCCTGGATCAGAGTGTCCGACCTGTGATTTAGGGGGCCCGGTTCTAATGCCGAAGCGGCGTCAAGTCCGGGCCCTTCTTCCGACAGCCGCGTGAGGCCGGCAACGGTGGATGATGCATGCGAAAATGTTGGGGCGGGTGCTCCCGCCCCGTCTCTCACTGTGTCAGACCACTCGTCATCCTCGCAGACCGCTCATGCTTATTCCCTGGATGAGATACTTGTTGAAGAACAGGAATATGAAGAATACCGGCAGCAGCGACAATGTCGACATGGCAAACATGGCGCCATAGTCTGTCACCGATGTAGAATCAGCAAATAGCTTGATTGCCAGGGATGCCGGGTACTTGGCAGGACGGCTGAGGTAGATCAACGGACCCATGAAATCGTCCCAGGCCCAGTAGAAGTTGATGATTACTGTGGTGATCAGCGCCGGCTTTATTAAAGGCAGTGTGATCCTAGAAAACACGGAGTACCTCGAACAGCCGTCGATGATCGCGGCCTCATCCAACTCCTTCGGAAGCCCCTGTATGAACTGCATCATCATGAACACGAAGAACGCTCTTGAGAACCAGGAGGGCAGGATCAGCGGCACATATGTGTTGGTCAAGTCCAGGTTCCGGAAAATGATGTACTGAGGAATCATAACCACTTGTGCAGGCAGCATCATGGTCGACATCATGCAGATGAACAAGAACTTCCTGCCCTTGAACCGCAGCCTCGCAAACGAGTACGCCACGACAGCGGACGAGATCGTGACTCCGGCTGTCGCTAGGGAGGCAATCACAAAGGAGTTGCGGAAGAAGCCCGCGAAGGTCAGTCTCCCAAAGCCCTTCCAGCCTCGGACGAAGTTGTCCCAGCCGAATGCGTCGGGCCTGAGCTTCAGTGCTTCATTGAGTATCTCGTAGTTCGTCTTGAACGAGCCCGAGATCATCCAAAACACTGGATAGACCATCAGCAGCCCGAGAGATGCCACAAAGAGATGGTAGACAGTCTTGGATACAGCTCTACGAGTCCTCATTCCAGTTGCCATATCACCTGCCCCCCTTCGACTCATAGTAGACCCATCGATCGGAAGTCTTGAAGATCAGAGCAGTGACCATTCCGACCATCACCAGCAGGACCCACGCCATCGCGCTCGCATAGCCCATCTCGAAGTAGTTGAACGCGCTCTGGTACAGGTACAGAGCGTAGAAGAGAGTGCTGTCCATCGGACCGCCCTTCGTGATTATAAAGGCCTGAGTGAAGTTCATAAACGCAGATATTGTCTGCATTATGAGGTTGAACAGAATGATCGGCGACAGGCAAGGCAGAGTGATGTAGAAAAACTGCTGAAGCGTCGATCCTCCGTCAATTTCGGCAGCCTCATAGTACGTCTCCGGTATTTGCTTGATCCCGGCTGCGAATATGATCATCGACGATCCGAACTGCCACACCGCCAGTAGAACCAGCACGAATATGGCGTAAGTCGGATCTCCGAGCCAGGACACGCTGCCCGGCAGGCCCAGTGCAGACAGCACGTTGTTCACGACGCCCTTGAGGGCAAACAGCTCCTTCCAGACGAGCGACACCGCGACACTGCCGCCTATCAGCGACGGGAGGTAGTAGATCGAGCGGTACAGGGCGGCCATGCGAGTCTTTCTCGTCAACAGGAAGGCGACGAACAGCGCAAAGCCGACCTTGAGTGGCACCGATACCACCACGTAGTACAGGGTGACTCCTATCGACTTCAGGAAGCGCGGATCGCGGGTGAACATCCGCACGTAGTTGGATATGCCGATCCACGTCGGCGCAGATGCAATTCTGTAGCTCGTAAAAGAGATGTAGAAAGAGTAGAGCATGGGCAGGATTGTAAACGCAAGAGACCCAATGATGAACGGGGACGCGAACACATACCCGGCGACTGCCTCCCTGTCCAAGAACCTGACAAGACCTTGGTATCGCGATGCTCTGTTCTCGGTAGCCATCGCAACCACCTCCTGCACTTGAGCACAAGGCCGTATGCTTGCCGCTCAGCAGCACATGCCCCAATCACGAGAACTGGGGCATGTGCCGTTGAGGACCGTGTGACAAGTCTGCTGAGCAAACAATCTGCTAACGTCATTGCTACAAACTCTGCTGCAGTCGATCTGCTTCAGCTGTTGCCACTAGTGCTGCTGCGATCAATCTGCTTTCGCTATTGCTGCTAATGCCGCTTTGATCAATTCGCTCCTGCTACTGTTGCTATCGCCGTTACGGCGAATATCTATTGAGTATGTCCTCGGCTTCGACTCTGAACTGCTTCGCTGCCTGCTCAGGCGTGATCTTGTCAAATACGACCTCCTCAGCCAGGCGGATGTATACGTCACGGATCTGTGTCTGTACAGGTGAATCGAGGACTATCTGAGTAGCCGCCTCTCTCCCGAGATCCGTGAGGTACTGGTAGATAGTCTGCTCCGGAGCTGAGAGACCCTCGGCCAGCGCCTCGCGGACATGCCTCATGATCGGAACGCCGCGTTCTCCCTGGAGGATGAGGTTCGCGTCAACGCTGTTTACCCAGAAGTTGAGAAACTTCGCTACCTCTTCCTTCTGCTCTGACGTCTTCGACATGCAGAGCATCTGCGAAGACATTATGGTCTGGGACAGCGGCCCATCCTTGTACCGCCTCGGC
>JAAYAB010000013.1 GCA_012719595.1 Bacillota bacterium
AGAATCGTACGTTGCGGGCGGTGCCGGATCTCTCCTTCAGGCAGCAGGAGCTGTGACAATTGCGTCCTACTCCAGCAACCGGGCAAATGCAACAGCAGACGGACATGCATACTCGGTTGTCGCAGGAGGAGCTGTGCTGGCTGACTCGGTAGTTGAGGGCACCAACAAAGCTTTCCTCGATGCGGTTACTGTGATCGCGGGGCAACTGACTGTGTCTGCCATCACATCAGATGAGTCGAAGGCGTTGACCAAAGCCGGCGCAGGAGGGATTGCAGCAGGAAGCGGCTCAATAGCAACAGTCAAGGCTGAGTCGGAAACATCGGCGTACACGGGCCCGTCGGTCAGTGCTACAGTCTCTGGGCCGATGAAAGTGGCGGCGACCGCTGAATCGGTCGCTGACGCCGAATCCCGAGGCGTGAATATCTCTGCCACACTGTCTGTCGGCGTGTCAAAGGCTGAAGCGAGGAACGCTCCCAGGGTCAGCGCATACCTCGGTCAGTCAAATACGGTTAGCAGCAGCAATCTTATCATCGACGCGAGGATCGTCCCTGCGCCAACCGGCCGCAACGAGTCGACCCGGGCATACGCCTCCGGTTCGACTGGCGGCTTTGTGATTGGGTTCGCCGCGACTGAGACCAAGGCGGAAAGCGAAGCTTCGGCCGTGGCCTATGTCGGCGATGGCAGCGTTCTGACAGTGACTGGACCTGTGTCTGTGTTCTCACAGGCTTCTACCAAGCAGAAGGCCTATTCGACCGGCAAGACCATAGGAGGACTCGCGGCAGGCAGCAACACGGCGAGCGCCTCTTCCGACACCACCACCACGGCGTACCTGGGCCGCAACGTCGCAGTCAGTGGCAGCTTGCTGGACATCCTTGCCTTCGGGACAGACGACAACTACGCGGAGGCAGTGGCTGGCACAGGCGGCATCATTGCAGGCAGTGGGGCTTCGGCTCAGACCGACACTAGAGGCGCTACCAGCGCGTGGGTGTCGGGAGGCAATGCCGGAGCGATGATCGATGTTGACGAGTTCAAGCTGGGATCAGAACACGCCTCGATCTTCAACGCAAAGACCGACACCATAACAGCATCTGTTGTAGGCTTGAGCGGCAGCGATGTGCGCAACGACGTAGTTCACTCAGTGACTGCGGATGTATTGGACGGCGCTGTGATCAGGGCAGGAACACTCTCGATCCTTGCCATCAACAGGATAACAAAGGACCGGCTGGGCGAGTTCAATGTCAGGTCGGGGTCGGGCGGGCTGTTTGACGGGCCTGCCGCGGCCAGCTACACAGACATCCGCAACAGTGCGCTCATCTCGGTCGGAGAAGGCGTGTCCGTAGAGGTTCATGGCGGGGCGGACAGATCTGGCGGCCTCACCATGTCGGCCAGGAACGAGGTCTTGGCCTACGACGAGATCAGCCTTGACTCGGGCGGTGCGATAGCCCTTGCTCGGGCGGACGCGACGATCAACAACAGCCTCAACGATGCCCGGATCACTATAGGTCGCAGTTCGAGATTGGAGAGCTCAGGAGACATCGCCCTGTCGGCGTTCGGCGACGTCGACCTTCAGACCCTCGTCAGCGCCAAGACGTGGGGCGCTTCGGGCGCAGCCGAGGGTTACTCGGAGACGAAAGCTACTGTCACCAACCTGGTGGAGCTGGGCGGCTCAGCTCGGCTGCAAGCCGACGGGGATATACTGCTCGTGGCTGGCAGACATGACACGAATCGCATTTCGAGAGCCGAGACTTACCTGTGGAACAGAACAGCTTTCCCACTCGAGACGGACCCGATTGCCAAGGCCTATCTGAGCGAATCCAGCGATGTAAGGATCTACGCTGGATCGGAAGTTGGAGTAGGTGGCGACGTCAGGCTGCTGACTCTGCACGGCAGCGTGGATGTCTATGGATATGGTCAGGGAACGGACCTCTACCGGGAGTCCGCCGAGTATCTGGCCAATCTGTTCAACGATGTGTTCGAGTTCACTGACAAAGACATAACAATGAGAACTGAGTATCGCTCCTCAACTCCCGTCTACAGCTCGGGCGTCGTTGTATATGGAACCGTCGAGGCCGGGCGAAACAGGCATAAGAGCTTGATTATCGATGAAGACGGCACCATCAGCCCGGAGAGCACCCAGGGGATCACGGTGTCGCGCTCGACCGAGAATCTTGTGAACACTGTGCAGGATCGCCTGGACGAAGTCGACGAGACGATCGAGCTTCTCCTGCTTGGCGGTGTAACCGACGAGGAGCGCAGCCTCTACACCGAACTGCTGGCTGAGAAAGGGCAGTTGCAGGCACGGTTGAGTGACCTCAGGGATCGGACGAACGTAGGGGTTCTGAATGTGGACCAGCCCATAGAGGCCAGGTTTGGCAGCATAGTCATTGACTCCCTGTCGCTATCAGGGTCGGGGAGCCTGCGCGCTCGCAGCGACGCGAGTATACTGATCGAGAATAGGAGTGCCAATTACCTCAGGACAAATGCGATGGCTATACCTGACGCAACCGCTGGCGTATACTTCCGAGGCATGTCCGTGGCTTCTGCCAGCGACATCAGCGCAGTTCCCGGCGGTTCCTTTGGTGGAGATGTCCAAGTAGGCGGCGGCAGGGCGACGATCTCGGTCTCCAACACCTACTCCGATCCGAGCGGATGGGGTCCCGACATCCTGGTTGAGGGGAACATCACCAATCTCAAGGGTACGGTCAACATCGAGAGCTGCTATGGCAGCGTGCAGGTTGGCAAGCACGCAGACATCGTCGCAGACATTGTGAGGATCACAGCAGGAAGGAACGTGTACATTGGCTACAGCGACGGTTTCACACATGTCGCCGGCGAAGTGCGGCAGAGATGGGCCGGGATCATCGACTACTACGATGGCATGTGGTTTAGCGACGTGAAGCTCAACGAGTCTCCACGGGAACTGGCACAGCAGGGCCGCATCGACCTCGGCGACCTCGAGACGCCGTCGCTGATCGCCGGAAACAAGGTGTTCATAGCGGGTGAGTATCTGAACATCAACGGCGTCGTTCAGAGCGGCGTCCGGGACCGCCAGCGGATCATTTGGGAGTCGAGCATACTTGACCAGATCGACAGTGCAAGAAGAGACTACGAAGCGAGGAAGGCAAGCGGCGGCAGTCCGGATCCGCTCTACAGATTGGACTTCGGCGACGGGCCCGACCGGATCGACGACAAGGGATACGTTGTTTCCCGCGGCATACCGGTTTTCTACAACGCTGAGGAAGATTGCCTGGAGGTCGCCCCCGTCACGACACTCGGCGGGTATATGGAACTCGTGGGCAACATTATGAACACTGGCGTTGGCGAGCTGAGGGTTCTCGATGGCTATAGCTGGATCAAGATCGTAGACTCGGTCACCGGATTGCCGATGAAGGTGCGCAACGTCTCGACAGGAACCGGCGGTGGCGTCGAGGGCGTGATCAGGATCATTGACACAGCTAAGCGGACTGACTCTACGGACTCCTTCTTCGACAACATTCCGCTGGTTACTGAGATAAGCAGAGTCGGATCCCAGATTCAGGTGCGGAGCAACAGGGTGAATCCCGATCGAGAGGACCCACTGACGCTTACGACCCTGGAGTACACGACTTCGGGCAGTTCGACGGAATACCGGCCTCTTGAGTATCAGTACTACACATTGACGACTGTGAGCACCAGAACCGAGACCTATTCGGCAATTGAGGAACGGTTGAGACAGGGCACTACCATTGTTGAAAGCTGGCTCGAGAACATCTCTGTCGAACCCGACGTAACAACGCATCGCACTGAGGTTGAGCGCCACGGCATATTGTCGGGGCACAGCGAGACGTATTGGCATCAGGGATCGCGAACAAGGGTGACCGGGGACTGGGAGGGGGTCTCCGATTGGCAGATCGTTTCTTCCGGCGGTGCGATGATCTACGAGCGACGGGCTGTAAGGCAGGAGCATGTCGAGTCGACTGTCAGTAACCACCACATAAACGCCTCGAACCCGATTGGCATCAAGTTCATCGGATACTCTGAGGGTGATCTGGAGATAACGACTGGCGGCGACATAATCGTCGATGGACTCCTAGAGAGTCGATCGGGCTGGGTAAAGCTTGGCGGAAACTCTATTATCCAGAGTGACAACCCTGCGGCAGGTATACGGGGAGAGTTCATCAGGCTGTGGGCAGAAGGCAGCATCGGGAGCACTTCGAATCCACTGATCACTGATCTATTGGACGGAGAGCTTGATGCGTGGGCGGACGGCGGAGACGTGTTCATCAAGGAGACTGCAGGCGATATCATCGTGAGCAGTGTCGAAGCGACCGGTGAGGTGCACCTCGTCGCTGACCGGAGCATAGAGTCAGCAGGCCGTTCCGGTAACCGCATCGCTGGCGAACGCGTGGTCCTCGAGAGCGAGCGCGGCGGTATCGGCACCGACCAGTCCCGAGTAGTAGTCAGAGCCGGTTCGGGAGGTCTGGCGGCGCGGGCCCAAGACAGCATCTATGTTGAGGCGGACGTGGGTGACCTTCCTATCGATTCCGTAGTCTCGCTCGGCGGCGATGTCGACCTGCTGGCGCTCCGAGGCAGCATCATAGACGTGAACCCCAAGCAGGAGAAGGACGAGCGCGCGGAAGCCGAGGTGCTCGAGTTCTGGGAGAGAAGCAGGCTGATCGGAGAAGCCGCAAAGAGAAGCGCAGATGATGCAGTAGCGGCTTACGAAGGCCAGAAGCTCAGGGAGTACCAGACTTATTGGCAGCACCGTGAGAGGTTCACGAGCCAGGACGGCAAGATACTGCCTTACTCTCCGAGTTCAGTCATTGTCCTGAGCCAGTCGGAGAGAGCGTATCTCAAGACTCAGTTCGGCTGGACCGCGCGCATGATCGGGGATTACGAGGCGCACCTCACCGCCGAGTACCATGAGCTCCACAGCAAGTACGGTTCAGTGAGCAGTTCGTTCGATTCGAACTGGAGATACACGGTTGCCAAGCCGGTAGACTCGAGCGGCATAGTATACGATCCGAGGCTGTATGACACGACCGTGTATGGCGAGTGGCATGCGCTCACGCAGGGTCACTCATGGAGCGTGGACGAGCTGCGGAATAGCGTCAACAAGTCATACATGGCCAAAGAGCTGACCGATACCAAGGTGTGGATTGAGGATCCCAATGTGGTCGGCAGAAACATCACCCTGGCGGCACCATCCGGCTCAATAGGACATGATCAGGACGTCATAGTCCCCATCGAGAGGGTCGGGTACGGCAAGCCGCGTCTCAGCGACTTGACTGCCGAACAGATTGTCATGCTCCTGACGGCTGAGAAGAAGGACGTGACATTTTGGAAGGACTTCAGCATCAAGATCACTGCCAGGGAGACTGTAGATCTCGAGGCTTCTGAGAGTATCAGTGCGAGCGCTCAGGATTTCATCTATCTGGCTTCTGAGACGGATATGAAGCTGGACCGCATTACGGCGGGCGGCGAAGTCAGGATAAAGGCGAATGGAGCAATAGAAAGCGCTTGGTGGGACGGACAGGCCAACATCATAGGCGGCGATACCTTCCTGGAGGCGGGCCACGGCAGCATAGGCGAATCACAGCCGCTCAACATCAGCATCGGAGGTTCGATCCTGACGGCCAGAGGGTATTATGTCGACATCCAATCGTTTGGCGACGTCACGGTGGATGAAATCTACGGAAGAGACGGCGCAAGGCTGACGTCGAGCGGGTCCATATTCGGCTTGAGCGTCAGATACCCGGTGTTTGGATGGAAGGGCATCAACTTCAGAGCGGCGAACCTAAGCCTGAGCGCCGGAGGGTCGATCGGATCGGCAGAGGAGCCATTGACGATCAAGCTGGATTCGACTGGCATGCTGCACGCCCAGGCCTACGCAGATATGTATATCTCGAGTCCGGATTCCAGTCTGACGACGGGGTATGTGGGTGCGCAAGGTGTGCTCTCTATCGTCTCTGGTGGCGACGTGTACATACGATCTACACGCCCGTCCAGCGGTTCAGTCCCGTACGGCATCCTCGCTGTGGGAGGAATGGTCTCAATCTCGGCTGGCGGATCGATCCTGGACGCTGACGACGATCAGGGCCTCAGCATCGCAGCAAGCCAGATCCACCTTTCTGCGTTGGGGTCGATCGGCACGGCTGACAACGACCTCGAGCTTCAGACGGAACCGAGGCCGGGAAGCCCGCCGGTAGAGCTCAGCGCACACGGGCGGGACGGAGTGTACATAGCAGGCATTCTAGGAGATCTGCCGGTCACCGAGGTCACGTCATCGCGAGATGTCCGGGTCTCAGCGACCAATGGAGCTCTGCTCGTCGGCCAGATCAGCGCTGGAGACGGCACTGTCACGCTGATTGCCGGTACGAACATCACCAACACCTTGCCCGCAGGCGAGACCAACATAGTCGCAAGCAGGATAGGGCTCGTTGCGACTGGCGGACGAGTGGGGAGCATACTCAAGCCGCTGCGGGTTGACACGCAGGCATCATTCAAGGACGCGATAAGCGTGTCTGCCGGCGATGACATATTCCTGAGCGAGATCGAGGGCGACATGGTGCTCTCTGAGGTAAGGACATCAAAGGCTTCGGGCGCAGTGATCTCGCTGTCGTCCTATGGAGGTATAGTGGTCGGGGACACCGTAGGAAGACCCAGCATCGTTCTAGACGGTGCGAACGGAACGATACTGTTCGCGGCCCAAGGCGATATCGGTGAGGCGAACACACCGCTCATCTACTCGGCATCGAATGACACAGTGTTCATGGCCATGACAGAAGGCAGCATGTATGTGACTGGTGCCAGCGGAATCCTGGCGGACTCGATCGCCGCAAGATCAAAGGCAGTTCTCAGGGCGGCAAGCGGCGACATCCAGCGAACCCAGACCGGGACCATCACGGCGGGCTGGGTGGAGTTGTTTGCAGAACAGGGCGGCATAGGCATGAAGGGCCACAGGGTCATCGTTTCCACCACCAGAGTCAGCGCCTTGGCATACGGAAATATCTTCCTTGAGATTCAGGGGAGGTATGTGTTGTCTGACTACATCAAGAGCCTTGCGGGAACTGTCGATGTCTATAGACCTGGCACCATTGATCAGCTGCTGGCCGGCCTCTCGCAGACGGACAGAATCCTCGGAGGGATGGCGTCAGGCGGGTCGATTCCTCAGCTCTCCACT
>JAAYAB010000130.1 GCA_012719595.1 Bacillota bacterium
CCGGTGACGAACTTCGCCGATGAATCCATTGCTCACTCAGAAATGAAGTCCACTGGTGAAACCTTACATGGTAAATCCTATTACAAATGTTGTAATTCGTCAATATGGTAGGCAACGACATCCTTGGCACGTTTCATCAGTTTCTCGCGGTCGTTGAGTGACGGGTCTTCTATGACTTCGTCCAGAAGCTGCGCCAGGGTAAGGCCTATGACCCTGCGAGGCACGTCCGGTCCTATGAGAGCTTCGACGTCATTGCCATCTATTGCGAGGTCGCGAAGGGTCAAGAATGCTCCTGTTGACAGGATCTCGTTGACGCGCCTGCGCAACTCCCCGAGCCCAGCGTCAGGCTCCCTGTTCGATCCTTCTCTGTCGGCTCGCCTGAGCTCGAAGATATCGTTCAGGTGCTCAACCCCGACCCGCTTGACGAACCTCCGAACCGCCGCGTCAGTCCACTTCGGCTCATACCTGAACATGTGCTGCTCAACCAGGTGTGCGACCCGGTCGACCACCCGTCTCGGGTATTTGAGCCTGCTTAACACCTGCCTGGCGATCTGCCCCCCAACCCTCTCATGCCCATAGAAGTGCTCTCCCTGCTTCACCCGGGCTTTCCCCACGTCGTGAAGCAATCCCGCCAGCCTGAGTGCCGTATCACCCGAGACCTCATCGGCAGTCCTCAGGTTGTGTTCATATATGGTGTACTCGTGATACCGGTTCTGCTCGACGCCATATCCCTCCAGCAGCTCCGGGAGTATATGCTCCAGCAAGCCGGTTATCCTCATCAGCTCGATTCCGACAGAAGGCTTTGTGCTCTCCATCAGTTTGTCCAGCTCATCCCGGATCCTCTCTGCCGAGACCCTCTTTATCAGAGTCGAGCACCGAGTGATCGCGTCGAGAGTCGCCGGATCGACCTTGAATCCCAGAACCGATGCGAAGCGAACCGCTCTGAGCATCCGAAGGTGGTCCTCTCTGAACCGGTCCTCCGGATTTCCAACTGCCCGCACGATCCGAGACTGCAGATCTGCACTGCCTCCAAAGGGATCTACTAGTCGGTCGTCGATCGGATCATACGCCATAGCGTTGATGGTGAAATCGCGCCTGGCGAGATCGGCCTCTATGTCACGTATGAAGCATACACTGTAGGGACGGCGGCCATCTACGTAGTCGCCCTCAGCCCGCATTGTGGTGACTTCGATTTTGCTGTCGTCGAGGATCACGGTGACCGTGCCGTGCCGGGCGCCCGTGGGGATCGTGTGGTCAAAGGCGGCGCGCACCTGCTCGGGAGTCGCAGATGTCGTGACATCCCAGTCGATGCTCTCCCTTCCCGACAGAGTGTCTCTCACCGCTCCGCCGACCACGTAGGCTGAATGCCCGAGGGACTTGAGGCGAGCACACACTTCTATGACCGCCTTGGGAACGTCGCTTGCACTGATCCTCATATCGTGCGAACCATCGCTCTTATTGATCCTCATGGCGAGCCGTCGCTCCTACTGATTCTCATGGCATGCGGACCACCGCTCGCCTTGACCCTCAAGGCTAGCGAGCCTCAGATCCGCCTCATGGCATAAAGTGCTTGAAGGTATGCCTGCCTGTTGCGGCCAAAGATCAACCGAGGTGAGTCTATGGTGGATGCCGGACTAGCTGGGCCCGAACGCGAGTCCTCTGTGACGGCAAGCTCTCTCGTGGCCGCCATATCCATTGTAGCGATCGTTGCGGTCCTAGCCCTATTGTCTCTTAACAGGGCCCATTATACAACCCGCACCCTGACGTCTGGTTCGAGCTGGGCTACGTACGATCGAAACTCCGTGCTGAAAGTGCTTACTCTGAACATCCACGCAGGACTCGACGCGCTCGGGAACGATCGAGTGGATGACATCGGTCAGCTGATATCGGATTTCGGGCCGGACCTTGTGGGTCTCCAGGAAGTCCGCAGGAACGACGCCAGGACCCGCAGAGTCCTGCAGGATGTGACTCTGTCGTCGCATTCGGGTATGATCGCACTGTTCCAGCCCTTGGTATGGCTCCTGGGCACCACCCAGGGAAACGCTGTCCTGTCTCGTACATACCCTGAGGCTGAGAACTCACTCACTCTCAGCGGAGGAAGGGAGAGGCGGGGCATACTTCTCGTCTCTGTGAAGCTCGGGGATGTGGAAGTCGATTTCATCAATGTCCACTTTGGGCTTTCTGTGTCTGAGAGGTCTACGCAGATCAGGGCTCTGGTTGACCTCCTCGAGCAGAGGGGAAATCCAGCTATTGTCGCCGGGGACTTCAACGTGGAGCCCAATTCAGTGGAGCTGCAGCCTCTCGCCGCGATCGCTCGAGAAGCGTGGGACGCCGCTCTCGTCAGGCACGACAGTGGCATGACGTTTCCGGCCTCAAATCCGAGAGTGCGTATAGATCAGATATGGGTTTACGGGCCGCTCGAGGTGCTCGAGACCGGGGTGATACGCTCCGACGTCTCCGACCACCTTCCCGTATATGCAAGCATAAGGCTTCAGCCGCTGCTCTGATCCAGCGACGGCACCACAATCGCCTGCTCTGACCCAGTGAGGGCGTCACAATCGCCTGCCCTAACCCAGCGAGGCCGTCACGATCCGCTGCTCTGGTTGAGCGGCAGCATCATGATCGTGACGTTGAGCCAATGGCCAAACTTGTACCCGACCTCCTCCATGGTGCCGACCTCTTTGAAGCCGAACCTCCTGTGAAGCCTGACGCTGCCCTCGTTTTCCTCTGCGATCCTCGCGACAATGCGATGATAGTCCAAACGCCGCGCGCGAGCGATCAGCTCCTGCAACAGCTGCGAGCCCACTCCCCTGCCTGTGAACTCGGAGTGAACGTACACCGAGTCCTCAACCGTCAACCTGTACGCCGGCCGGTCGCTGAAGGGGCTGATCGCCGCCCAGCCCACCACCACGCCGTTCAGTTCAGCAACAAGCACAGGATAGCGGTCGCCATGACGCCGAAACCACTCGCGTCTCTGCTCGAGAGACTGAGGCTCCTCGTCGAATGTCGCTGTCGAAGTCTCTACATAGTGGTTGTATATCTTGACTATAACTGGGAGGTCTTCCTCTGAGGCGTCGCGAATCACGCAGCGATCCAGATCGCCGATTCCCACCTATGACTCACCTGCTCGGGCCGATGTTTGCACAGCAGTCTGAAGGTCTCGGACAGAACGCCACCGCGCAGAATGCCGCTCCGGCCAACGCTGCTGCACCCATGACGACAAAACTAGAGTTCAGGTTCGCCAGGTCTCCTACGATCCCTGCAACGAGAGGTCCGAGCACCATGCCCACCCCATAGACTGCCTGAAATACGCCCATGGCGGTCGCTCTCGCATCGTCCGACACATCTCTGATGCTCAGAGCCATGAGGACAGGCAGCGCCATCCCCCTGCCGAAGCCTGCAAACAGCTGAGTGGCGTACAGTCCGGCCAGCGTGCCGGTGAACGGAATGGCTATTGTGAACACAGCCATCAGTGCGAACCCGATGGCTGATGTCGCGGCGTCACCGATGCGCTTTACAAACCATTTGCCAGACAGGTAGTTCGCGGCTATGGTCGGGATTGACGATATGAGTGCCAGATTGGCGAGTGATTCCCGAGTCGCGCCTATCCCGGCCGCATATACGGGAGTGAAACCATAGATCGTTGCGAACTGCACTGCCTGCAGCAGAAGGGCCATAGACGAGGCACACACCAAGAGACGCTGCCGCGCCACTCGCAACAGCTCGGGAACGGCAAATCTGGTGCCTGCTCCGACGAAGTTGTCGACTACCCAGCGGCTCAGGAGCAAACCCGCTAGTCCGGACAGAGCCGCCAGCACAAAGGCGGCCGCCGGACCGAATGCATGTGCAGCCAAACCGCCGAGATACATGCCGAGAGTGTTCCCCACGGTCAAGAAGACCATGATCGTGCTTACAGCCTGGGAGGAGTTCGCCCTCGGGAAGTAGCTGGAGAACAGGACGGGATAGGCGACCCAGGAGGCGGCGGCCACCCCGGCCAACCCCCTAAGAACCAGGAGCATCAACGGCGAATCTGCAAAGATAAGGCCGAAGCCGCTTGCCGTCGACGCCACAAGCCCGGCAATTACAAAAGGCCTTCTGGCCCGAAGCCGGTCGGAGAACACACCGAGAGGAATGCGCAGGACCGTCTGGGTGAAGCCGTACGATGCTAGGACGGCTCCTGCCATGACATGGGATGCACCCTTGGACTCGACGTAGTTAGTGAAAAACGAGACATAGGTGTAGAGCGAAAACCAGAAAAGCGTGGTCACGGCGCAGAACAGCGGCAGCCTATAGCTCCGTTGGGCTCCCGTCTCCTCTGCGCCTAAAGACCGCTCTGAATCGACCATATCAGCTCAAGTCCCTCATTCGCGCTCTTTCTTTCGGGCAGAGAGTTCTGTCCACGTCTCAGGCATCAATCGCTTCAGCGCCTGATCGAGCTCGGAATCCCCGAAGATAGTCATCCTTCCATCCTGAATCTGATCGTCGATCCATTCCTTGAGCTTGACCACGGCGGGATCGCGCTTGTCGATTCTCTCGTCACCCTGCAGCCGGAAGTAGCTGTTTATCCAATGGGCGACCCCCGCAAGACCGGAATGCTCACCCACTGCGACCTTGACCGGCCGGTTGAGGATCCTCTCTGTGTCGAAGATGTTGTAGATCTCCTCGTCCTTCAGCAGACCGTCCGCATGTATGCCGGATCGAGTGACGTTGAAGTCCTGGCCGACGAACGGCGTCCTGGCAGGGATCTGATAGCCGAGCTCCTTCTCGTAATACTCGGCTATCTCGGTGATGACCGTGGTGTCCATGCCGTTCAGCGTGCCCCTCAGACCCGCATACTCAAAGACCATCGCTTCAAGCGGGCAGTTGCCGGTCCGCTCGCCGATCCCCAGCAGTGTGCAGTTGACCGCTGACGCACCATAGAGCCAGGCAGTTCCTGCGTTCACCACAACCTTGTAGAAGTCGTTGTGCCCGTGCCACTCGATCAGTTCGTGTGGCGTGCCTGCATGATGCCATAGTCCGTAGATGATACCTGGCACGCTTCTCGGCAGAGCGACGCCCGGGTAGCTGACTCCATATCCCATCGTGTCGCAAGCCCTTACCTTGATCGGCACGCCGCTCTCTTCTGACAAGTGACGGAGCGCAATGCAGAAGGGCACCACGAAGCCATAGAAGTCGGCGCGAGTCAGATCCTCGAGGTGCACCCTCGGCCGGACTCCCTCGGCGAGCGCCTCCTTGACGATGCCCAGGAACTGGTCCATGGCCTGGCGCCTCGTGACCTTGAGTTTCTTGAAGATGTGATAGTCCGAGCAGCTGGCCAGTATCCCGGTTTCCGCTATTCCCATGCTCTTCACGAGTTCAAAGTCGGACTTCGTCGCCCTGATCCAAGCAGTTATCTCAGGGTACTGGTATCCGAGCTCCTGGCAGCGGGCGACCGCTTCCTTGTCCTTCTTCGAGTAGAGGAAGAACTCGGTCTGTCTGATCATGCCATTGGGACCGCCGAGCTTATGTAGAAGCTTGAACAGATGGACTATCTGCTCAACCGTGTACGGCTCCCTGGACTGCTGACCGTCACGGAACGTCGTGTCTGTGATCCAGATCTCGTCAGGCATCCTCATCGGGACGTGTCTATGGTTGAATGGGATCTTCGGCGGTTCGTCATACTTATACAGGGTTCTGTACAGATGTGGCTCTTCTACGTCCTGCAACTCATATTTGTACTCATACTGTTCGAGTGTGTTGGTTCGCTTGCTGAACTCCAGCACGCGCCGGCACCTCCAATCATAAAGGCCGCATCGACAGAACAAACGCAGCCTCGCACCTCAATCGAACACGTCCATGCGATTGAGTATAGTTCATTCAATGGTATGCTGCTAATCCCTGCTCGATGCGGCAATGTATACAAGAAACATCTCGAGGCGTTCCAGTCCGGAAGCCTCATTATCTGAACCTGAACTGCGTCTAGTCCAGATAGTCTCTGAGCTTCTTGCTTCGGCTGGGATGTCTGAGCTTCCGGAGCGCCTTTGCCTCGATCTGGCGGATGCGTTCCCTGGTCACTCCGAAAAGCCTTCCTACCTCCTCCAGAGTCCTGGGTCTCCCATCCTCCAGGCCGAACCTGTATTGGAGCACCCTCGCCTCCCTTGGAGTGAGAGTGTCGAGCGAGTCTTTGAGCTGCTCGACAAGCATCTGATAGGAAGTGGCATCGACAGGAGCGGGTGAGTCCTCGTCCTCGATGAAATCCCCGAGATTGCTGTCTTCCTCTTCTCCGACGGGGGTCTCGAGAGACACTGTGTCTTGGGCGATCCGCTGTATCTCGCGGACCTTGTTTATGTCCATCTTCATCTCTGCAGCCAGCTCAGCGGTGGTCGGCTCTCTTCCGAGGGTCTGGGACAGCTCCCTGTTGACCTTCTTGACCCTGTTGATAGTCTCCACCATATGGACAGGCACCCGGATCGTGCGCGCCTGATCTGCAATTGCCCTCGATATGTGCTGCCGTATCCACCACGTTGCATATGTGGAGAACTTGTATCCTTTCCGGTAGTCAAAACGCTCGACAGCCTTTAGGAGTCCCAGATTGCCCTCCTGGATCAAATCGAGAAACTTGAGACCCCTTCCAACGAATTTCTTGGCAATGCTGACTACAAGGCGAAGGTTCGCCTCGATGAGCGCACGCTTTGCTTCCTCATCGCCGGCCTCGATCGCCTTTGCAAGAGCGACTTCCTGCGCAGTCGTCAGCAGATCAACCTGGCCGATCTCCTTCAGGTACATGCGCACCGAGTCAGACACGCTTGAGTCGAAACTCTGCCGGATGTGTCCGACTGGTATCTCATCCTCATCGGAATCGACATCTGCGTACTCGTCCGAAGCCCGCCTTCCCGGCCGTTCGTCGAGGTCATCGCTGTCTTCATCTTCATCGTCTTCATGTTCGTCCGAGTCGTGCTCGTCGTCGTGCTCATTGTGGTCGAAGTCGGATGAGTCTGCGAAGTCTTTGTCTGCTTCCGCCTCTTCCGAGTGGCTCTCCACCACCTGTATATGAAGCTGTTCGAGCGTCTCAAGGAAATCGTCCATCTTCTGAGGAGTCAGCTCCAGCGGAGCCAACGCATCCATAAGCTCGTCGTGCAGGATCCATCCGGACCGCTGGCCTCTCTCGATCAGTTTCGCCAGCTCTCCCTTTGAATCTCTGATGCCTTCGAGTATCTCCACAGGTGCTATCCTCCCGTCAGGTGAGTTGAACCGCTATACCGGAGGCTCCTAGAACCGCTGCGCTGCTACGTCTCGTTGTTGACACCATAGGGTGTTCATGGTATAGTAAATTTGGCTTTTTGCGCGAATCAGCTCTCAGTATGTGTATTCTCCACCGTACGGGTCTATCCTCCCGGCTTGTCCCCTTTTCCGTCACTTGACATCAATTGTATTTGCGCGCCTGCATGCAACCCAAAGCATCGAGCAGTTGAGCTTTCTGGTGGGACTTGGCAGGTATCACTCGATGATGTGAACCCACCCGAACCTGTCTTCAGCTTTGCCGTATTGGATGGAAGTCAGCTCTTCGTAGAGTCGCCGTGTGATCGGACCGACGCCTCCGTCGCCTACCACGTAGTCACGGCCTTTGAACCCGAGTACGCCTACAGGACTGATCACGCAGGCAGTGCCCGTTCCAAATACCTCCTGCACACGGCCGCTCTCGATTCCCTCGAGGACCTCGTCGATCGGCACCATCCGCTCCTCCACCTCGTAGCCGAGGTCCCGTGCGAGGGTTATCGTGGAATCCCTCGTGATGCCGGGGAGGATCGATCCGTGCAGGGCCGGAGTGACCAGCTTCCCGTCGATGACGAAGAAGATGTTCATAGACCCTACCTCTTCGACATACCTGTGGTCACAGGCGTCGAGCCATAGAACCTGGTCGTAACCGCTCTTCGCGGCCTTTTCGCCTGCCTTCAGAGACGCCCCATAGTTGCCGCAAGCCTTTGTGAATCCGGTCCCTCCCTTTGCGGCACGCGAGAACTCGTCTTCGACCAGTATGCGAGCAGCGGAGAATCCTCTCTCGAAGTAAGCGCCGACTGGACTCAATATGATGAAGAAGAGGTACTTGCTGGAGGCATGAACCTTGATCATCGGATCGACTCCGACGTACGTAGGTCTGATGTAGAGCGACTGGCCCTCTCCTCTGGGTATCCAGTCGGACTCTAGCCTGACCAGCGTCTTCAGGCAGTCGAGCACGAACTCCTCGTCAATAGGGGGCATACACAGCCTGTCTGCAGACACGTTCATCCGCCTCAGGTTCCGTTCCGGCCGGAACAGAGCTGCCTTGGCATTCGTTCTCGGATATGCCTTGAGGCCCTCAAAGGCCGCCTGGCCATAGTGAAATGCCATAGTCGCCGGCGAGAGCGAGAAGTTCTGGAACTTGGTTATGCGTGCACTGTGCCACCCTTTGCCCTTGTCATACTCCATGACAAACATCCTATCGGTGAAATCGACACCGAAGCTCAGTTTGTCCAGACGCTTCTCCTTCAGGTCAGACGACCTCAACTCTTCTATGTGAAGCTCCACCTGCGTTTCCCCCCTTGTATTGAAATAGCACCGGCTGTCGACCTACGGTCAACACGCCGGTGTGCTGCAAATGAGATCTCCAGATTCGTTACTCGGGCCTGATCGCACCGGTTGGACAAGAGTCCTCGCAAGCCCCGCAATCAGTGCAAATATCAGGATCGATGATATGCTTGTCATCGCCTTCGCTGATAGCCTCTACTGGACATGTCTCGAGGCAAGCACCGCAGTTGATGCATTCCTCGCTGATCGTATGAGCCATGACTTGCCACCTCCAAGTGAGCCTGAGTTGTACACCTACACACTACTACTACTGCTGCCCCATCTCCTGCCAAACACCGAGAATAATCGTCACAATGTTCAGCGATCTCCGCCGTAGGCCCCTGCTGCAGTCGGCGTCAGCGCCGGGCTGCAGACCCTGCAACGCAGTGGGTCTTGTGAATAGCAATGCTGCAGGTTTTATATAGATTACCATAGCGTGCTCGGTCAGTCAAACGTAATATCTACCGCGTCGCCGTCTCTCACCTCAGCAGAGAAGGTGGCCGGCTTGCCGTTCACCAGGAGCTTCACGGAGCCCCGGCCCGACGCTCTCAGCTGGTCTACTGTCTGGCCAAGGTTCAGATGCTCCAACAGACCCGCAACTATGAACGAAGGAGGATCCGGCACTCGGACCTCGATCTCGTCGCCATCGGCGATCAAGTGGTCGAAGCCCGATGGCTCGCCGTTGACAATCACCTCTGCCTTGGACCTGCCATCGTGCAGAAGCACCTCTCTGCCGTTGAGCAATATCCTTACCTCTTTCAGAGCCTCGTCGCGGCCCCTGGAAAAGACATCCGATACTGCTAGCGGGATCTCCTGTATATCTATGTCTATGACATCTCCGGGACGTATTCGGTAATCGCCGGAGACCACGACTCCGTTTGCTATGTAGCGCCTGCGGGATACCTGTGCCGTGCATGACCGACCGTTCAGCCTGTAAGATATGCATCTGTACGCCTCGTCTTCGTCGCTGCAAAGCTCGCAGACTACGGAGGCCACTGTCCTGTCATACTCGACTGCTATCCGGTCCGCGTCGTTGAGCACAGTGTCTCGATCGATCGCCTGTCCGTCTCTCGTGATTTTGGGCAAGACGGCTGCTTGCTCTCCGCGGAACGTGAAGGGTACTTCCTCGCAGTCAATGAGGTCTCCCACAGTCACTACGGGCGGCTCGCCGTCCGCAGGCGGCTCTATGCGGATATCGTCGCCTTCGCGAACAGCCGCGTCGAGAGACGCCTTCTCGCCGTTGACGAATACCTCGGCAGGTTTGCCAGGCGAGCCCTTGATCACATGCACTGTGCCGTTCACTTCGACAGTCATGCCTGGGCCCGGCTTTCCGTGCAGCTGACGAATGCCTACTCCCGCTGCGATGATTGCATCCGCAACGGTCGGGCTGCCGAGGTGCATGAGCCGAGTGGTGTGTCCATTGACCTTCACAGAGAAGAAGGCCAGCGAGTTCCTCTGCTTGGCGGTCACTGCTATGCCCAGCGGCGTGACAGCCATCGGCCCGTCCAGCACTTCGTCTGCGCCCGAGACATTCCTCACAATCTCGCGGCCTCTGACCGCTACTCTGCCCGGCGACATGCCTAGACGGGCGGCAAGCTTCAGGGGCAGTCCCGGAGTCAGGCTGCCGCCTCCGATGCAGATCACTGCCTGAGTCTCGCTCTTGTTGAGCTCGAGTATCTTGTCTGCTATGCCCTGCGCGAGGAGATCGACCTTGGCGTCGATTGCCTCGAGGACTTTCTCCGAGTGCGTCTGTCCTGGCAAGCCGAGCGCATCCGTGTACTCGATAGGCCCGCCCCCGCCCGCCAGCCGCTTCACCCGTTCGCCTTCGTGGAAGTCGAGGAGAAACCGCTGACACAGCTCTTCTGTGATCTCATCGCCCGCGATCGGAACCATCCCATACGCAACGACCTCTCCGTTCGCGGTGATCGCGATGTCAGAAGTGCCTGCTCCGATATCAACAAGCGCGAGGTTCAGCTGCCTCATGGTCGAGGGGATGGCGACTGCGATTGCGGCAATCGGCTCGAGCGTCATCGACCTGATCTCGAGCCCTGCCATCTCGATGGCCGTGAACAGGGAATCGACAACCACTCTTGGGAGAAAAGTCGCAATAGCCTGAACACCGATGACCTCGCCGCGCTGTCCGATCAGACTGCCGATCGAGTTCCCGTCCAGCTCATACCGGCCTACGCTGTAGCCAACGCAGAAATAGCGGTCACAGAGCGGTGCAGGTCTGATTTCATCCCGCACGAGGCTGCGCTGAGCCGACATCACCGCTTCCAGCTCAAGCGCTAGAACGTCATCTTCAAATATCCTGTTGAGAGGCGAAATCCTTCGAGCTGCCGTTCCTGTTCTCGTCCTGAGCGCTCGGCCTGCTGCCGCCACTGCGACTCTTTCGAGCTTGACATGACAGCGCTGTTCGAGCCTATCCGTAACCTCGCGGATGACGCGCGCAACAGAAGGCACGTCATGGATCTGCCCGTCCTGCATCGCTCTTGTCTCGTGCTCGACGACTTCCGCAGCGACCAGGTCAAACCCGCCCTTGAGGGTCACGCCGGCCAGCACACCTGCCACCTTGCGAGTGCCGATATCCAGCGCGTAGACGAGATCAGTGTCCCCGCTCAGCCCTGCTATTGCAGATTCAGCCATAGCACACACCTCACAACTGCCAGCGCGCTGCTCGTCAATACTCGATGCCTTTTCTGGCGGCTATTCCTCTATCATACGGGTGCTTCACGCACCGCATCTCTGTCACTAGGTCTGCAGCTTCGATGATCTCGTTCGGCGCTCCTCTGCCGGTCAAGATCACCTCGACATGGCTGGGGCGCCGCTCAAGGCACGAAATCACTTCGGCGCACGAGACCATGCGCAAGTCCAAGACTACATTGATCTCATCCAAGACCACGATGTCATAGTCGCCCGAAGAGATCGCTTTCTCGGCCTCAGCCCATGCCTTGCGGGCGCTCGCGATGTCGTCTGCGGACGGCCGTCCTTGGATGAACGACAGCGAGTGTCCCAACTGGCGAATCTCCAGATCAGGTCCCAGGCGCTCGGCGGACCTGAGCTCCGATGTAACATTGCCGGCCTTGATGAACTGCAGCATCACGGCCCTTAGGCCAGCCCCAACTGCTCGCACGCACTGCCCCAGAGCAGCCGTCGTCTTGCCCTTGCCATCGCCGGTGTACACCTGGACGAGACCTCCGGCTAGGCGCTTTTTGCCTGTTGCCTTGATGTTGTCAGGCACCTGAACCGCTCTCCACCTTCTCAGTCTTGACCAGCCGGATCCGCTTCCAGCGTCCGGAGACGTAGTACAGCCAGGATATCATCATTCCCACGAAGCTGCTTGCAGCAGTTCCGATCCATATACCCTTGCTTCCAAGGTGAGGCATAGATGACAGCCATCTCGCGAGTGGGATTCGAACTCCCCAGAGGTTGAAAGCTGAGAAGAGCATTCCCGGCATCGTATCTCCAGCCCCGCGCACAAGGCTGTTGAACACAAACATCAGCGACATCGGGATGTATCCGAGGCTGACCACTCTCAGATACTCGGCGCCGATCGAGAGCACCTCTTCATCGGACGTGAACAGAGATATGAGCAGCTTCGGGGCAAACTGAGCTACGGCCATTACTGCCAGAGCTATGCCGCCGGCAATAACACACGACCAGATCAGAACCTGCTTCACTCTGTCGTTCTTTCCCGCACCTATGTTCTGTCCTGCAAGAGTTGACGTGGCCAGTCCGAGAGACATGGCGGGCATCATTGCGAACTGATCGAGCCTCGATGCAGCTCCAAAC
>JAAYAB010000131.1 GCA_012719595.1 Bacillota bacterium
GTCGCCAGTGCGGCCCTGCCGGTAGCAGGCTGTGCAGTAGCTCGGGAGCTGGCCAGATTCGCACAGGCTCAGGAGGATCTCGTTCGGAGTCCTGTGGTCGTCGACGGCGAACTGGTCGAGTTCCTCGCCCTCCCGATAGCCACCAACGCCTGTCCTGGACCCTGCACTGATCTGAGAGATCCCGTAGCGGATGACCTCGTCGCGAAAACCAGCACGCTCTCTCGTGCTCAGGATCAGGCCGGTGTAAGGCACGGCAAGCCTCAGAACAGCGACGAGCTTGCGGAAGCTGTCGTCATCCACCAGATGCGGATAGTCTGCGAGGCTCATGCCGGTAGCTTGGCGCAATCGCGGCACGGAGATCGTGTGCGGACCGACACCAAAGGTCTTCTCGAGATGCTCAGCATGATACAGTAGCGCCAGAGTCTCCAGCTTCCAGTCGTAGAGGCCGTAGAGCACTCCGAGCCCCACGTCGTCGATCCCTGCCCGCATCGCTCTATCCATGGCGTAAAGGTGCCAGTCGTAGTCGCGCTTCGGGCCTGACGGATGCATCAACGCGTAGGTCGGCCGATGATATGTCTCCTGGAAGAGCACGTACGTGCCTATGCCTGCCTTCTTGAGTTTCCTGTAGCCTTCCTCGTCCAACGCGGCGATGTTGACGTTCACCCTTCGTATCTCGCCGTTCTTGGACTTGACTGAGTAGATGACGCCAAGGGCCTCGAGCACGTAGTCCAACGGGCAGTTCACCGGATCCTCGCCGGTCTCCAGAGCAATGCGCTTGTGACCCATCTGTTCGAGGGCTTCCACTTCGCCGCGTATCTCGTCCATGGCAAGGCGACGTCGCGGAATGCCGTTCGAGTGCCTGTAGCCGCAGTACCGACAGTTATTGACACAGTAGTTGCTGATGTACAACGGCGCGAACAGCACGATTCGCTTCCCGTAGATGCGTTCCTTTACGATCCTGGCGGTCTCATACATCCTCGCAGTCAGCTGCGGATCTGACACCTGGATGAGGGCCGCTGCTTCCCACGGTTCGAGGCCGCGCGCCTTCTCTGCTTTGGCCAGAATGCCCTCTATTCGATCGACAGGCATTTTGCTGCCTTCGTCCAGCATTTGTTGAAGGGTAGCCGTGTCGACGAAACCCATATCTAGCTTGTTCACTGAATGACCTCCTGTGCTTGCACGCGTTGCGCTTTGTTTCTGAGGAACTTCGGTGAATGACCATATCCCATGCCGACAGTGCGGCCTGCGGCCAGGACGCGTGCCTTGACGCAGCTCGTGCACTGGGCTGCATCTTGGTCCGTGCAGATCTTGCCTGGATACAGAGCATACATAGGCCTGTATCGCATTGGCGTTACGTTCGGCATTATCACGTTTGCACCCCACCGGAATGCCTCTTCCCGGGCGTTAGAACCCTTGGTTCCGAGTGCCGTCGTCGCCGGAATCATGACTTCGGGCATCAGGATACGAAGCAGAGCGATCTCTCGCAGCACGAGATCAAGCGTTCCGCCCTCAGTATCCCCCAGGGGAGTCGAGGGGTTCGGTATGAACGGACCGATGCCAGCCATATCGACGTCAAGCTCCTTCATCAGAAGCACGTCGCCTGCGATGTCCTTCGTGGTCTGGCCCGGCAGGCCGACCATGTTTCCGGCCCCGACCTGGTACCCCAAGGCCTTCAGCGTTCTCAAGTGATCGAGCCTCTGTTCGAGCGTGTGACCTGGATGCAGGCGCGCATAGAGCTCGGGATTCGAGGTTTCATGCCGCATCAGATATCGGTTCGCTCCCGCCCTGATCCAGGATCGGTACGCGGCCGCGTCTCGCTCGCCGAGAGACAGGGTGATCGCCACGTCTGCACGGAACTTGATGGCCTCGATCAGTCTTGCGATATCCGCGTCCGAGTAGTACGGATCCTCTCCAGACTGGAGCACAATCGTCTTGTATCCCAAACCTGCAGCCCGAACCGCCGTCTCAAGAATCTCATCAGTGCTCATACGATAGCGTTTCAGACCTGCATTGGAGCGTCTGAGCCCGCAGTAGAGGCAGTCTTGGCGGCAGCAGTTGGAGAACTCGATGATGGCCCTCAGATACACATCGCGGCCGAACGTCTTGAGACAAACCTGTTCAGCCCTTGCGCGCAGCGCCTCGACTTCCGA
>JAAYAB010000132.1 GCA_012719595.1 Bacillota bacterium
ACTGCGACCATGTACCAGCGCAGAGCGTCCACACCGAACTTGTTGATCATGTCCCATGGCTCGACAGCGTTCCCTCGAGACTTGGACATCTTCTGGCCGTTCTTGTCGAGGACCAGATCGTTCACCATGACCCGCTTGAAGGCCGGCTTGTCGAACAAGAAGGACGCTATCGCGTGCAGCGAGTAGAACCAGCCTCTCGTCTGGTCAACGCCTTCGCATATGAAATCCGCCGGGAAGAGCTGGTCGAACTCGTCTCTGCGCTCAAATGGGTAGTGCCACTGGCCGTACGGCATCGACCCTGAATCGAACCAGCAGTCGATCACTTCAGGCGTTCTGCTCATAGTGCCGTGACACTCGCACTTCAGGTGGATCTCGTCGACGTACGGCCTGTGGAGCTCGATGGTCTCTGGATCCACCTTCTCTATCGCTGCCTCTGCCAGCTCCTTGCGCGACCCAATCGACCTGAGTGCGCCGCACTGCTCGCATTTCCAGATGTTCAGAGGAGTGCCCCAGTATCTGTCCCTGGACAGGGACCAGTCCACCAGGTTCTCGAGCCAGTTGCCAAACCTGCCCGAGCCGATGAACTCGGGATACCATTCGATCTGCTTGTTGTTCTCGACCATCCGATCGCGGTATTTGGTGGTGGCGATGAACCACGACTTCCTGGCGTAATAGAGCAGCGGAGTCTCGCATCTCCAGCAGTGCGGATACGAGTGCGTCATCCGCTCCCGTTTGAACAGATCGCCTTTACGCTGCAGGTATGTGATGATTAGGGGATCGGCTTCCATCACGAACATACCGGCCCACTCTGTAACCTCTTGCTTGAACCTGCCCTCGGCGTCCACGAGCTGGAGAACAGGCAGGCCGTACTTCTGCCCTACGATGTAGTCGTCCTCTCCGAATGCCGGGGCCATGTGGACGATGCCTGTGCCATCTTCAGTGGAAACGAAGTCTGCGCAAGTCACGTAGAAGGCCTTCTTGTCCACCTTGGCAAAGGGCAGCAGCTGCTCGTATTCAAGATACTCGAGCGCCTGGCCGGGCACCTCGTCTACGACCTCCGCCTCGCTTCCCAGTACGCTCTCTACTCTTTCCTTAACAACATAGACGTACTCGTCGCCGACCCGCGCCTTTACATAGGTGCTGGTCGGATTAACCGCCACCGCCACGTTTGACGGCAGAGTCCATGGAGTAGTCGTCCAGACGAGCAGCGACTCGCCGGGCCTGCCCTTCAGGTGCATTTTCACATATATCGAGTCTACCGGCTCGTCCTTGTAGCCCAGCGCGAGCTCATGTGAGGACAGCGGAGTCCCGCACCTGGGGCAATACGGCATGATTCTATGCCCTTCATAGATCAGCCCGGCATCGAAGAACTGCTTTAGGATCCACCATACAGTCTCGATGTAGTCGTTGTGCAGGGTTATATAGGGATGCTCCATGTCAAGCCAGTAGCCGATGCGCTCCGTCAGGCGCCGCCACTCGCGCTCGTATGTGAACACCGATTCGCGGCACTGCTTGTTGAACGCCTCGATGCCGTACCTCTCGATGTCCTGCTTGGACGATAGGCCCAACCGCTTCTCGACCTCGATCTCAACGGGCAGGCCATGGGTGTCCCAGCCGGCCTTCCTGTGGACCTGGTAGCCCTGCATAGTCTTGTACCGGCACACTATGTCCTTCAACGTCCTGGCGAGAACATGGTGAATGCCCGGCCTGCCGTTGGCTGTGGGAGGTCCCTCGTAGAAGATCCACCTCGGCCTTCCCTCTCTCACAGTGACACTCCGGTTGGCTATGTCATGATCGCGCCAATACTGTAGGATCGAAGTCTCAAGATCATTTACTGGTTTCTTGGGATCGACTTCTTCGAATACACTCATGTCCTTCGCCTCCGTTGCCGGCTGTCGTTGTCGGCCGGCTGCCCTTGATCGTCGCCCGCCTCTGGTGTCGGCCTCTACCGATGGCCGCATGTGTTGCCGGCCTCCTCTGACGCCGGCTTCCTCTGACGCCGGCCGCTTCTGAGGCCGGCCGCCTGCGTCTCGGGCCGCCCCCATGGCCGAAAGTTGACAGTCTCTGGGCCAGCGGTCCGTCTCTACGGCCGACCGCCGCCAATCGCTGCCCGCCTGTGTCGCCAGCTGCTTCTGGCACCACCGACCGTCTGTTTCGCCAGCCGCCGTCTGTGTTGCTGAATGCCTCTCTGACCGATCATTTCAGCCGCTAGCCGCCCGGGTAGCCTACCGCCTGCATTGATGCCGTGCGGTAGAACAAAAAAAGCGCCCCACACAGGGACGACTTCTGAATCGCGGTACCACCCAGCTTAGCTGCGGTTAGCTGGCTCAGGCCTCGCAAGAGACTTTTCATGGACCGGTCATTCGACAAGCCGCTTGAAGGGCCGTTCGACAGGTCGCATCCTGATTCGCCAACCTCAGCTCACTTTTGCGCCCAGTAACGCGGGCGAGACGAGCTGACCTACTAACAATTCAGTCGCCGGCTCCGAGGTGATATTCAGAGACTCCTGAGGTACCGGTATCGCACCATCCACCGGCTCTCTTGACCCGTAAGCCCCCTACTCGTCCTCATCGCAGCCTTTTCCGGCTCTTTTGGTTTACTTCATCTTACTACGCAGCAGATGGCAAGTCAAGAGCAGCGGCCAAGGGGCTGTCTGCGGCATCTAGCGGCGTCTCAATGGGCTTCGGAAAGCCTTGGGAAAGCCTTGGGAAAGCCTTGCGGGGTCCCCGAGGCGGCGGCGGACCTCGAGGACCCCGCAGTTGCTCCGGCGCTTCGCTTAGCCTCGAAGCGTCTCGCTTCATCGCCGCTGGGCGCACAGTCAGTTGATACCACTCACAATGGGAAAACTAGCCTATAGATTACGAGGTCGAATAATGCCTCAGCATCTCCTTGTCTCGCTGCGGCGACAGAGGTGGAAAGGAGTAGCTTTGCCACGACTGGCAGAGACGTCATCAACTGGCTCTGGTACCCAGATCTCCCCCTAGTATCCTCCACGTCTGTCGGAAACCATCAGCTCGATAGAGCAAATCGGCATTTGTGTTCGGATTAACCGATGAATTCGCCTGAATCTGAGAACCCCCTGTCCAGTCTCAGGTGGAGTGGTGGAAAGCAACGACTCCGCATCGACCAGCAGGGGCGTCAGCACCTGGCAACATGATCCAGACCGTCGGCAACACCGCCCAGATCTTCCACTAGTGTTCTCCAGGTCGGCCAGATATCATCAGCTATATGGTGTGACTTGGAATCTAGTCTCGGCTCAGTCGATGGATCTGCCTATGCCCGGTGACTCCCCTATCCAGCCTCAGTGGTGGCGGTGGAAAACAACGACTCCGCACCGGTCAGCAGGGTGTCGGCACCTGGCAGCATGATCCGAACCGCTGACAATGCCACCCAGATCTCTCCCGAATGCTCTCCAGGTCAGCCAGAAACCGTCAGCGCAATGGAGTCAATTGGCATTCGTGTTGGGATTAGCCGATGAACTCGTCTACACCTGAAAACCTTCTGTCCAGACTCTGGCGGAGCCATGGAAAACAACGACTCCGCATCGATCAGCAGGGGTGTCGGCAACTGGCAGCATGATCCAAATCGCCGGTAACACAGCCCAGGTTTCCCCTAGTATTCTCCGGACCGACTAGAAATCACCAGCTCGGTACAGCAAATGCTGAGCAAATAGGGTATGCCTTCCAGGTAACTGCCTAGTTCTAGCGCCTCGTCGTGACCTTCCTTTCCAGACGGGGGCCGACAGGGTGAAATTGCAGTCGACAGACAGTTGGCAGAGGTGAAATTGCAGTTGACAGGGGTGAAATATGGAGGGAGATACGAGCCATGGGTCAAACCAGTACACCAAAATGTTCTAAGGAATAAGTATTATGGAAAAGATCAATGTGCCTGTCGACCTGCTGCTTGACTCCACGTTAACTGCATCGGCCAAGGTTATCTGGATGGTCTTGAAGCTGCACCCGGAACTCACCAAGCAAGGCCGCCCATCCCCCACTCGGCTGGCGGCACTCACCGGCCTGTCCCGCCCGACAGTCCGCCAGGGACTTGCCAGGCTCGCTGCCGCAGGCTGGTATAGCATGTCTCCGCCAGGCATTAGTCTGCCTACAACTGGGCCAAAGGCTTGGCGCTTCGTCGAGATGCCAATAGACCTCCTTGAAGACCACTCGGTTCGGCCACAGGCTGTTGTGATGTATGGCGTGCTCCAGGCAACACCTGAATACAAACCTCCTACCGGCAAGTATACCCGCAAGCAGCTCAGAGAGATGACAGGCAAGGCATTGAAGACCATCAGCCGTGCAACCAACATGCTGGTCCAGCACGGTTGGCTTGAGCGCACCCGCAAGAACCACCTCTGTCCATATGTCTTCACGGTGAAGAACCCCATCTATGAGCAGTGTAAGGAAGAGATCGACAGAATCAAGAAACGAATCGACAGAGGCAAGCATAAGGGAGAGGAAAGGATGCGGGGCTACCTTTCAGTCATAGTCGACTCGGAAGACTTCGAGGATGATGCCTCACCTGGCTTTCTTGTGAATCCATTCACCGACGAGGAGATGCAGTTGGATCGGTATTACCCCGGCCTAGCGGCATTTGAGTTCAACGGTCGGCAGCACTACGAACCCACGGAGTTCGCCACGCCAAAAGATGTGGCGAAGCAAAAGGCTCGTGACTGCATCAAGGCGATGATCTGCAAGGAAAGAGGTATCCCGCTCATAATCGTTCACCCGGAAGACTTGACTCTTGAGAGGATGATTCAGAAGGTGGGCAACTACCTGCCACTACGTGACCTGCGCAAGAAGGGACCCGTGATCCGATTCCTTGAGGAGGTGAGCT
>JAAYAB010000133.1 GCA_012719595.1 Bacillota bacterium
CCGGTTCGTGCGAGCAGACCCTACCTCAGGTTCGCCAGTCCCAAATACAACTGATCGGCCTCGGGTGGGCCCACTGGCACCCTGTTCCCTCTGTCCACCACACAACCTGTCCGCTCTGTCGTGATCCTGCCAATCACCGTAGCGCGGACACCTTGTGACTGAATACGGTCAACAGCACCTTCAGGGTCTCGCGTGGCAATGATCATGCTGCCGCTCGACATGAGCCGCAGCGGATCAACGCCGGCAGCGTGGCATATTAGTCTAGTCTCCTCGCGAATGGGAACGGACGCGAGGTCGATCTCAAAACCGACTCCAGACGCCATCGCAAGCTCATACAGGGCACCCAACAATCCGCCCTCTGTAGCGTCGTGCATTGCGCTGACATCGCCCTCTACGGCCGCCAGCCCCTCGCGCACTACAGACAACTCATCAATGAAGCGCTGGGCGCGCAAGACGACCTCAGGAGAAGTCAATTGCGAAAGCTTGTCTGCTCGGTCATAGGCAAGTATGGCAGTTCCCTCAAGTCCAACAGACTTCGTCACGATGATCGAGTCGCCAGGTTGAGCACCCGCGGATGTCACGAATGAGTCCTTTCGTGCCCTGCCTACCACGGTCGAACAGATGACCATCCGCGTAACGGAGTCCGTGACCTCCGTATGGCCGCCGATCACTTCGACTCGCTGCGCCTTCGCCTCAATATCGATTTGCCTCATGGCTTCCTCTATGCTGGCGATATCAGAACCCTCAGGCGCCAGGAGGGTCACAAGGAGACCGACAGGCTCGGCGCCGCAAGATGCGACGTCGTTGCACGAGATGATCACAGAGAGCCGACCGATATTGATGGCAGTGCCAGTGATGGGGTCAGTGGAAACAACGAGCACGTCGTCGCCCAGATCGAGAACGCTGCAGTCCTCGCCGAGCCTGGCGTGAACAAGGACCTCGGGTCTGCGCTCGCCAAGGTATCGAAACACCCTGGTCTGGAGATCCGACGGTGAGAGCTTGCCTGACTTCATCCTAAACCCTCTCGACCTCGAGGTCGATGTATAGATATGTAGAACACCTGCAAATGACCTCGATTACAACGTACAATAACCCAATCGCGTACTAGTAGTCAAGAACTCTTCTCTGCCACTTATCTTGCCAGCAGGTGGGTCTATCAGAGCCTTGCTTGGTGACGGAATGATGCCCAGCCTGGGTTTAGTGCCTGGTTGGGATGATGGTGCCAAGAAGGGTTTTGCGCCTAGTTCGGGGGAGGGCCCCGAGACGAAGTTCGGCGTCCGGTCTGGCGGGACTGCGCCAGGGTTGAATCTGGTGCCTGATTCGGGTGATGAAATGAGACTTGGCAATGTGGACCAGGAGCATCTGACGGCTCTCCTCGCTGCGACCAAGGGGACAGCCTCTAGCGGGACGCGCGCGGGTTCAGCGCCAGCTGTACATGGATCCCACGAAGTCGAACCTCGTCCTGCAGCCTCGGATGATCCGGCAGGGCTGACTCTGTCGCGACGGGACCCGAGATCGTCGATTCGAGCCGCGATCACGGAAACGCTGATGGCCATTGGAGAGCCCGCAGACCATAACACGGTAGATCTTGCTAAGTGGATTCTCGAGTCGTGGGCACGCCTGAACGCTGACGCGCAGTCTGGCGCCGCTCAACCACAGGCAGGCCTCTCGTCTGAAAGTGGATCAGGCGTTGGCTCCTCATCTGTCGGTGAAGCGCATCTTGGATCCACATCCGCCGACCAGGCGCGCCCCGAGTCCGCAACGGCTGGTGAGGCAACCCTTGGGTCCTCATCGGCCAGCGAGACGCACAACGGGTCGTCATCGGCCGGCGAGGCGAACCCGGGACTGTCGCCGGCTGACAACGCGGGCGCCGGCTTCTCGTCCGCAGACAAGGTGCCTCTTAGCTCCTCGCTCGGCCGTGAGGGACAGCCACCTTCCTTGTCCACTGGTGAGACACAGCCGGTTTCTTCGTCCACTGCTGAAGCACACCTAGGTTCCTCACCCGCTGGTGGAGCACGTTCTGATGCTCAGTCGGACGCGGCGCAGCTGAATGCCGCTCAGACCAGTACCTTGCAGGTGAGCGCCACGCAGGTGGATGTCAGTCACGCAAGTGGCTCGCAGGCGAATGCTGCACAAGCCGCTGTGACGCCGGGCCGGCCAACTCAGGCAGATGTCGCACAGGCGGTTTCCACTCAAGCGAATGCCGCATCGTCGACTGCCACACAGCAGGGCTCGAGAGCTGAGACTCCAACGTACAGTCCGTCGACCGCACATATGGTGTCGGCCGCTCCTTCGACTTCCGGCGCAGTTGCCCCACAAAAGGTCCTCGAGGCAGCGCTTCTCGCGAGAATCGTGCTTTCGTCGCCAGATGGAAAACCCACGGGCGATGCTCTTCGCCTGCTGCGGCAGGCAATCTTGAGTCTGCCGGGTCAGGATCCGATGCTGTCTGAATCAGCATCGGTGTCAACTCAGTCGCGCCAACTTCATGCGACTGCGGCTCCAGTTCAGACTGCGCCAGAGACCGCATCTCCTGGATCGCCCGGCTCACCGATGGAGTCGCAGTCTGCATCGCAAGTGAGCGACCCGCTGTTCAGGCTGGCCTGCCTGCTTGCAGATGCGCGAGTGGCGTTTGGCCTAAAGAGGCCGATCCAGCTTACGGGCACGTCCGAAGGTCAAGACGCCAACCTCATTCGCTATGTACGGCAGTTCTCTATGTCTGCTGAGAGGCCTTTTGCGTCAGCTCCATTGCCCGCGGCCTCCTCGTCGACGACTTCGTCGCCGGCCGCTTCTTTGGAGGCGGCTCCTGGAGTGCGCCAGCTTGTCCAGCAGGAAATCCCGTCTCCACTGACAGACCAGGCTCTTCAGCCCGACAACCAGACTGTCACGTCCGAGACGGCTGCGTCCGCTGGGGCAGCTCGGGCAGAGGTCAGTGCTCTAGAAAGGCCTATCCAGGCTGACGCTTGGCCGAGGCCTGCCGAGTCCGACGCTGTCGACGCGCCAGGCCGGGCGCAGGCCAGCGTTGACGCGCGCCCAAGTCCGGTCCAGACTGGCGTCCAGACTGGCGGGTTGACTCAGCCTGTCGAGTCGCAGGCCGACACCACTGCTCCGCCGAGTCAGGAGCAGGCGGGCGGGCAGGCTATGCCGATCCAGGCCCAGCCCGGCACTACTGCCCAGCCAGGCCTGACACAGGCCGGCAGGCCGGCTCAGCCAGTCCAGGCCCAGCCTCAACCGACAGCTCGACTCGACCAAGCTTCAGCCATGCCGTCGGTTCCTCCGAGCCAGGGACGAACGGGCTCGCCTTCACTGAGTTCGCCCCAATACGATTCTGCAGGACGTGCCCTGGCCGACTCAGCGGTCATGCAGGCCGATCAGATCAACACGACCTCTGCTGGTCTTGGTGCTGGAGTGCCTGATGGCACGCAGACCGTCGCGTCTAGCAGCATGGCGACAGCGAATCCAGAGGATGCGGCCTGGACGCCGACACAGACTGCGTCCCCAACGCAGGCGCTGATGCCGGCAGGGTTGTCGGCCCCCGCGCCTGCACCAGTGCCGACGCCTATGCCCGCACCGACCGGGATGTCGACCTTGACGCCACCGCTGTCACCGAGTCGAACGCCTGCCCCATCGCCAACATCGCCAGCTGCGCCAGCATCGCCAACATCGTCACCGGTCCTGGCGCCGACCCCAACAGCGACACAGACACAGTCACAGACGCAGGCACGGACAGCAACACCGGCGCAGGTATCGGCACCTACGTCGACACCGTCGCCGCCGACAGCGCCGTCGCCCGACATGTCTCCGATCCAACAACTGCTGAATCTCGGTGCTGACAGTGCCATTCCTCTATATACTGAGATCGTCCTGGAGACGCTGTCGGGGAAGCGGAACATCGCAGTGGTCGTGGGGCGCGGCGAAGATGGGGAATCCGAGGCCATGGTGCGTCCGATCAGCGTCCACCTATCGCTCCAGACTGACAACCTCGGGCCGGTGACCGCGGATTTGACATATGGCCAGGGACTCTCGTGCACCGTCTCTGTTGGAGAAGACGCTGCGGATCTTGTGAGGGGGAGCTTACCACTGCTGAGACAACTGCTGGTCGATGCCGGCCTGAGAGTTCTGTCAGTTGCATGCCACCGAGCAGTTCCTGCCGACCATCGGCTCGGCAGAGTCAGTGCAGAGGAAGGTCCGGGTGTGCGACGCGGTGCAGATGGGAAGACTCAGACAGGCGTGCCTCATCAAGTCGACATAAGGGCCTGACTGGCGCATCTGACTACGGATCAGAAGATCCGAAGGAAGAGAGGAGGAAAACGCTATGCCTGATTCCGGACGTATTCAGGGTGAAAAGCGCACGAACAAGATCGACAAGGCTGTAGCCCTGGGCTACACGAGAGTCAACGTTGATACTCCTGTTGTGCTCGCGTCCGGCTCAGGCTACATCGCTCAGAAGATAGTCGAAGCCGCAGAACGCCACGGCATCTACATCAAGGAGGACCAACTGCTGGCTGAGTCATTGTCTCGCCTCAGACTGGGCCAGGCCATTCCGCCCGAGCTTTACAAGGCGGTGGCACAGGTCCTCGCGTTCGTCTACTCGCTCGATGCAGCTGCGGGTGAATGACCTCACTGGCCACGGCAGGCGGGGCGTGAGGCTAAGTGTGACCCCGCAGCCTCAGGAAGGCAGAGCCAGAGTCGGTCACTGACCCGACGGACTAATGCAGGGAGAGCCGAAGCCGCTGTAGAAACACGCTAATAATAACAGCGATGAGGCGATGCACATGAAGAGCCGTATCAGGCGCCGCAGATTAGGAAAGACGGGGCTGTATGTCTCCGAGCTCAGCTTTGGGGCTATGAACCTGAGGATGCTGGACACCACTGACGAGGCGTATGAGATACTCAACTACGTGCTTGATCAGGGGGTCAACCTCATCGACACAGCTCGGGCGTACAATGGCGAAAACAAGAGCGGTGAGCTGGTAGAGAGCGAGGTTCTCGTAGGCAACGTCATCAGGAGCCGAACGGTCCTCGACGAACCCATCGTCATCGTCACAAAGGGGCATGGATACACTCCTTCGCAGTTCGACGAGGATCTCTCCGTGTCTCTCTCCAAACTCGGCATAGAGGGACAAGGCACGCTCAGAATCGGGCGGAACGAAGTCAAGCTAATCTACTTCTACCACGGTCTAAACCAGGAAAGATGGGAGACGATCACCTCGTCCGGTTCTCTGGACCGGGCATTGGCTGCAAAGGCTCAGGGTATAGTCAACTACATCGGCTTCTCGAGCCACTACAGAAACGCGCCTGAGGTCAAGGCCGCACTTGATTCAGACGTTTTCGATGTGATCGAACTGCCTTACAACCTCTTCAACAGATCTGTGGGCGAGGACGGCGAGAGCAACCTGCTCAAGTACGCCTACGACAGAGACGTCGGTGTGATCAACATGAAGGCGCTTGGCGGAAACAGCATGCCTGCAATATACAAGGTCCTTCGCGAGTATGTAAACATCGACTACAGGGCGATGCTCGGATTCTGCCTGGCCAATCCATACATCACGACTGTAGACGCCGGAGCCCGGTACGTTTCGGAGTTCAGCGAAGACATCGAGACGGCTGCCAGTGAGCCACTCCAGCCGCATGACATTGAGCGACTCAAGGCCGAAGCGGACAGAATCGCCGACTGCATGCATGGAATCTGCAGGGAATGCATGCATTGCCTCGAGAAGTTCGCGTGTCCGCAGGGGGTCAGCTTCCCAGCAGTGCTTTCGGTCTACTCCAGATACCTGGTGAACAAGAGACTAGGCAAAGACGTGTGCGAGTTTGCAGAAAGATACGGTGATGTCCGAGAAGACGCTGAGCGCTGCATCGAATGCGGCGAATGCTTGCCCTGGTGCGAGTACAAGCTGAACATACCTGTAATGATCAGGTCAGCTAGGGAGCAGCTAGGTTCGAACGTCTCGACTCTGTAGAAGCCGTGCGATCATCGCCGCCACCGGTTGCTGAAAGAGAATGGCACTGGTGACCGGGATTGACACCATTGGGCCGAAACTGTCCATAGCCAGGACCACGCCTGCACTGATGTTCCGCATCCCTGCAACAAAGGTGACAGTCATTGAGTCCGCCCGATCGCGGATCGCTACCCGCGCCACCACGAACGCGGCCACGAATCCAAGAACCGTCATGGTCAACAGTATTGCGAGCAGCGCAGCGAAGTTCCCCGTGTAGGACGCCACTCTGTCCCACGATGCAGCAACGTTTACGCCAATTATGGCTCCGAGCGCTATCTTCGCGAAGACACCGCCGTATGGAGCGACAGACGCCGCTACCCTCCCCTTGCTCCCTTCATTCACCGCCACTCCGACTATGGTTGGAATCACGATCATCTTTACCAGACTCGACATGAGGGCTGCAGCATCGAAGTCCACAACCGCACCTGCCAGCAGCTTGACCGTCGCGGGGACCACGACTGGGCTGAGGACAGAGTCGAGGGTTATCAGGGTCAGGCCCAAAGCGACGTTGCCGCCCATCGCCGTCACCCACATGATCGTCGAGACTCCTGTTGGAACCGACGAGAGAAGGACAAGGCCAGTGTAGAGATCAGGGTCTGTCACAATCCCAATCCTGCGAGCTAGATAGACCAGTACGGGAAACACGAGGTGAAGAGTGGCCAGCGCTGCGAGAATCGGCAAGGGCGCGACGAAGACCCCTCTGATCTGCTTGACGTTGACCCGCAGCGCACCGATGAACGTCATGGCTGCAAAGAGCCATGGCACAGCAGGCTTCAAGCCTCCGATCTCCTCGGAAAACACGCCGCCCGCTGCGAAGCAGGTCAGCATGACCAGAGGGAGGTACTTCTGCATGGTCTTATCTATTGATATGAATAACTCACGACAACCAGCCATAGTGCGGTGTATTCACCACGATGGTCGATTGTCCTCTTGGGGATCTCACCTCCTCGATCCAATCCCAGCCCTCAGTCGGCAGTCCTGGCCTTCAGGCCGATGCCCCGCCTGCCTTGACGGTCCGACAGTCGCCCTCTGGCCTGGCCCGCCCCACCTTCTTGCGATCACCTACTGAGCCTTCGATTAGTCTGCGAGAACGATGCCCAGAGCATCGTAGGTTTTCTGATCCACGGCACCGGTCGGCTCAAGGCCGTTGTCCTTTTGGAAGTCCTTCACCGCTTGCTCTGTCGCATAGCCGTAAATGCCGTCAAGGCCGCCTTTGTAGTAGCCGAAGTCTCTGAGTTGGCACTGGACTTCCTTCACTGCTGCGCCGGTCGCTCCTCGACTCAGGTTCGGCCTGTAGTAGCCTATCTCACCGAAGCCTCCGGAGATGATCTTGACCGGGGTCCCGTAGCCAACCCAGTTATACAGTTCCTCCACATGGCTGTTCAGCATCCTGATACATCCGTGACTTGCTGCTGTCCCAATCGAGCTCGGCCTGTTCGTTCCGTGAATGCCGTACTTGCCCCATGGGATACTCAATCCCATCCAGCGGGTACCGAACGCCCCTCCCCACACCCCTTTGCTAATGATCTTCCAATTCCCAGTGGGAGTAGGTGTCGATGGCTTGCCCACGGCTACCGGATAGCTCTTGAAGGGCTTGCCCTCTGAATACACAGTCAGACGCCGTGCGTCGATGTCTACCACAATTATGGGATTCACCGGCCTGGCGGACGGCCCTACGGGGGCTGCTGCGAACTCGGCTACGCTCATCAACTCGTCGTTTGGCACGTCGCTGTAGATCAGGGCTCCAATGGCGTCCGCCGTCTTCTTCCCGACTACGCCGTCGACTGCGAGTGACTGGCTCTTTTGCAGTCGTCTCACGGCTTCAGCAGTCTCGATGGAGTAAATGCCGTCAGCAGGTCCGGAGTAGTAACCAAGAGCCCTGAGCGCTGTCTGAAGGCTTTCGACGTCATCGCCCGCCATGAGCGGCGTCCGAAGCTCCAGGATTCTCGCCTCTGATTCGCACGAGCAAAGAAACGAAGGACTTGGCCTCTCGAGCGGTTCGTCTTTAGCTGCCGACTCCTGGCCGGCTCCGCCGCTGCGATCAGGAGCCTCAGGCACGTGATCGGGGATCGGACCACTTTGGCTGCGATCGTCCTGAGATCCGCTGCCGCTCTCCGGAACAGCCGGCTGCGGAGTCTGCTTGGGGGCAGGCAGCTCAGACTCGCGGCTCCATCTCCTCCAGAACCTCAGGTCGAGCGCAGACTTGTGAATCGTGGTATACCCGACATACTCGCTTGCGGCAAGGGCGCACGCGCAGATAAGGAGCAGAGCAAGAAGCACCCGTCGAATGCGCACTAGGCACAACCTCCCAGGCGAACAGGCTGACTTGTTGACTAACCAGCTGACTGATTTCCTGACCGGCCGGTCCGGTGACTGACCGGCCGACTGAACACAGAACTCGCGCTTAGTATCCCCGCTTCGCAGTTCGTTATAGCTGCGCACTGCATTGACTTCCAGCGTGCCCGATGCTAACATCTAGCCGAAAGACGAGCAGGCCGGCCTACTCGTACAGGCTCGCCTGAGAGCGGCGTGATAGCAGTGCGCGAACGGATTCTGTACTTCTGCCCCTACATGCAGCTCGGCGGCACTGAACGACACCTGTGCAACCTGCTGCCAGGGATAGCACGTGAGTTCGAGGTCATGGTCTCTGCACCGGATGGTCCCTTGACTCCCCTGTTATCCGAGAGGATCGACCAGCTTGTGCCGTACCCAGGCCCCATGCGCGTGAGCCTCTCCGAGACCCGCCGGAGCATGCAGAGCCTCCAGGGGCTCATCGAGCGCTTCAGACCAAACCTGATTCATGTTCATGCTTCGAGAGAAATGGTCTGGATGGCCAGGAAGGTCATGAGGAAGACTGGTCTGCAGTGCCCCATGGTTTTTACTCCTCACGCATATACAGGGAGCTTCGACTTTTTCCTCACGTGGCTCTACGCGAGACTTGCCGATAGGGTAATAGCAGTGTCGAATGCCGAGAGAGCACGACTCGCAAGGTTCTTCCCAGCACCTCTGCGCGACCAACGGGTTGTATGGATACCAAACGGAACACCTCTTGCGGATGAAGAGCTGCCCAACGCCGCTGGACGCTCTTCCGGGCGCCTGACGATCGGGACTAGCAGCCGCCTGTCCAAGGAGAAGGGCATAGTCCACCTTCTCATGGCCCTTGCAGACTTGTCCCCCGATTTTCCTGACTGTCGACTGGTGATCGTGGGAGATGGCAAGCTTCGCGAGTCCCTCGAGCGCAGCGCAGCGAGCCTGGGCATATCAGACCGCGTGAGGTTCACGGGCGCCCTTGAAAACCCGATTCCAGAGGTCGCCGAGTTCGACATCTACGTGTCTTCCTCGCTGAATGAAAACTTCTCTGTGTCCATCGTCGAGGCGATGGCGCTCGGGAAGCCGGTGGTCGCGACGAAGGTCGGCGGCACTCCTGATGCCGTGATACACGGCGAGACTGGGCTGCTGTGCGAGCCTGCCGACCCCCAAGGGCTCGCCGCATGCATCAGGGAACTGCTAGTGTCTCCGGACATGAGAATGCGCATGGGCGAATCGGCCAGACGAAGGGCGGTAGACATGTTTTCGGTTAGCAGAATGGCGGAGAGAACTATGGGTCTGTATAGAGAGCTCCTCTCAGCGGACCAAGGCGCCTGAGCCGGCTGGAGGGCCAGGCCAGGCGGATAGGCTAGAAGAGACTAGCAGCGGGGCTCCGCTGGGGAGCTAAAGACGAGAATACCGTTGTCTGACCCTCGGCCTCACATTGCCGGACTTCTTGAGTGGAGGCAGAGCTCCCACTGCATTAGCTACTATGGACACACCCTTTCCCCTCCTCTGGATCTTGCCTGACACTATGAGGGCAGGCTGGCCGAATATGACTGCCCCATACTTCTGATACACGTTCTCGAAAATGGTCACATCTATCAATCCGAATTCGTCTTCCAAAGACAGGAACACCACTGTTCTCCCGCTTCTGGTAGGCGGCCGGTGCGGCCTGATGACCACTCCGGCGACACGCACGAGCATGCCTTCCTGCATCGTCGCAGCTTCCCCAGTGGACAGAATCCTCTTAGACCGCAGGAATGGCCTGTAGAACTCCATGAAGTGAGGCCCTGTGTTCATATGCAGGACAGAGAACTCGAGTCTGAACTTGTCGACATCAGAGAAATCCTGGATCTGATCCGCAGCCGTCTTCAGTGGCACCTGGCTGCAACTGCCCAAGAGGTCATTTAGGCTCCCGTCGCTCGATATATTCGCGCCGAACTCTTCCTTCCACTTCCTGCACTGCTCAAACACACGGGGCAGGTCCCAGGCCAGCTGACGCCTGTTGCCATGCAGTTCGTCGAATGCTCCGCAGAGCACCAGGTTCTCGACGATGTCGTAGTTCACTTGTGTTCTGAGGCAGAAATCTTGCAGTGAGGTGAACCGCCTACTCCTTCGGGCGCCAACTATGGAGTCTGCAGCTTCCTCTGTCATTCCCTTTACCCTAATCAGCGACGTCCTGATCGCCCAACCTGCTCCTGTCCTTTCCGCGGTGAATTTCTTCCCGCTGACGTTCACATCGACGGGCAGTATTGCAACACCTCTGCGCCTGGCCTCCACGACTATGGTCGCCGGAGGGTAGTAGCCCATGGGCTGATTGCTGAGTATAGCTGCGTAAAACTGAGCAGGATAGTGCCTCACGAGATATGCTGTCTTGTAAGCTGTGTCGGCAAATGCTGCAGAGTGGGCTTCGCAGAACCCATACCCGGCATAGCCCTGTATGTAGGAGAAAATGGTTGTGGCAACCTCCTCATCTATGCCCTTCTTGACCGATCTTTCGATGAACTCCCTCCCTATGGTTTCCATGTCTTTGCGTGATCTCTTGTGGGTCATCACCTTTCGGAGCCGGTCGGATTCCCCTGGAGTGAACCCTGCAATCGCCGTAGCGATCTGGATCACCTGCTCCTGAAACAGCACCACTCCATAGGTTTTCTCGAGTATCGGCCTGAGCTTCGGGTGAAGATAGGTGACCGGCTCCTTGCCCTGCCTGCGTGCAATGAATGGCTCGACCATATTGCCTTCGATAGGTCCAGGCCTTATCAGAGCGACACTGGCCACTATGTCTTCTATGTTGTCTGCCTCGAGCCGGGTTTGAAGCGCTCTCTGTGCGGGGCTCTCCAGCTGAAACACACCTATGGTCTCGCCCCTGTTGAGCATCTCATAGGTCGGCCTGTCACCGTGCG
The DNA here is from genome assembly GCA_012719595.1 of Bacillota bacterium. Classification (GTDB taxonomy): domain Bacteria; phylum Bacillota; class DTU014; order DTU014; family DTU014; genus JAAYAB01. The sequence goes on from JAAYAB010000133.1 coordinate 11,213, forward strand.
GAATTCTGTCGTAGTCAAACGAGGAGTTCTGCTCCCTGATCAACTCGACGCTGTCCTCAACTGCGGCGAGAGTCCGCAAACACAGGAGATCGAGCTTGACCAGACCGAGTTCTTCGACATAGTCTTTGTCGAACTGGGTTATCATCACGCCCTTTGCAGACTTCTGCACCGGCGTCAGGTTAACCAGAGGTTCGCTGGATATCAGGATTCCTCCAAGGTGCGTTCCAATGAATCTTGGGTACCCGTCTATCGCCTGACACACCTCAAACAGCTGCTTGTACCGGTCCACGGGGATGTTGCCATTGCGCAGCTCCGGGTATTTCTCCAGCGCACTCTCGATGTTCCCGGATCCCAAGTAGGGGAACTTCTTTGCCAGGGAATCGATCTCAGCCGGAGGAAAGCCGAACGCCTTGGCCACGTCCCTGACTGCCGACCTAGCTCTGAAGGTGTTGTACGTGCATACCATGGCGGTGTGTTCGTGTCCGTATTTCCTGTAAACGTAGTCGATTATGTCGTCCCTGTATCTTGCGTCGAAGTCGATGTCGATGTCCGGATTCTGTGCGCGCTCCAGGCTCAGAAAGCGTTCGAACAGCAGTCCCCGGCCTATGGAGTCGACCGAGGTAATGAACAGGCAATACGCGACAGCAGAGTCGGCTGCAGAACCCCTCCCTGCATACCGTATTGACCGCTCTTTGGCGTACCTGGCGATATCCCAAACCACGAGGAAATAGTCTTCAAACCCCAGCGTATGAATTACGGACAACTCAGACTCCAAACGGTCCCTGATTTCTGCAGTGATTTTTCCATATCTCGATTCGGCTCCCCTGAAAGTCAGCTCCCGCAAGAGCCCATAGGACGTCATGCCTTCAGGCACGGAGAATCTCGGGAGCAGCCTTTTCCCCCAGTCAAACACGGGACTGCTCATCTCTGCGATCAGAGCTGCGCTCTCGAGCGATTCCGGGTACTCTTGAAAGACAGAGCGCATCTCATCCGGCGGCTTCAAGTAATTTTCTGCGTTTATCCGGCGGTCCGGGTTTACATCATCGAGTTTAGTCAAAGTGCGAATGCACGTGAGCACGTCGTGAATCCTAAACTCTTCCTTGGTGCCGTAGTGCACGTCGTTTGTCGCGATCAACCGCAGACCCAGTCTATCTGCGATCTCAGCCAAGACGGGATTCATGAATTGGGCAAGCGGCAGCGTGGGATTGACAAGCTCGATAAAGAAGCGGTCTTTTCCGAAGGCGTCGCGGTATTCCTTTGCTGTCTCGAGGGCGGATGCGTACTTCCTTCGCCTGATCAGCTCGACCAGTTCTCCGCGCTCACAGCCGGAGAGCACCACCAGGTCTCTGCTGTGCTCGAAGACAGACTTCTTGCTGACTCTCGGGTCACGTCTGTCACTGTTGCGGAAACCGTCGGTCAGGATCCTGCAGAGGTTTGCATATCCGCGGCTATTGAGAGCTATGAGAACCAGGTGTTGTCCGCTCTCCAAGACCACTTCGGAGCCGAGAAGCGGAATCATCCCTGCGCTTTCCATGCGCTTTTGAAACTCGACTGCGCCGAAGACGCCGTTGTGGTCGGTGAGACCGAGCGCAGGCATGCCATAATCCGCGGCCAGCCCGACAAGATGCTCTATGTCGGTCGCCCCGTCGAGGAACGAATATGTTGAATGGCAATGCAAGTGGACAGGACACACCACGACACAATCCCTCGGTTACATTTACTCGTGAGTTAGCCGTGCCCGGCGCGTTGACATCAACCAGGTGCGATAGTATAATGTCTACAAATCGCAGACATAACCAACAGCTATGACCGGGAATAGTACATCTGCACCCCTACTTCTCAGAGAGCCGGCCCCGGTGAGACCCGGCAGGTAGAGCAGGTGGAATGGACCCGTGAGCTGCGAATCGAAACACCTGAGCGACGCAGTCCCGTCACGACCCACGTCTTGCCGACGTCTCAGGCATAGTAGATTCCGCCGGCACTTCCGCCGTTATCCTGCAGAGTGGGCCGTCAAACGGTCAACTTGGGTGGCACCGCGAACTACCTCGTCCCAAACCGGGCGAGGTTGTTTTTTTCAAGGAGGCTTTGCACCATGGTCAAGAGAGTATTCTCAGGCGTTCAACCCAGCGGCGTGCTTACCATCGGCAACTACCTCGGGGCCATACGAAACTTCGTCAAGCTGCAGCACGAGGCTGACTGCATCTTCTGTGTGGTCGATCTTCATGCACTCACCGTTCCGCAGGATCCCAAGGAGCTGCATGACGCCACCCTCGATGTTGCAAGACTGTTTGTGGCCTGCGGGATAGATCCTGAAAGGGCCACCATATTCGTTCAGTCGCACGTCGCTGCACACGCAGAGCTCAGTTGGCTGCTCGAGTGCAACTCGTACTTCGGAGAGCTCAGGCGGATGACGCAGTTCAAGGACAAGTCTGCCAAGAACGAGGTCGTGACGGCCGGCCTCTTCACCTATCCGGTCCTGATGGCTGCGGACATACTGCTCTATCAGACAGATCAGGTGCCTGTCGGCGAAGACCAAAAACAACACCTCGAGCTGGCGAGAGACATCGCGATTCGAGTCAACAGCCGCTTTGGTCAGACCTTCAAGGTCCCTGAGCCATACATTCCTCCCAGGAGCGCAGGCGGGCGCATCATGAGCCTGGTGAATCCGGAGGAGAAGATGTCCAAGTCATCCGACGACCCGAAAAGCTACATCGCTCTCCTTGATCCTCCGGATGTCGTCCGGAAGAAGATACGCTCTGCAGTCACAGACTCGGGCCGGGAAGTCAAGTACGATGAAGTGAACAAGGCGGCCATATCCAACCTCCTCGTCATCTACTCGCTGTGCAGCGGTCAGCCGATCGAGGAGATCGAGAAGAAATACGGCGACTCAGGGTATGGCCAGTTCAAAAAGGATTTGGCCGAGATCATAATAGAGACCCTCGAGCCCATCCAAAAGCGCTTCGAAGAGCTGTGCAAGCCCGGAGTGATCGAGGAGATCCTGCAAAGAGGCAGAGATCGAGTCGAAGCACTTGCTGCGCCGACCCTCGAGGACTTCAGGCGCAAGCTGGGGCTGGTTCAACGGTAGCCGGCGCCTCGCGGCCTGCGGCGGCTTCACCAACAGGCGAAGCTTCCCAACGCGCAGCACTTCGCCGGCGGGCAAATGGCTGGCTGCTCCGTGACCGTTTCGTTGGCGTCTCCCCCCGGCTCTTGCCGGGGGTTTTTCTCGCCCTTCTCCTATCAATCGTATATCCTGACCAGCTGCCACCCGTCTCGAGAGGAGTTGCTCAACTCATATATGCTTAGATCCTTTGAAACGATCGTATAGAACGTGCTCTCGCCCTCTCCCTGCCACCACCTCCCAACCTCCCGCCATCTCCGAACTATCGAACCGACTGGAATCCATTTGCCGCGCCATAGAAACCGCATCGGCCGCTGCAGATCGTCGATCACCACATCTACGGGTCTGTTGATGATCCTGCTCATACCCGCCAACTCCTGATCCGTGGAAACAGATCCTAGAACACGTCAAGAGCAGCTCTGAGCTTGTCACGTCTAGAACTCGCCAATGCTCCGGCCAGCTCTATCGTGTTCGCACCAAACCGTCCCTCGATGCTGAACATAGTCCTCTCAAGCAACTGCTCTCGTTCCTCCTTTCCAACGTCATCGAACAGATTCACTTTGCCTGCATCCGCTCGCTGTATGTCTTTGAATCTGACGCATATCCCTGATATCACCCTTGAATCAGTCGGACGCACATCCGCATCGTTATGTTCTGAAACCTCTGACCTGGCAGAGTGAGAACTCCCGGCAGGGCGGGAGCCCTCGGCAGAACGAGAGCCTCCCGCAGGGTGAGGATCCCCCGCAGAGCGAGAATCGCCAGCAGAGTGAGGGCCCCCGGCAGAGCCAGAGTCGCCTGTGCACAAATCCCGGACGATCAGCTGAATCATCCGATTCAGGGCGCTTTCGACATATCTCAGAGAAGCGGTGGGACGCTTGAGCTTCTTGTCATGGGAAATGACCCGGCCCTCCTCCTTGCCCGACAAAAAGACCTGAAGAGAAAGACTTGAAGTGGTCATGTCCATGTCTGTGAGCCTTTTGACGAGAACCTGAAGGATGTCGTCCATCGCCAGCGTCAGGCTTTCCAGATTGTCCGCTCCGCCTTCGAACGTCCTTTTCTCCCATAGCTCCACCTCCGGATAACATGGATATACAGGAGTGCCGTCTATGCCATAACTCATCTCGAGAACCCTGTAAGCCGAGTCACCGATCTGCCCGGCAAGCACACTGACGGGGATTTTGCGGATATCGCCGATGCGATTGATTCCAAGCTGATAGAGCTTGCTCACGTCCTCTGCATTTGCGCTCCAAAGGTACTGAATCGGCAGACGCTCGATAAAATCAGCCTTCGATTCGTCCTTGATCACCAGAAAGACGAAATCCGCATCAGAGTCCCTGACATGCTTTGCAAGCCCTTTCCGGTGTCTCCAAGAGTCGCTCGATGCGGCAGCTATGTTTGCACCTATGCGTGAGATCAGTTTTGAAGTAGAAGAGCAAAAAGCCATGTAAATACCGGATACCGGGGATTCCGTCCGCACTCTGTCAATGATCCGCCGAACCTCAGCGGCATCATCCTGGACACCTGTCAGATCGATAAAAGCCTCTCCCTCCCTCATGGGCTCGACAAAAGGCGAGCAATCGGCGTATATGTCCAGGAAGACTCGATGCATCGTGCAATACAGATCGCCATCGTATGGCAATATGCGGACGCCTGGATAAATGGCCTTTACCAGGTTTACACTCATCCTGAAATCCACGCCTGTCCTTGCGGCAAGTGTGGATATATATGCGATGCTGTTGTCTCGTGTGATTATGTATGGAAGATCGCAAAGCTCCCGGTCTCGCAGCTCCTCGCATCTCATCGGGAAATCGCTTATCTTTATGCAGCATGACTGTCTCAAGGCAGCCATCTCCCAAACATATGTTCGATGATTGCTGCTAAAACAACCCCTGTCGCCACAGGGGCTTATCGAACATTTGTTCTGTTTCACCGTTAGTATACCATCAAATTGGCATCCATACAACTGCCAAGAGAAGATATTTTGGAGGAATCAATCACAGCTCAGCAGAAAGCATATGCGACCGGCAACCCAGAAACGGAGTGACGAACTTGCTGACGAACCTGACTGAGAAAGCAAACAGAACGAACTGTGCGTGTGGCAGAGCCCATGCAGTCGACATGGGTGACATAATCATCAGGCCAAACGCGCTTGACGACATAGGACGCATCGTGCAACAAGTGTCCCCCGGACGCAGAGTCGCGATGGTCTGCGATACAAACACCTACCGAGCAGCCGGCGAGCGACTCGAGCTGATGCTCAAAGGCACGCAGGTCGATCTCACAACCTGCGTGATTCGAGGAGAAGAACCCATTGTCCCCGACGAAAAGACATTGGGCACGGTGCTGCTCGCCATCGAACCCGGCACACAATGCCTCATCGCAGTCGGATCCGGCACGATCAACGACATAGTGCGCCACGTGGCATACAAGATGTCCATTCCGTTCATAGCTGTAGGAACAGCTCCATCGATGGACGGATACGCTTCTTCTATCAGTTCACTCGTGGTCGACGGCGTCAAGACCACAGTCCAAGGGAAGCTCCCCGCCGCTATCGTAGGCGATACCGAGGTGCTGTCCAAGGCTCCTGAGCACATGAAGGCCGCAGGCTTTGGGGATCTGATCGGCAAGGTCATCGCGAGGATGGACTGGCGGCTGGCCCACATGGTCAACGGCGAATACATCTGCGAATACACGATAGGGCTTGTCCAAGACGCCCTCAGAAGATGCATAGATGCATTGCAGTCGAGCAGTCCAGACGCATCGTCATCGGGCGGTGCGCAAGCATCGCGATCGGGCAGTCAGTGCGAATCGGGCAGTCAGTGCACATCCGACAGTCCTTACAGCGATGAGACGGTTTCTGCGATTATGGAAGGCCTCGTAGTCTCCGGATTGGCCATAGCAATGGTCGGAATCTCCCGGGCTGCCTCAGGAGCTGAACACCACATATCGCATTTTCTAGAGATGAAGGCGTTGACGGGAGAGGCGCCGGCTCACTTGCACGGGGAAAAGGTGTCGCTTGGCACCTATATCATGTCCACCATGTACCACAAGGTGTTCTCACATGACTTCGCAGAGATCGAGAGGTTGATGGCCGCCCCGCCGCGGCCGCAGTCACCGGAACGGCGAGTTGCCCGGCTGACAGAAGTCTATGGCCGCACCGCCCCTGCCATGATACAGAGATGGCGGTCGAATCTGCCCGGCGAAGCCCGAGCGAAGTATATAAAGGAGTATCTGTCGGCGAACTGGGAGCGGCTCCAGCAGATGGTGCTGCATGATATACCAAAACCTGCAGAACTCACATCACTGCTTGACGCAGCGAAGTCGCCCTACAGGTTTCAAAACATGGGATATTCACGAGATCTAGTTGAGGATGCGATCGTCTGCTCCAAGGAGATCAGCCAGAAGTATTCGCTTCTCTACATTCTGGACGAAATCGGACTCCTGGAGCACTTCGCTCACGAGACGGTCGAGGATCTTGCCTAGTTCCCCGCTTCTGCGTCAGATGTCCCGCCCGAGGAAGCGCCCGGCTGGCCGCTCTCGAGCGCAGACAGTCGTGCGCTCAGCGACAGAACCATATCGCTCAACGCGTTCAGGTCGGCCTCATACTTGACCTGATTCACTGCCAACTGGCGTTCGAGCTGGCTGATGCGCTGCTCTTGCGCAGCCATCTTCTCTTCGGCGGACTTGAGTGCGTCTGTCAACCGTTTCTCGAGGTCATCCATCTTGGATACCAGGGTATCGTAGGTGTTGAGAGTCTCAGTCCTCAGCGTGCTGAATCGGCTCGATATAACGTTCAGCTCGTGTTTGAGTTCTTCTATGCGCTTCAGGACGTCGGCGTTCGACACTCCCAGGCTCGACTGCAGGTCATCGATCTCGAGGACTATCTCATCGATCCGCTCGCTGAAGCGGCTCAGGCTTTCCGCAGCCGCCTCGAGTTCCTCGGCAGTGGAGGCAGCCTGGTCGAGAACGAACCGTCTGAGATCCTCGGCGAACGCCGTGATCTTGGCCATGAGGTCATTTGCCTCTTCCTTGACCAGGAGCGTCTGCTCCGTAAGGACTACGTCTCTCTTGTGCCGCACCTGCATCTCTGCATCCAGCACCTGAACCCGGTTGCCCAGTTCCATGAGCTTCTCCTGGAACTCCACAACCACAGTTCGCAACAACTCAGCGTCTGAGCTCTCAACATGGATCTTCCCAGCCTCTATGTCTTTCAGCAGACGATCCACTATCGAAAGCAGCTCTTCCCTTGTCACGGCATGATCGCCAATGAAGTTGTCTCCGTCATAGAGCCCTACGTATCGCTGACCGTAGATCGCCCTGCTGGTCGAATCGTCCGAGGCTCGCTGCTCTGTGGAAGGCACGGATGCGCTGGCCGATTGGGCTCCAGCCACAGCAGGAAGCATTGCTTGTCCAGCAATGAGAACTGCAGCCGCTAACAGCAACAGACTGACAACCGTGCTGGGTAACTGACGGACCCTGGTCTTCGATTCGGACATCGTATCCATGCCTCCCCAAGAGATGTGATCAGGCACGGCCGAAGAGCCGGCTAGACTGACTGGACTTCCTTTACCTCCGGTATCTCGTTCTTCAGATAGCGCTCAATACCGTTCTTCAGAGTGATCCGTGACATCGGGCATCCATGGCAGGCTCCCTGCAGCCTCACGGTCACGACGCCATCTATGACATCGACAAGCTCGACATCGCCGCCATCTGCCTGCAGCGACGGTCTGATCTTGTCCAGGACTTCCTTGACTCTTTCCTTCATGAGAAAACCTCCTGTTCGAAACTCGATATGAGTCTTCAGCTTGCATTGTACCACAATCAAGTGAGCCGTGCAAAAGCGATTCGCACCTAGAAGAGAAGCTCAACGTGCTGTTCCTCATCTGCACGGGAATAGAGTTGCTGGTCTTGCCCACACTAATCAAAGAGCGCAACATCTAGGGGTGTTATGCAGTGTCTCAGGACAAGCCCATCAACTCGCCGCGCGTCAAACTCTCGCAAAAACAGTACCAACAGATGGTAGATGCCAAGAAACCGAAGGTGAACCTGCTCTCAAGGATTCTGAGGGCCTTCATCTCTGGAGGCCTGATCTGCTGCTTCGGCGAGTTGTTGATAAACGTCTACAGCGATGTCTTCGGGTTGACCCATGACATGGCGTCAAACGCAGCAGTCGCGACGGTCATATTCCTCGGAGCCCTGCTCACAGGCCTCGGCGTGTTCGACAAGATCGCTTCGTTCGCAGGCGCAGGCCTGGCCGTGCCCGTCACGGGTTTCGCCAACTCGATGGTCTCGTCGGCTCTCGAGTACAAGCGAGAAGGACTGATCTATGGAATCGGGAGCCACCTGTTCGGCCTCGCCGGCTCGGTGATCCTCTACGGTGTGGTAACAGCTTTCGTCGTGGGTCTAGTAGTATCGCTGGTGCGGTAGCGCAATCAGTCGCCCCCTGAACATAACCCCGCCGGAGGGATTACCAGTTGAAGAACAAGAAGAGAGGCAAGCAGACTGTCCAGTTCTCGGTGCCTCCCATCATAGTTGGCGCCTACACGATTGCCGGGCCGCTGGAGTCAGAGGGACCCCTCGGCAACCTCTTTGACAGAGCCACTAGCGATGGGATGTACGGTCAGAAGTCGTTCGAGAAAGCGGAGGCCAAGATGATGGAAGATGCCGTCAACGAGGTCCTCCGCAAGACTGGAGACCTCCCGGAGTACATCGACTTCCTCATCGCTAGCGACCTCCTGGATCAGATCATCGTATCGAACTACACGGCTTCGCAGTTTCCCATCCCGTTTCTAGGCATGTACTCCGCCTGTTCAGCGACGTCATTGTGTTCAGCAGTCGCAGCGATGCTGATCGACGGCGGCTATGCATCCAAGGTGGTCGTGGCGACATCGAGCCACAACAGCTCAGCTGAGAGGCAGTTTAGGTATCCCGTCGAGTATGGGATGCAGCGTCCCCCGTACTCGCAGTCGACTGCTACAGGTGCCGCTGCTGCTCTGATAGCCGACTCGGGTGAAGGACCGAAGATTACTTCCTGCACTCTTGGAAGAGTGATCGAGACCGGGTCGACCGACCCCTTCAATATGGGCGCAGCAATGGCACCCGCAGCTCTGGACACTATCGTGCAGCACTTCGAGGACATCTCGAGAGGGCCTGACTACTACGACCTCATCGTGACCGGGGATCTCGGCCAGTTCGGCCACCAGCTATTGAGGGACCTCGCCAGAGAGCAGATGAACATGGAGTTAGCCGCAAACCTCGCTGACTGCGGCATCATGCTCTATGACAAGGACCAAGGAGTCCACGCCGGCGGCAGCGGGTGTGTCTGCTCTGCACTGGTGCTGTTCTCGAAGCTGTACAGGCAGCTGCGCCAGGGATCGCTCTCCAGATTGCTCCTGGTAGCGACAGGCGCACTTCACAGCCCGACCTCATGCCATCAGGGCGAGGCCATACCGTCGATCGCACACGCCATCTCTATCGAGAGGTAGGACGTGGACCAAGTGAGCAGCTATCCCAATCTATTGAGGAGCAGGACGTGAACCGAGCAGGTGGCAACCTCGATCCATTGAGAGATAGGATGTGAGCCAGGTGAACAACTATCTTGCGGCATTTCTGGTGGGAGGCGCAATATGCGCCCTCGGGCAGGTGATCATCGATACCACGAATCTCACTCAGGGACATGTCCTATCGGCCTTTGTGGTCGCGGGAGGCATCCTGTCAGGTCTCGGCCTCTATCAACGCCTGATTGACTTCGCCGGAGCCGGAGCGACGCTGCCGATTTCGAGCTTTGGAAACGCGCTGACCCAGGGAGCTATTCGCGAAGCGGAACGAACCGGAGTGCTGGGACTGCTCTCAGGCATGTTCGAACTCACCAGCTCTGGCATTGCTGCAGCTATAGTGTTCTCGTTTCTTGTGTCACTGCTGTTCAACCCGAAGTCATGAGATGGCACATGTACACATAGATCGTGGCAGCGACTGATCCTGATCAGAGCCAGTAAACAACGATGCGGATCAGAAGGCTGCCACGATTGTGAGTAGGCTTATAGCGATCTGCCCGCCGACCACTGCAGATGGTTACGTGACTACCCAACACCTCTCGGCACTGAGCAGCCATTACACCACCTACAATGATCTTTGGCCGACTGACACCGAAACTTGGGGATCATGCTGCAGTCTCTCGACTGCAACACAACCCTTTCGCTCCTGTGTCAATCTTGGCTTGACCACTGCAAATAGGTTTCCCTACAGCGATGATCTGCTCAACCACCGCCATAAGTTGGCCCACTTGCAATGATCTGTGCGCAGGCCTGCATGGATCCAACGGTAGAACCCATGCAGACCATCTGCTCGACCCATACAAGACCCAAGACGTTAGATCCTGCATGGATCTTAGCTCGACCGCTATAAACCTCATTACATAGAATGCCCGCGGCAAGACCGATAATCCTAGCTGATTTCGCCGTGCTTGCTAATCAATGGCTTGGACGGTAACTCTCTCATAGATGTCGAGCACGTCAGACTTCAGGCAAAGGCCTGTCCCCTCGGTCAACGTCGTGGCAGTCCCACAGGCGACTCCCATCCTGACAGCTTCATCGTGCTTAAGCCCGTCGGCTACCGCCATCAGGACTCCAGCTACGGTCGAGTCTCCGGCGCCAACTTTGCTCTTGACCTCGACGCGGGGAGGAATCGCATTCCAGACTCCCTGGTCCGACACCAGGAGAGCGCCTTCGGCGCCACGAGAGGCGACCACGATGCTCACACCCTGCCGGTGGAGCGATTTCGCGGCATCGACAAAATCCTGGAGGGTGTTCAGATCTCGCTTCACAATCCGGGACAACTCGAACTCGTTGGGCTTCACCAAGAAAGGCGACTCGCGGAGCCCGAGGCTGAACGGCACGCCATACGTGTCGAGCACGACTTTGACTCCTTTGGAATTGCCAAGTCTGACCAAATCCCGGTACAGCGTCTCAGGAAGACCCTTGGCCAGACTCCCGCCAATCGACCAGAACTCGGCATCGAGGTACTGATTCATGCCGTTCATGAAGCTCTCAACCTCTGAAGGAGCAATGTCAGGACCCGGGAAACTGATCCGATACTGAGCTCTCGTCGATTTGTCGCTGATGATCATGTTCGTTCTAGTGTTGCCTTTGATCTCGGTAAACCGATGCACGACACCCTCTTCGTCAAGCAGTCTTGCTACATCCTGGCCGGTTCCTCCGCCCAGGAATCCCACAGCTATGTTCTTGCGCTCAAATCTGGTCAGAACCCTCGATACGTTGATGCCGCTTCCCCCAGGGTCGTCGGTGACCAGAATTGGGTGCATGGTATCGTCAGACACCATTCGTTCAACCAAAACATTGCGATCCAGGCACGGGTTTGCTGTGATAGTCACTATCATAAGCTGTCTCTCCCAATTGGCGGCGCGTGCAGCAAGCCGTTGCTGTCGAGCAAACGCCCTTCCCACTTGATATGTCGCGTAGCCCGTCTATGAGGCTTGGCCGCGGACAATCGACCGTTGGTATTCTACAAGTCCGCACAGATACCCTTCCTCTGCGCCAACGAAAGCTGTGGGGATTAGTGGTAGTATATGCCTCATGCTCGCCTTTTGATCCTGATACTGTGGACGGAGGCTGGCTCAAGTGGACATTCCGAAAGAAGCAACCCCTCGCAATTGACGGTGGCTGACGCCGGGTGTAGACTAACATCGTACGAATACCAAATAATCGTGTACAAACTATTCTGATTCAAAGTATCCAAGCATTTCCCGACAACTTGACGAGGTGAGTGCATGGAGAACAGAGATACTGCTCGCAGGATTCTCGGTCTGATGAAGCAGGTAGGGGGCAAACTACAGAGAAAGGTGCGCGTCGAGTTCCCTGACTCAGGACTGACGTTCGCGCAGCTGTCCGTTCTGGCCTGCCTCAAGCGCCACGGCCCCATGAGAATGAGCGACCTCAGTGCAAGAATGGGCCTGACCAACAGCACCACATCAGTCATGGTGGACAGGTTGGTCAAGTCGGGGCTCGTCAGCAGGACTCACGGCGAATACGATCGGCGGGTTGTCTTTGTGGCCCTGTCCGAATCAAGCGAGAACCTCGCACGCGACATCGAGTCTCGCATCGAAGAGCTTATGCTCGAGCTCTTCGGGAAGGCCTCCACTGAGGACCTTCACCAGGTTATTCAGGGATTGGAGAAGCTCAGCTCGATACTGGACGAAGACTAGTCGGTCGATCAGCCGCCAGACTCAAGACGCGTACCTACTCGAATGGAGTGACCTGCATGCTTCCGCAGTTTGGCATCAAGAGACCCTACACAGTTATTGTTGCGATCATCGTCATCGGCATCCTCGGAGTCGTGTCCGTCATGAACACGACAGTCGATCTCCTTCCAAGCATCAACTTGCCGTACGCGATCGTCATCACCCCGTATATGGGCGCAAATCCGGAGCAAGTGGAGATGGTTGTGACCAAGCCGATCGAACAGTCGATGGCATCGATCAGCAATATCCACAACGTTCGGTCAATCTCGCGAGAGAACATGTCTTTAGTGATTCTCGAGTTCAATGAGACGACAAACATGGACTCGGCAATCATTGAGATGCGAGAGGGTCTCGAGATGTTGAGATCCTATCTCCCGGATGAAGTGGGGCGCTCGACTATCATGCGCCTCAATCCGGACATGATGCCTGTGACAGTGCTGTCGGCCGCAGTTGAGGGTGCAGAGATTGAGGAGTCGTCTGTGCTCATTGAGGAGACTGTCATTCCCGCGCTCGAGAGCGTCGAAGGTGTCGCATCAGTAACCGCGATCGGCCTCGTCGAACGACAGATCGTCGTAAGGCTCAACGAGGATAAAATATCTCAAACCACCGCGAAGATGCAGAGCGCCATCATGGCTGCCATGCTGTCCTCAGCAACTCCTCTTAGTTCGGGCTCGCCAGGATCGACAGGAGGCCAGCTGTCGGGCCTGGCCGCGCTCATGAGCAGCCAGCCCCAGAGCGGAGGCACTGCGTCGGCTCAGCTCCCGGCGTGGCTCCAGGGCGGCGGAGCGGCATCAGCTCAGTCCTCCACGACTCAGCCCTCCACGTCGCTCCAGGGCGGTGCGGCAGCCTCGACTCAGTCTCCAGCGTCGCTGCTCAGCAGTCAGCTGCTTTCCAAAGATACGATCGCAGGAGTCCTGAAAGGCCAGAACTTCGAAATGCCTGCAGGATACCTCTCCAGCGACGACGCCGACTACCTCGTGAGGGTCGGCGATGGCATAGACAGCCTGGAACAGCTGCGCACTCTGCCCATCTTCGTCCCGCCGTTCCCGGGAACCGAACCCGTAGTGCTCGAGGATGTCGCTGACATCTTTGTCACAGACAACTCGGACGAGATGTATACAAAAGTCAATGGCAACGACGCGGTCATCATGACAGTGCAGAAGCAGACCGAATACGCCACCTCCGATGTCAGCCGAAGAGTCCTGTCAAAGGCGCAAGAGATCGAAAAGGCGCATCCAGGCCTCGAGCTGGTCCCTCTCATGGATCAGGGACAGTACATCCGAATGGCGGTCGGAGCGGTCGTTAACAATCTGCTCATCGGAGGCCTTCTGGCAATCGCCATCCTGCTGCTGTTCTTGAGGGACATCCGTCCGACCTTAGTGGTTGGTTTCTCGATACCCGTCAGCTTGGTGACGGCGTTTGTGCTGATGTACTTCAGCAATGTGACTCTCAACGTCATGTCCATGGGAGGCCTGGCTCTCGGAGTCGGAATGCTCGTCGACAACTCGATCGTGGTGATCGAGAACATCTATCGCATGAGGGCAGAAGGGAAATCGCCGGTCCAAGCGGCGATCGAAGGCGCCGCCCAAGTGACCGGGGCTATCACAGCATCCACTCTGACTACGATCGCTGTCTTTGTGCCGATCATATTCACCCAGGGACTCACGCGGCAGCTGTTCACAGAGATGGGCCTCACGATCGCATATTCTCTGTTGGCTAGTCTAGCAGTTGCTCTTACCCTCGTTCCAATGATTGCATCAAGGATCACCTCAGGGGAGGAGCAGCTGAGACACAGAGTCGTCGACAGGATCAAGGAGCTGTACGGCAAGCTGCTCGCATACTCCCTCGACCACAAGGCGGTAGTCGTAGGATTGGTCATCGTCCTCTTCATCGCCAGCACTCTAGGCGTGCTGTCCCTCGGAACAGAGCTGATGCCGGAAACCGATACGGGACAGATCATGGTGACTGTGACTCTCCCGAGAGGAACGGCGCTCGCCGAGACTGCGGCTGCTGCGGACAAGGTCATGTCGATTGTGTCAGATGTGCCCGAAGTGGAGACTGTCGGCGCGTCGATCGGCGGCATGATGGGAATGGGCGGAATGGGGTCTGCCCGCGGAGGAGGCAGCGGAGACTCTGTGTCCATGTACGTCCTGCTCAAAGAGGACAGATCCAGATCGACGGCCGAAGTCGCTCAGGCCATCAGGAATGAGACCTCAGATCTCAAGTTCGAGGTCGCAGTCAGCGACGCTGCAATGGACATCTCTGCGCTGACGGGCAGCACGGTGGCCGTGCGCATCGGCGGACGAGACCTGGATACTCTGAAGGAGCTGGCGACGCAGGTAGCCGCCATCGTATCATCTGTGGAAGGCACAGTAGACGTATCCGACGGCCTCGATCGAACGTCGCCGGAGCTGCGCGTCATGGTCGACAAGGCGAAGAGCTTGGCGAACGGCCTTACTGCTGCTCAGGTATTTATGCAGATCAATCAGCTTCTGGCCTCCGAAAGAGCAGCCGCCTCCATTCCGATAGGTGTCAGAGATGTCGACGTGTACGTAGAGGACTACGCCGGTGCTCCGGCAACTGCGGACGACCTCGCAAACCTCAAGATCTCGACGCCTCTGGGCACCGAGGTAGCGCTCAAGGATGTAGCGGACGTTCAAGAAGCCCTGGGGTTTGAGTCGATCACTCGTGAATCCCAGCAGCGATACATTACGGTATCCGCTGAGCTGGCCGAAGGTTACAACGTCGGGAAGGTCAGCAGCCAAATCGAACAGAAACTCGCCGAGCTCGACGTTCCTGAGGGCTACTCAGTGACGATGGGCGGCGAGCAAGAGCTCCTCATGACCTCGTTCAGAGACCTGTTCCTGATGCTGGTGCTTGGAGTCATCTTCATCTACTTAGTGATGGTGGCTCAGTTCCAGTCTCTGCTGTCCCCGTTCATTGTCATGTTTACCATACCGCTGGCGTTCACCGGAGGTTTCCTTGGGCTGATCATAGCTCGTATGCCTGTGAGCATACCTGCAGCCCTCGGACTCATCATTCTCTGCGGAGTGGTGGTCAACAACGCGATCGTCTTTGTAGACTACGCGAACAAGATGATGGAAGCGGGAATGAACAGACGGGATGCCGTCAGGAAGGCGGGGGCCGACCGGCTGAGGCCGATACTGATGACTGCGCTGACGACTATCATCGCCCTCTCCACGACATCTTTGGGTATGGGGCAAGGCGCCGAGATGATGCAGCCAGTTGCTGTCACGGCAATCGGCGGACTGCTGTACGCCACACTGCTGACCCTGGTGTTTATCCCGGTTCTGTATGAGCGCATGGTGCGGGACAGAACGACCGCTTCCTAAGGGCAGTCGAGCGGCGGCCGTCGAGCAGCGGCCGTCGGGCGGCAGCCATCGGGCGGCGGCCGTCGGACACTGGCGACGCCGGTGCGAGTGTTGACATACCGTCCCGAGAGCCGACCTGCAAGAGCTATGAGGCGCCTCCCTCGATGTGGGGCGCCTCTATCCCCTGTCCTTCAGATCGTACAAAGCCATCATATATGGATGCCGGGGATCGTAGTGAGTGAGCGTGTCTGGGTGATCGACACGACCGATAGGCCGGGCGTTGCGGCCGACGGTGCCTGTCAGCTCATCGCCTATGTCCTCGCGGCACTCCTGCAGTCTGCCGGTCAGTTCGCGAACGACATCAGGGTAGGCGTCGAACACGTTGGTGGTCTCGCCTGGATCTGACTCGAGGTCATAAAGCTCTTGAACCGGCTTGTCGCCCTTGTAGACATGGAGCTTGAAGCGCCTGTCTCGCACGGCTTCGAGACGGTTCCGCACGTAGTAGAAAAAGACCTCGTGAGGAGACCTGACCGAAGGTTGCTCCGAGGAGATCAGACTCCACAGGTCTTTCCCGTCGATGACTCGATCCTGAGGCAGAGGCGCTCTCCCAAGCGCCGCAAAGGTCGGGTAGAAGTCCATAGCTGTGGCCAACTCCCTGCACACAGCTCCGGCAGGGATCTTCCCCGGCCATCGCATTATGCACGGCACTCTCAGGCCGCCTTCCCATGTGGTTCCCTTCGTCCCCCGCAGGATCCCGTTGCTGCCCCCTCCTCCTCCGCACCGAGAGCCATTATCGCTTGTGAACACGACAAGCGTGCGCTCATCCAGTCCGAGCCGGCGCAACTCGAACAGGATCGCCCCTGTGGCCCAGTCTATACAGGCGACCGCTGCGCCGTAACGGCCGTTTCTGGACTCCCTCAAGAAGCGCTCAGGTGCGTAGTGAGGTAGATGGACATGCATGTGTGCCAAGTAGAGAAAGAACGGACGGCCG
>JAAYAB010000134.1 GCA_012719595.1 Bacillota bacterium
ACCCGAATACCTGTTTAGAGACCTGCATTGCAGTAGACCGGGCAGAGCCAGCTCGGGCGGCGATGGCGGCCCTGGAAGCGACGACGACGGCAACCCTGCAGGAGACGGCAATCCCGCAGGCGATGGCAATCCTGCAGGCGACGGCCAGCCCCTCACCGTTGCCGACGCCAGGGCAGGTTACCGCATCGAGGACTACCCCTATGCCTGCTGCGAGATGGGCGGGGGTATGCAGGTCTGGTACAAATACAGGTTTGTAGTGCCTTCTGAGAGCGTCGAGGCAATGGCTCTAGTCAAGATTGCCGGAGGCTGCAACTTCATTGGGTACTACATGTACCACGGGGGATCGAATCCGATAGGCAAGCACTCGTACATGAACGAGCGAGTGGTCCCGAAGATCTCGTATGACTTCCAAGCGCCGCTCGGCGAATTCGGCCAGATAAGAGAGTCATACAAGCGCCTGAAGACGTTGCACCTGTTCCTTCACGAGTTCCGCGACGTGTTAATCCCGATGGCGACTGTGCTTCCCGAGAGCAACGACTCCATTGCGCCCGATGACACTGACACCCTGAGATATGCTGCCAGAGTCCAAGGCGACTCTGCGTTTCTGTTCCTCAACAACTACCAGGATCATGTTGAGCTCAAGGACCAGCAAGACATACAGATGCGTGTGAATACTCCTTCAGGAGAAATCGAACTCCCTAGGAGGGGCCGCTTCACGCTCAAGAAGGGCGAATGCGCGATACTGCCTATCAACCTGGATATCGAAGGGGCGAGGCTGAGGTACTCGACTGCCCAGCCCGTCACGCGGCTTCGAGTGGAGGACGAAGTCTACTACTTCTTCTTCGCCCATGAGGGGATGGCTCCCGAGTACTGCTTCGACAGCCGAAGTATCTCGAGCATCGAGGTCTGCGGGGGCAAGATGGAGCGCAATCGAAGAGGCACCATGGGGCGCGATGGAAGAGGCACCATGGGGCGCGATGGACGAGGCGCCATGGAGCGGGACGGGGGTTCGGTCTATGCGTTCGTCGAGCCGGGTACGGGCGGCGTCGTCAGGCTAGTTACGAAGACCGGTGCCAAGGCTGCGATATGCACTCTCACGAGAGATCAGGCGCTTGATCTGTGGCGAGTCAACGCGTGGGGCAGAGACCGGATCATCATCTCTGACTCGGCGGTCTTGGCCAGAGACGGGTACGTCAAGCTGCAGAAGGTCGGCAGCACCGAGATGACGCTCAGCGTCTTTCCAGATGTCGCCGATGGCCTCAGGACATCCCAGGGGATCTGCAAGGCGGAGACAGAGGGTCTGTTCACGCGCTACACTCTGAAGCTGCCAGAAAAAGAGATAGATCTGAGGATTGAAAACGTCAGGCCGAACAAAGCGGTAGTGCAGATCTCGCCGCAATCGTTCGCAGGTGTTGACGACGTGCTGCTTCAGATCGACTACCGAGGCGACATCGGCAGCGCGATGATCGAAGGGAAGGTGATCAGCGACAACTTCAACAACGGGACGACCTGGGAGATCTGGCTCAAGAGATTCCTTCCCGAAGTGGGTGAAAAGCCGATTTACCTCTACATCACACCTCTGCGCAAGGGAAAGATGGTGATCACCGACTCAACCGTTGGGCCTCACCGCACCTTTGTGGGTGACCAGGTCGCTGAAATCACATCGATCAGGGTTGCGGCGGCACACTCGGCTATTGTGAGTCAGAATGTTTGACGTTAAATTGAGGATGCGTATCTCTTCAGGTCGTCTAGATCTAGGATGCGAAAGGTTGAGAGGTGGAAGTCAATCAGGCCTTCCTCTTTCATCCGACTCAGCTCTCTGGACATCGAGGGCCGGGAGACACCGAGGAAGTCGGCCATTTCGTTGCGGTTCATTGGCAGGGTTATGATGGCAGTGCGCTGCCTGTTGTAATGATCGAGCAGGAATGCACTGATCCGCCCGCGCATGCTCTTGATCGTCAGGTATGTGACCTTTTGATTCAGCATCAGGGCTTTCTCTGTAACGATCCGGAGCATGTTCCTGATCAGAGTCTCGTGCCAAGAGCAGGCGTTGGCGCATTGTCCTACGATTCCATCTCGGGGGATGATGAGCACGGTCGAGGCTTCTTGTGCCTGTACAGTGGCAGGCCACCGCGGCTCCTTGGCAAAAGCCGCAATTTCCCCAAAGAGGTCGCCCGGTTCGAGAATCGTCATCACGATCCGGTCGCCGGCTGCGGTCTCTCTGACGACCGCCGCCTTCCCGCTGACTACTACTCCGATTCCTCTGAGACGCTCACCCGATGTCGCGATGTACTCACCTTTCTTATGCTCTACTTTGATCGGTTGGAGGCACTTGAGCATCACGGGCAGCTCATCGCGGCCGATTCCCTCAAACAGAGGCGATCGGAACAACGCGGGATCGGGGTGTATGGCCGGATAGGCGTCTGTAGGCACCGTGCGCACCTCCTTCCGCATCTGCCTCCGCTTCCGCACCTGTGGCTAACGGAAGTCTCTATTGGCATCCCGAGATTGGCTCACAACGGCCAAAGTCTCTACACGGCACAGACTACTCGGTTTCTCCCGGTGAGCTTCGCACCGTACAGTGCTGAGTCAGCCCGGTCTATCGCCATGCGTATGTCGGATCCTTCACTCTCGTTCAATGAAGCGACCCCTATGCTGACGGTGACTCTAATCCTGTCGCCAGCATGCTCTGTCTCCATGCTCTCGACCTGTTGCCTGATGTCTTCAGCAACGGCCGTCGCGTTCTCCAAATCCGCTCCTGGGAGCAGAATCATGAACTCCTCGCCGCCATACCTGCCAATGACATCGGTGCTTCGGATTCTTCGCTTGCAGGCCTGGACTACAGTCTTGAGCACTTCGTCTCCAGCCAGATGTCCATAGGTGTCATTGACTCCCTTGAAGCTGTCGATATCAAGCATCAGGACCGACAGGTGGATACCCAGCCTATGTGCTCTCAGGGCCTCTCTCTCAGCTTCCTCCAGGAGCCTCCTTCTGTTGTAGATCTCGGTACCACCATCGTAGCTGGCGAGATTGTCAAGCTGATTGACGAACTGCCGTTGCTGTGTGATATCGAGCATGAAGTGCACTGAGCCCAGGAGTCTTCCACGGTCCTTCAGCTCAAATAGGTCGTAACGGAACAGCGCGACATAATAGCACGCTGCGAAAACGCTTGACGTAAACGGCGTCATGTCAAGCCCGTAGGGGGACAAACCTGCGAAATACGCAATCTCGACAACGCCTGGAACCAGTACACCGATCGTCAGAAGAACGGTCTGCATCTTCGAGCAGGCCGACCTGCGCCACGCTCTATGCGTCAATCCTATCCCGACAAGCAGGGTCCCGAAGCCGTAGACAGTGTTGACGATATACCAGGGTCCCTTTGTCAGCTTGGCGGTGACGAATCCGTTGTGCTGGACAATTGACATGTCAGCGTAGTACAGGTGGTGAAAATCGTTGGTCGCGCTGAAGAAAAGCGTGAGCACGGGTATGGCCATCAAGGCGATTGTGAGCTTCAGCGAAGGATCCCTATTCAGGAAAACCTTGTGCAGGAGCATCAGCCAGAACACGAACATGAACGGGAGTCCGAAGTACTCAACCTTTAGGAAGAACTTGATCCACTCCAGGCTCTGCGAGCGCAGTTCGAACGCATATCCAATCACGTATATTGCCATCGCCAGACTGACAAGCGAGAATAGCTTGGAAACTCTGTTCTTGTGTTTGGATAGCGAGTAGAAGAAGAGGCCCACGAATGAGAACCCTATCGCGAACGACATGCTTGATAGAACGGTGCCCATTCGCGGTCACCTCGCAGACAGTGCACACTACGAGAGTGCTTGTTCTAGGTCGGCGGTGTAGTATCCTTCAACAGCTAAATCTGTAGCCTCGGCTACAGACATCCTAGGCCAATTCTACTACACTGAAGCCAGCGAAACAAACATGAAGGAGGACTGCTACTATGAAGCGACAGATTGTCAAGATCGATGCTGAGAAGTGTGACGGCTGCGGGCTCTGTGTCAGCGCTTGCGCTGAAGGCGCGCTGCAGCTGATAGACGGCAAGGCGGTGCTCGTCTCGGAATCCTATTGCGACGGGCTTGGCGCCTGCCTGCCTGAGTGCCCAAGAGGGGCGATTACGATTGAGGAGAGGGAAGCGGCTCCCTTTGACGAGGAGGCTGTGAAGAGGCACCTGAACAGAGAGGTGCACGAGGCTGCCCCAACCGAGAAGGCGGCTGAATCCGCTGCCTTTACGCTCGCCTGCGGCTGCCCAGGAACTGAAGTGCGCGCGATCAGGCGGCACCAGGCAACGGCTGAAGAGAGAGCGGGCGAGAGTGCAGGTGAGTGCTCAGCGCGTGTGCCGCATGTGCGCCATAGCGCTGTGGGTTCCTGCGCCAGTGTCAGCGCCTCCGGAGCCGCCGGTGCACCGGTTTCACGGCTGCGCCAGTGGCCTTGCCAGATACAGTTGGTTCCGGTGAACGCGCCGTACCTGGACAACGCACATCTCCTGATCGCAGCGGACTGCACGGCTTACGCATATGCCAATATCCACGAGGACTTCATGAACGGCAAAATCACTTTGATAGGCTGCCCGAAGCTGGACGATGCGGATTACGCTGCGAAGCTGACTGAGATACTGGTGCGGAACGAAATCAAGAGCATCACGGTTCTGAAGATGGAGGTGCCCTGCTGCGGTCGACTGCTCGAGATGGTCAAGGCCGCTCTTCGGAACAGCGGCAAGCTGATCCCCTGGCACGTGGTCACCATTACGAGAGATGGGCAGATCCTGGAGGCTTGTTGAGTGGCGGCACGGTTACCAAACCCGAAGGATTGTGGGTCATATGTGGAGAATTACCAATGGTTGAGTCGGCCACGGTGAAGACGCAAATGGTGCAGTGAGGGTCTGATCACTGGATCGGTCTGAGCGAGGTAGTTCGTATGAAGAAGCTTCTCGCCCTCTTGCTTGCGTTGATTGCCTTGCCCCCGATCGTAGCAGCCGTCTGTTGTGCGGAGAGCGACAGCATCCGCCTGACAGAGAATGAGATCGCGTTCCTGAGAGATCATCCTGTCGTTCGGCTTGGTGTGGATCCTGGGTTTGTACCGTTTGAGTTCATTGACAGGGATGGAGCGTACAAGGGCATCGCCGCCGACTACATCTCGTTGATCACCGAGAGAACCGGCATCCAGTTCGAGGTCATGAAAGGACTGACCTGGCCGCAAGCCTACGACCTGGCCGTATCTGGAGACATCGACGCCCTGCCGGCAATCTCAAAAACTGAGGAGAGAGAACAGCACTTCCTCTTCTCCGAGCCCTACTACCACTTCAAGCGAGTCATTGTGACCAGAGATACGGACACAGGGATTTCCCGGATCGAAGACCTGGAGAAATCAGCAGTAGCTGTGCAGAGGAATAGCTCTCACCACAGCTACTTGTTGTCTTTCCCAAAGATCAGCCTGAGTCTGTACGACTCCGTCGAGGCAGCGCTCACCGCCGTAGCAAACGGCACCGAGAGAGCGTTCGTGGGGAACCTTGCGACCACGAACCATCTCATACGCTCGATCGGGCTGACCAACCTGAGGTTTACCGCGTTTGAGGCCGAAAAGGAGCAGGCACTCTACTTCGCCGTTCGTAAAGACTGGCCGGAGCTCGTGAGCATCATCAACAAAGCCCTGAACGCAATAACCCAGGAAGAGCGAATGGAAATCCACAACAAGTGGATCGATCTCGGGACTGAACCCGACTACGGCCTGCTGATCCGAGTGGTATCCATCGTGTGCACGCTTGCAGCTGTCGCAGTGTCGGTCTCACTTTACTGGGTCGCTCGCCTGAGGAAAGAGATCAAGAAGCGCCAGTTGGTTCAGCTGGACCTGGAGAAGGCAAGGCAAGACGCAGTCGAGGCGAACGAGTTCAAGTCCAGGTTCATGGCAAGGATGTCTCATGAGATCCGGACACCCCTCAACGCGATCACGGGATTGGCGTATCTGCTCAAGAGAACCGAGCTCTCTCCGACGCAGAGTCTGTACATCGACCGGATCGCGCAGGCATCAAGAGGCATGCTCGGCATCATCAATGACATACTGGACTTCTCCAAGATCGAAGCCGGCAAGATGGAGCTCGAGTACGTCTCTTTCAGCATGGACCAGGTGATCCAGAACGTCGTGAACATCGTCTCCTACAAGATCGAGGAGAAGGAGATTGGGTTCAGGCTGTCCAAGGACCCGCAGGTTCCGAACTGGTTCTTCGGCGACGCCAAGCGCATAGAGCAGGTTCTCATCAACATGCTCAACAACGCAGTGAAGTTCACCAGCAGAGGCGAGGTCTCGCTGGAGCTCAGACTTGTGGGAAAAGAGAGCGACAGGTATCATCTGTCGTTTTCTGTTAGAGACACCGGCATTG
Source organism: Bacillota bacterium (assembly GCA_012719595.1). Classification (GTDB taxonomy): domain Bacteria; phylum Bacillota; class DTU014; order DTU014; family DTU014; genus JAAYAB01. The sequence goes on from JAAYAB010000134.1 coordinate 6,389, forward strand.
GCATGACCGAGGAGCAGATGTCGAAGCTCTTCAACCCGTTTGTGCAGGGAGACAGCAGCATTGACCGGCGCTTTGGAGGTACAGGGCTCGGGCTTTCCATCACCAAGAGTCTCGTAGACATGATGGGAGGACAGATACAGGTCTTTAGCACGCCTGGAGAAGGCTCCACATTTGTCATTCATCTGTCTCTGACAGTTGACAAAGAAAGGCAAGGTTTGTATGCGAAAACCCTCTCAGCCGATCGTTTTAGAGATGTGAGAATACTGGTCCTCGAGAAGTCCGGATCAGACATGAGCTTGATCGAGAGCTATCTCAGCGCGTTCGGAATGCAGTGCGAGATCACGAGCTCCGAGGCCAGTGCGCTGAGCATGCTCACGGGTTCCAACGGCGGATCCGCTGAGCCGTTTGACCTGTTGATTCTGGATTACGAGACCCCTGCGGGCGGCGGCTTCAGGTTTGTGGAGTCCATTCGGAACCACAGCAAGATAAGGAACATGCCAAAGCTCATGATGCTGCTACCCATGATGAGAGAGGACCTGTTTGACAGGCTCAGCGAGCACGGGGTTGACATCGCCATCGGCAAACCGATCATCCCGTCCAATCTCCTGAACGGGATTCTGGACGTTCTCGGCTTGAGGGAGGTACCGGAATCCCAACCCGCCGCTGCCAGAGAGGCCTGCCCGACGAAGCTCGAGCAGACTCACGTCGCCCTGCTAGTTGAGGACAACAAGACGAACCAGCTCATTGCCAAGACTCTCCTCGAGCAGGCGGGTATCGAGCCGATTCTGGCCGACAACGGGCACGAGGCGGTCGAGCTTTACCGGCAGCACAAGGACAGAATCGACCTGATCTTGATGGATCTTCACATGCCTGTCATGAACGGACTTGAGGCGGCGGAGGAGATCAGGACGATCTCGGATTGCGTCCCAATCGTCGCCATGACTGCAGACGTGATCCTTGGGGTTCAGGAGAGATGCGCGCAAAGCGGGATCTACCACTACATCAGCAAACCGTTCGATCCTGACCGGTTCATCGAGACCGTTAAGGAGATAATCGAAGAAAGCGAGAACAACGGAGCTCGCGGCGAGCGTGTCCTTGATCGATCCGTGGGATTGAGGAATCTGGGCGGCGATTCAGAGGCCTACAGGCAGGTCTTGGATGAGTTTTTGCATGAGAACCAGAATACAGTGGACAAGCTTGCCCGGGCGATTCGGGAAGAAAGATATGCTGAGGCCGAACAGGTCGTTCACAAGGTCAAGAGCAGTTTGGGCAGTATTGGGGCTCAGGTCTTGTACGACACGGCCGTGGCCTTGCAGAGAGCTTTGAGTGAAGCGAACAAGGAGGACATACTGCGAATCAAGGATGAGTTTTCAGCCTTGTTTGCAAGGCTGCTCGAGGAGATCACGGAGTCTCAGCACTGATGAGACTGTAGAGTCCCGGCGCTAGAGTGCGATCCAGCACAGTGATGCCTGGCGAAGGAGGGAGGACCGGTGCGTACCAAGATACTTGTAGTTGACGATTCGGCGTCAGACCGTTTGATAATCCAGAGGATGCTGAGCGACTACAGTGTGCTTCCCGCATGCGACGGTCTGGAAGCCATGCGTCTGATTGAGGAGCATGAGGACATCGACTTAATCATACTCGACCTGAAAATGCCCAACATGGACGGGTTCGCTGTCCTCGATGCGCTGAAGTCCGATACCAGGCACAAGAGACTTCGCACGATCATCCTCACCAACTACGAAGAGCTGGAGAATGAGATAAGAGGCCTGAGGATGGGCGCGGTCGACTACATCAGGAAGCCCATAAACATGCACTCCCTGAGAGCCAGGATCGAGGTCCACACCGAACTCCTCCGGATCCAGCGCGCGCTCGAGCAGACGGTAACTGAACAGAAGCGGACGTTTGACACGGTTTTCCATCAGGCTGCGGTCGGCATAGCCATTTCATTCGACAGTGAGGGAATGCCGGTTGAGGAAGCCGATTGTGTCAGCATCAACCCGATGTTCGAGCAGATCACGGGGAGGACGAGAGGCGAACTCATCAAGCTCGGATGGGCCAGCATCACACATCCCGATGATCGGGTGGAGGACCTCGAGAACTACCGCAGGCTCAAATCAGGAGAGATCAGCAGCTACGCCATAGACAAGCGGCTGGTGAAGCCCGACGGTTCAGTTGTCTGGGTTCATTGGGACATAGCTCGTCTTGCGGTGTCCGGCGATCGTCAATTCAACCATATCTGTCTGGTTCATGACATCACCGAACACAAGAGAATGGAAGAAGCGCTGATTGAGAGCGAGCGGAGCAAGTCTGTGCTCCTGTCGCACCTTCCCGGACTGGCCTATAGGTGCTTGTACGACAGAGACTGGACGATGACGTATGTTTCGGCCGGTTGCTTCAAGCTTACCGGCTATCCCGCTGAAAACCTCCTGTACAACAGAGACCTGTCATTCAATGACCTGATTGCACCCGAGTATCGTGAGGAGCTCTGGGAGGAGTGGAAGCGCATCCTCGCGGACCGGCGGCCTTTCAAGTACGAGTATGAGATCATTACCGCCAGCGGAGAGAGGAAATGGGTTCTCGAGATGGGGGAGGGTATCTTCAACGACGCCGGCGAGGTGGAAGCGCTTGAGGGCATCATCATTGACATAACAGACCGGAAGGCAATCGAGAGCACTCTGAAGTACAACAGTGAGCATGACAGACTGACCGGCCTTTACAACCGGAGTTACCTTGAGGATCTCCTCAAGAGCGACGCCAAGAAACGGCTGGCCCAGAACAGAGCAGTGGTGAGCGTCAATCTGAGCGCCACGCAGTCGTTGACCAGGGCCTATGGATTTCACTACACCCATGATCTGATTCGGAGCATAGTGGATGCTCTAAGTGCGCTCACGGCAAGCAACCGCACTCTGTTCAGCATAGATGACAATCATCTCGCGTTCTACCTGAGGGGTTACTCAGGTGAGGAGGAGCTCACCGATTTCTGCGAAGCCGTTGCCGGGGCGCTGGAGCCGTTGCTCAGGGCAGAGGGAATTGACGGCGGGATAGGAGTCCTGGAGATCGACAGGGGAGACGAATATGATGTAGACCAAATCATGAAGGACCTTCTGGCCGCATCTGAGCGAGCCATGGACACCGTCGAAAGAGACATCGGGATCTGCTACTACGACGCCCAGATAGAAGTGCAGATAATGCGTGAACAGGAGATCAAACATGAGCTCACCCGGATTGCAGTCGGAGCAGACGACGGGCGCCTGTTCCTCCAATACCAACCGATACTGGACCTCAAGACGAATGAGATATGCGGCCTTGAGGCGCTAGCCAGGCTCAACAGTGAGAGGCTCGGCATAGTGCAGCCAGGGGAGTTCATCCCGATAGCTGAGAAAACCAAGCTCATTGTCCCGATCGGCAGGAGAGTTGTCGTCGAAGCCTTCCGCTTCATCAACAAGCTGAAGGCGCTCGGACATGACAAGATCTGCGTGTCCATCAATGTCTCTGTATTCCAACTGTTGAGGCACGACTTCTGCAAAGAGCTGCTCCACACGATGCGGGAGATGGGAGTAAGCCCCGAAAATGTCGGCATCGAGATCACTGAGTCGGCCTTCTCCTGGGACTTTGAGGCGCTGAACAGAATCCTGCTCGAGCTGAGAGACGCCGGACTCCACGTAGCCATTGATGATTTCGGGACGGGGTATTCGTCACTTGCGCGGGAGCGGGAGCTAAACGTTAACTGTCTCAAACTCGATAAGTACTTCGTTGACAAGCTGATGTACCTCGAGCCGGAGGAGGCCATCACCGGAGACGTGGTCTCGATGGCCCACAGGCTGGGCCACTGTGTTGTCGCAGAAGGAGTCGAGCACGAGAGGCAGAGGCAGTGTCTCCAGGATTACGGGTGCGACAAAATCCAGGGATACCTGGTGAGCGGGCCGCTCAGTGAAGACGAGGCCTTGGAGCTGCTCAGGCAGCAGGGAGAGTGCAGACAGTCACCAGCGGTATGACCGCAAGGCGTTAGTCGTAAAGCATGGTCGTCGAGTTGCGCTGGCAGGTGACTCTAGCTTGTGACTGCGGCCGCTCACTAACCAGACTCTAGCGGAAGCGGAAGCTCTTCAGGTCAAAGAGGCGGCTTTCTCGCCCTTTGAACACAAGATACACAGCATGCACTCCTGATACGGACTGTATCGGGCAGGTTACCGTCTCCCACTTCTGCCAGCCTCCAGTGTGGCCGACTTCGCAGGTGCCCACGAGCGGCCCTTCCGGGTCGTCCAGCCTGACCTCTATCTGGCCGCCGTATGCCCGGCTGCCCGCCCGAGCCTCGAACAACGACACCTCCGAGCCAAAGTCGATGTACTTGTACGCCGCCCAGTCACCCCTGTGGATCTGGGTGAGGTGCTCGCTATATGTATCGAGGGCCTCAGTCCGACCGGCCGTCCCGGCCGTCCCGGCCTGACCTGCAGCGCCTGTCGTGCCGAAGGCGTTGGCGCATCCGGAAGCACCTGCAGGGCGGGCGGTGTCTGCGGTGTGTGCGCGGCCGGCGGTGTCTACGGGGCCGGAAGTATCGGCTAGCTCAACAGCTCCCGTCCTCACCTTGCCGTTGAGCAGGCAGGCTCTGTACGCATCGATCCAGACTCTCGCGTCCATGGGGCCCGATGCGCCCTGAGTTGTCATCTCCACCTCATCAATCGTTCCGTCCTCGTTGAAGTAGATAGGTTCTATGCATGCCCTCCTGCTGAAGTTGCTGGCCTGTGAAGAACGGTGGTAGAACACGTACCAGTTGCCGTTGAACTCGGCGATAGAGCCATGGTTGTTCCATGTTTCCGGATCGCAGCCGGTGTTGTCTATTATCGTGCCCTTCCTCTCAAACGGACCCAGCGGCGAACGGCTTATCGCATACGAGAGACATGTGGCCCTTCCCCGGCTGATGTCCGTGTAGACCAGATAGTAGATGCCGTTTCGCTTTCGAATCGATGCGCCTTCATGAAACCCGTGCTCAGCCTCGTTGATCAGGTTGGTGCACAGTGTACTCGGGTCTATGGAATCCAGCCCCGGCGTCAGGCGTGCTCCTCGCAGGTGGAACTGCCCCCAGTACAGATAAACCTCGCCGTCATCGTCAACGAGAGCAGCAGGGTCGATGCCATCGCCATGCGCGCCCGCAACCGGCCTGGCGTTCGAGAACGGGCCATACGGTGTCTTGCTCGTCGCCACGCCTTCGCTACCGTCAGCCAGGCAGAAAAAGAGGTAGTAGGTGCCGTTGTGGCATATGCAGTCAGGTGCATAGAGACGGCATTCAGTCCAGGGAACGTCGGAGTTCGGGCCCCTAGACCTGAAGCTTGTTCCATGATCAACCCAGTTTTCGAGATCGTCCGACGAGAAGACTCGCAGCTCGTAGCTGCAGTAGCTTGTATCGCCGCTTATGTCGTATGACCCGTAGATATACATTCGTCCGTCGTTCCACTGCCGCGCCTCAGGATCAGGGACGAAGTGCTGGACAGGTAGAATCGGATTCATGGATGTATCACTCCGCAGACTGTGTACCTCCGGATGCTCACCT
>JAAYAB010000014.1 GCA_012719595.1 Bacillota bacterium
GGGGAAGTATCTGACGATGTCTCTGGCGCGGCGAGAGCGGGGATCGCCCCCGTAGATGACTAGGCCTCCGTAGAACAGCACCGCAACCGTAGGGGACTTCTCATCGTCCACCACTAGCTGACCGAAGCCATCGCATACTGCAGATCGGATAAAAGCCTTCCATACTGGCACTTCCGAAAACAGACTCTCTGCGACACGCCTGTTTGCCTGCTGCAACTGCAACACGCAGATCCCTCCTTGTACCTCCGAACATCTCCGCGATTCTCTTGCGCCGTGTATCCCTACGGTGTTCTTACGCTGTCTGTCTGATCATGAACGCGACACGGCGTCGGAGGATGGAGAGCATGAGTGGCAGAGCCGATGCCGTAGCCGGAAAGATACTGATGAGGCCGTACCCTTTCTGCGTGAGTTCGCAGACTCCTTCACTCAAGGATGGTTCGGCAGCAATCTTTCCTCCATACTCAACTCACGTAGCTGTTCGGGAGTCAAAGGCTCGGACAGCAGCCGCCAGAAGGCATGTTTCTTGTCGGTCGCCTGATTCAGGAACGCTGCGACAAGCTGCCGGCCCAACGTGTAGTTGCAGCGATAGGAGCGCGACAAGGGATCCTTCAAGAACCTGAGCGTGAGTTCCTCGTCTTCCCTTGTTGTGAGCGCATAGCGGATTCCGTAGTTGACCACCTCGTCGTCGGTCGCGCGGCATCCGTACATCAGCAGCATCTGGTTGTCAGCCACACTCTCGAGCTTGCCGTAGGCCTGTGCAAAAGCCCTTGCACGCACAGCGTCGTTTTTCGGCAGCCCGGCCCTCTCGTAGCACTCGACCAGCATAGCTTCGATCTCGGCTTCTGACGCGACTGCCTCAAGAGCGTTGGTAGCGATGCCTTCCGAAATCAGCGCGGAAGGCGTGTTGTTGAGGGCAATCGAGTGTTCGAGGCGGTTCTGTTCGATATAGAGCTTGTGCTCCTTTACAGTACGCTCGGTGTGATGCCCGGGATATGTCTCATGTGCAGCCATTACTGGGATGTCCCACATTTCCAGCGGTGCGTCACTGTTTATCTCTATGAGTGACTTCCCATTTCCCGAATACCAGTTGTACGCGCGCCAAGGCTTGTCAGCCACAAAGGCAACCTCGCACTCCTCGTGTTCCGGCAGAGCAAACGAACGACGGGTGCGGCTCCTGATGTCAGCGATGATCTCGGGGAGTATTGACGCAGCCATCCCTTTCGAAATGCGGGATCTCTCACGGAAGGCCTGAACGCGCTCACATAGAGGTCCGGGACCCGGCAGTATCTCATTGAGAGCACTTTGACAGTCCTCGAAGACGCTCTCGTCGACCCAGACGGCCTTCACGCCGTAAAGGAGCTCCACCTCGTCGCTGATACTAGGCTCATTTCCAGCGAGGATCTCTATAGTCGTGCTCATAGCCCGCGCTTCCTCTCTCAAGAACGCGCGGCGGTCCGGGGCAAGGTTGGGGTTTTCCTCAATGCCTTGCTGCAGAGATCCGCACAGGTCTCGAAGAACTTCAATGGACGGTTTCTCGCCTGAAGTCGCCTCAATCCTTAGTTCGGGCGGACCGTAATAGGCGTCTATGTATCCGGGGAAACAGCGATCGATCATGAAAGCGAGTCGAACGTACATCTCAGGAGCACTGGATCTCGAAACCACTGGCTGTCCTCCTTGCACGACCTCTGAGCTTATTCTACCCAATCTCGTAGACAGTGGGTACAAGACCGTGCAGGCTTACTCGATGGAGCGGTCTGAACGACAAGTCGAGCCTTTGACACGCATCCTCAATGGCCTGCGACTGATCAGTGAGCAAGACGATCTTGCCATGGGCTGCGAGGACTCTCCTGGCCTCCTTTAGGAACCCAAGGTATAGCTCAGGGATCTCTTCGACCCCGCCTATCTGCGTGCCCCAAGGAGGGTTGGTGACCAGTTTGGTGACCTCGCTAGGCCCAAGTCCTAAGTTTCGGCAGTCCCAGTTGTGTATCTCCACCCGGCTGGGACAGTTCTGGCGTGCCACAGAGACCGCATCAATCGACAGATCACATGCAATGATGCGCTTTGCATCGTACGCGGCTCGCTCGCTTGCGATGGTGCCCGAACCGCAGAACGGGTCGAGGAAGACATCGTCCGGCTGCGGGTTCGATAGCCAGACCAGCGCATGCGCTAC
>JAAYAB010000015.1 GCA_012719595.1 Bacillota bacterium
AACGAGCTCGCCAGGAGCCAGACAAGGGGATAGATCATGACGAGCCCGATCGCAACCACGACCAGATGATGAAGGATGGTCTGTCTCAGTTCTCTCCCCTTCACTATTCTCGCTCCCTTGATTCGTAGTAGACCCAGAAGGATGAAGACCTGAACGCCAGCAGTGTGAAGAATGCTATGATGACCAGCAGAAACCAGGCCATGGCTGAGGCATAGCCCATCTCGAAGTCCCTGAACCCCTTCTGATACAGGTAGAGCGTGTAGAAGAGGGTGGTGTCCAGCGGCCTGCCTCCGGTAATGATGTATGCTTGCGTGAACACCATGAAGCCGTTTATCAGCTGCATCACGAGGTTGAAGAAGATCACCGGGCTCAGCATCGGCAGAGTGATCGTGCGGAAGCGTCTCCAGCCTCCGGCGCCGTCTATCGCGGCCGCCTCGTACAGAGATTGCGGTATCTGCTTGAGACCTGCGAGCAGTATCAGCATCGGCGAACCGAACTGCCACGCAGCCAGCACGATCAGAGTCCATATCGCTGTCTTGGGATTGCCGAGCCAGTTTGGACCGGTGATCCCCACGAACTTGAGCAGCGCGTTTACCAGGCCGGCCCGGCCGAAGATCTGTCTCCACATGACGGCGACCGCCACGCTGCCGCCTACAATGGAAGGCAGGTAATAGACAGCTCTCGAGACGCTGATCAGCTTCGTGCTTTTCTGGAGGAGCATTGCAACAGCCAGGGCTGTGACCAGCCTCAAGGGCACTGCAGTGAACACGTAGTAGAAGGTCGCTTTCAGAGCGCTTTTGTACCTGTAGTCCTTCGTGAACATCCTGATGAAGTTGTCAAACCAGACCCATGTAGGCGAGCTGACTATCTCGTATTTGGTGAAGGCAAGATAGAAGGAGGCGCCGACGGGTATCAGCGTGAAGCAGAAGAAGCCGATCAGCCAGGGACTAATGAACAGGTATCCCGCAGTATTGCTCGCCCTCCTACGTGCAGATCCTCGAACCCTCATCGTATCACCATCCCGCTGGCTCACTGGAGACTCGAGCAGATTGCTCCGGAGTCGTGCACGCAGTCACGACTCCGGAGCAACGGACGACGTGGTATGTCTGATTTCATGCACGGGATCAGTTGCTCCTCAGTATCTCCTCGGCTTGACGCCTGAACTCCTTTGCAGCTTGCTCTGGAGAGATGTACTCGTAGAGCACCTGCTCGGCCAGTTGGTCGTACACGTTCTGCATGATGTTGTTGTGGCCCGGCGGATCCGGCGGATCGATCGGACTGCTGTGTTTCTCAGCCACGTCGATATACCTGAACATTTCCTGTTGGGCTTCGCTCAGCATCGGCAGCAGCGCCTCGCGGACTGCCGGCGCGATCGGCACGCCGCGCTCAGCCATGAGGATTTCGTTGGCCTCTATGGAGTTGGTGATGAAGTCGATGAACAGCGCTGCCTCCTCAGGATGCTTCGCCTGTGACGTGATCGAGAAGAACATCGCCGGCTTCAGGTAGTTGCCGGGCACCGAGTTGGGTCCGAGTTGCGGCATCAAACCCAGCTTGAGCGGCCGTCCTGCAGCGGATACCAGTGCGACGATCATGTTGCTCCAGGCGAAGTCCATAGCGCTCTGCTGGGAGACGATCAGCGCGTCCTCAAGGCCCAGGGCGGCCCGAGCAACATCCCACTCGAGAGTGGGCATAGCGCCAGACTTCTGCAGTCCGAGGAGCATCTTGAAGAACTCGACATAGAGCTGGTCATCCTCATAGCCCAGAGCAGTCTGGTCCTCGTTGTAGAGCCAGACTCCATGCTCTTTCAGCCAGGTCTTGAAAATGTGCTCATTCTGGAAGTTGCCGCCGGCGCCGAAGATGCCCAGCTTGTCATGAATCTCATGGCAGAGAGCGACCCACTCGTCCCAGGTGTACCAGGTGTCGGGTATCTCGACTCCTGCCTTCTCGAACAGCTCGGGATCAAAGACCATGGCAAGGGAATTGGTGCCTAGGCTGATCGCGTAGATCTTGCCGTCTATCATGCCGCCTGAGAGCTGAGCGTCAGCGATTGTCGACAGATCCAGCAATCCTGATGCAGCGAAGCCGTCAAGCGGCATCAGTAGACCTCGCTTGACCCATTCGCCGAGGTACGCATAGTCTTGCTGCATGACATCAGGCAGGTTTCTGCCAGCAGCCTGGGTGGTCAACAGAGGCCAGTAGTCCGCCCAGCCGCTGTACTCAGGGAGCACGGTGATGTGCGGATACTTCTCCTCGAAGAGCTTGATAGCCTCAAGCGTTCGATCGTGCCTGTTCTGCGAGCCCCACCATGCTACCCGGAGTTCGATCGGGTCAGCCGCGTGCCCTACGATCGATAGGGCCATGAGCGCTATCAGAGTCAATGCCAGTATTCTGCCCATCTTGCTCATCTCCTGAACCTCCTCCAGCGATCTGTAGATTTGTACAGAAGTTCTAAGAAAACGATCAGCGCTTTCCTCCAATTACCAAAGCGATGAGCGATGGCACGGCAAGATTTTCATATCGACTGCAAGATATCGTTCAGCTACTCCGCACTCGTGACCACTCAGTCGTGGGTGGTACGAGTCTTGCAGTGCCTTAGTCTCGGTATCAACATTCGGCTATCAACTCGTGTCCGTTCTCATCCGATGTAGATAATGAGTAGTTGTACTTAGCTCGGCCTACACCGCACAGCCACTGTCGAGAACTAGAGCACAGCACTGATGACGGCACAGACGAGTGTGGCCCATACGGGGGGTAGACAGAATGCGGGTTGAGTCACGCCCTGTCCATCAGGAGTTTTTGGAACAGAGGGCGCCTGGAGCGCGTGTCTCCAATTCCTCGCCTGTCCGTGCGGAGGTTCCACTCCCAAGCGGGCCAAATCAGCAAGACGATGTTGATGCTGATCTGGCGAGAGCTGCAGCAGAAGTAGCAAACAAGATCGCGAAGGTGTTCAACACAACCGTGGAGTTCGCCGTCCATGAAGAAACAGGCTTTGAGATACTGAAGATCATTGACTCAAGGACCAATGTTGTCTTACGGGAGATGCCTCCTCACGAGATACTCGATATGATCGCCAAGATGTGGGAGGCCATCGGCGTGTTCGTGGACAAGACGGCCTGATGCCAGTCGCGGCTGACTCTCAGGCTGACCCAAAAAAGCGGAGGTGACCGCAGTGTCCTCAAGCAACTTGCGCATCGGCGGCCTGGCCTCAGGCATGGACATCGACTCCATAGTCAAGGAACTCATGAAAGCTGAGCGCATGAAGCTCGACAAGTACGAGCAGGAGAAGACTGTGCTCGAATGGAAGCAGGAGGACTACCGCAGCGTCAACAACATACTTCGCGCGTTGAGAGATCTGACGTCGTCCATGAGGCTTCAGAGCACTTATCTGAGGAAGTCCGTCAGCAGCAGTGATGAGTCGGTAGTCACGGCGACCGCTACTACTGTGGGAGACGGGACCTACGACATCGTCGTCACGAGACTCGCATCTGCCGCAACCAAGGCCGGCTCGAGCGTTTCTGCGGATTCCGGCAACAAGATAGACGTGTCGGCAAGTCTGTGGTCTCAACAGGCGCTCTTTGCTGATGGAACAGCGGCCGATCCTGATCCGTCTGCCGATTTCGCCTGGGGGTCTGAAGGCGACACCTTCAGCTTCACCATAAACGGCGAGGAGTTCACCTTTGCGAACACAGCCACTCTCAATCAGGTCTTCGCGGAAGTCAATGCGAGGACGGCTGCAGGAGTGACCATGTTCTACGATTCGTTCAGTGACAGGGTGGTCATCACGACCAGGGAGACCGGCAACCACAACGAGGGCGATGAGATAGTGTTCGACGACCCGAATGGCTTCCTCAACGGCCTCTTGCAATTCAGTGGCGCAATCGAGACCGGCGGCGAGAACGCGCAGTTCTCCATCAACGGCGTGGTTACCGAGCGCTCCAGCAACACTTTCCAGATCAACGGGGTGACCTTCACCCTCAAGGGTGTTTCAGAAAACCCTCTCCAGCCGGCCAGAGTCGAGGTCAGAACGGACACCGAGGCGATATACAAGGCGATCACCGACTGGGTTGCGCTGTACAACTCGACAATCGAGACCATTTACGCTGAACTCAACGAGGCGAGGTATCCCGACTACAAGCCGCTCACCGACGAACAGATGGAGCAACTGACCGACCGACAGATTGACAAGTGGGAAGAGAAGGCCAGAAGCGGCCTGCTCAAGCATGACAGACTGATCCTGAGCGAGATGAGCAAGATCAGGACCATGATCTACTCCACTGTCACGGGCCTCGATGAGGCATACAACAGCCTGGCGAGTATTGGAATAACAACACGCGACTACCGCGAGAACGGAAAGCTTCATGTCAACGAAAAGATGCTCAGAGATGCGATCGAGGCAGACCCCGAGAAAGTCATGCGGCTGTTTACGAGTTCGAGCGACACTGACAGCGAAAAGGGCATTGCAGTCAGGCTATACGCCGGGCTTGGCAACGCCGTCGAGCGCATAACCGAAACTGCAGGGCGCAGCGGCGACTTTGTCGACTCGAGTTCCATAGGCCAGCGGATCCGATCGATCAACGAAAGGATCAGCAGGGAGGAGCAGAGGCTCCAGAAGCTTGAGGATAGGTACTGGCGTCAGTTTACAGTGATGGAGCAGTGGATAGCCCGAATGAACAGCCAGAGCGCCTGGTTGACCGCGATGTTTTTCGGGGGTATGAACAATGGCTAGGACCGGAGCCACATGCGACTATCTGAATGCCCGACGCCGTCTCTTCCTGGAAATGCTGGCTGTCACGGAGGACCTGAACGACGCCCTGACCATCGAGGAAGTGACCTCTGACAACCTCAGCATCATTGATTCCCTGATAGACGCGAGAGAGGCTCTGATGAGGGAAATAGATACTCTGGATGAGAGGCACAGAGCAGATGGGAACGTTGCCGCACCGCCGGACTTGGGCGAGCAGGATGCTGCCGGAACAGGTCAGTCGGAAGATGGCATTGACGAGGCGGTTGCTGACATCAAGCGTGCTACTCATGCCATGGTTGCGCTCCAGCAGCAGATTGACCAGCGACTCCAGAGACACAAATCCCGGGCAGAAGAACGGGTCAGGGAAGTCCGCCTGCGCAGAAGCAGCCTTTCTGGCTACTACAACGCCGAAGTCGCCAGCAGACCGCGCTACGTGGATGCGCGGAAGTAGAGGCCTACAGAATGACCTTCTGGAAAGCGGTGAATGTACAGTGGCGATGATGAACCCGTACGAAACATACAGGCAGACCCAGGCGCAGACCGCAACAAAGGGAGATCTACTATTGATGCTGTATGATGGAGCGGTGCGCTATGCAGTCCGGGCAAGAGAGGCTATTGCGAGCCGTGATATCGTTGCCGCGAACAGCTGCATACAGCGAGTCGAGAACATAATCAGCGAGCTGTCCGTTACGCTCGATCGAGAAAGCAGCCCGGAAATCGCTGATTGCCTTGCCCGCCTCTATGACTACATGTTGCACCGGTTGATCGAAGCGAATATCAAGAAGAGTGTCGAGCCTCTCGACGAAGTGATCGGCATGTTGAAGGATCTTAGGGACATCTGGCGGCTGGCTGCTCGCCGTGTGAACGATGAGCTGGGCGAAGCCGGCCTCAGCCTCTCGATCCCAGCAGCGAACGCATAGGGATCTTGGAAATCGGATCGGCCTCCAGGAGGATAAAGCAATGCATCAGGTCGATGTCATCACAGCTATAGAGAAGAAGTACAGAGACGAACTCGACCTGTACTCCTTGCTGCACTGTCTGTGCAGGGAACAGCAGCAGGCGGCCAAGAGGGGTTCGACTGCGGAGATTCTCCGTCTGGAAAGAGAAAAGGAGGGGTTGATGAACCAGATCAGGAAGCTCGAACGGGAGATCGAGTCACTGAGGGCGACCCTCATTCGCAGCAGCCCGCAAGCCGAGTCCAACCAGGACGGAGGTTCCTCTGATACCAATCGTCAGGCAAATGTCCTTCGCTTGCGTCCCGCTCCGCCTGCTAGAACCGACGGTCCTCGCAGTCTGGAGAACTCGTCTGCAACTTAGGAGCGCCGGCTTGCACCCGTCTGGCATCGGCCGACATCTGACGCATTTTGATGAGGACAGAATAAGCACCATTCCCAGGCGCTCGAACCCGCAAGAGGAGTAACCCGGCTTCCATCGAATTGTTATGTCAGCCAGGCGACTGGAAGCGCGCCCGCTGCGCTGTTTGGCGCGTCTCTGAGACGCTCTAAAGGCGCGGGCAGCTCTTTGTGGCGCTACAGGAGTGATGCTGTTCATGATAGTGGACAAGCCGGTCACCAGGATGCTCATCGTCGACGATGAGCCCAACATGCGGGAGATTCTGTCCGATGTGTTTTCGGATGAAGGGGTGTCGGTGGATACAGCAGCCGACGGAGCAGCAGCCGTGTCCCTGTTGGGCAAGCACTCCTACGATGTCGCCGTCGTCGATCTCAAGCTGCCCGACATGACCGGGATAGATGTGATCAGGGAGATCCGAAGGCGGAACCTTTCTACGGTGATCCTCATGATCACCGCGTATTCGACTGTTGACACCGCTATCGAAGCGATGAAGCTCGGAGCATACGACTACATCACCAAGCCGTTCAAAGTCGAGAAGCTGAAGATGCTGATCGACAACGCGATCCAGGGAGTCTCCGACAAAGCCCAGCGTTTCGGCGAGCCTGATGGAGAGGGTTTTGACGGTGTAGTTGGGCGATCCCAACAGATGAGACAGATATTCGAGATGATATCAGATCTCGCACCCACCAATGCGACTGTGCTGATATACGGAGAGAGCGGCACCGGCAAGGAACTCCTTGCGAGCTACATCCACAAGCGCAGCTTGAGGGCAAACCGGCCGTTCATCAAAGTCAACTGTGCAGCGATACCGGAAACCCTTCTCGAGAGCGAGCTGTTTGGGCATGAGAAGGGCGCTTTCACTAACGCTGTGGCGAGGCGGCCGGGACGATTCGAGCTTGCGAACGGCGGATCGATCTTCCTGGACGAGATCGGCGAGATGAGCCTGGCGATGCAGTCGAAGCTGCTCCGAGTGGTGCAGGAGCGGGAGTTCGAGAGAGTCGGCGGCACTCAAACAATCAAGGTAGACGTGCGCATCATTGCGGCCACAAATCAGGACCTCGTATCGGCGATCAGAGAAGGCCGGTTCAGAGAGGATCTGTACTACAGACTGTCAGTCGTCCCGATCACTCTGCCTCCTCTGCGCAACAGGAAAGAAGATATCGAGGAGCTGGCTACCCGGTTCCTGAGGAAGTACTCACAGGAGACGGGGAAGCCAGTGACAGGTTTCTCAGTCGAGGCGATCCGAATTCTCAAGGAGCACGATTGGCCGGGCAATATCCGTGAGCTTGAGAATTGTATCGAGAGAGCGGTGATACTCTCCAAAGGTCAGGAGATACAGCCAAAGGACCTGTACCTCAATTGCCAATCGGTCAATGACGGGACGCTCTCTTCCAGAAGGAGCAGAGCCGGCGCCGGACTGGACTTAGCGGAGAGAGAGGCAGCCGCCGAATGGGATCAAGAAGTGTGCTCTCTTGAGGAGTTGGAGGAGCGTCTCATAGCCCGCGCACTCGACCAGGCGGATGGGGACTGCGATCAGGCTGCGGAGCTTCTTGAGATCAGCCGGGAGTTGCTTCTAGAGAAGATGAGAAAACACGGACTCGAGCGGTAGGGGCTAGACTGTCCGCTGTGCTCGCTCTGGCATTTCTACACTTGGAGGCTGATAGATGTTTTGCAAGGTCTTTGCGAGGGTCGAGTCGGCCGGCCCGATGGTCGGAGTGCTTTCCCTCGCAGCACTCACGATTGTAGCCTTGATTCTTGCGCTGTTCCTCGCACCCGTGGAACTGAGGGAGCCTGCAGTGATCGCCGTGCTGTCGGCCGGAGTTACTGTAATGACAGTGGTCGCATGTGTCATGGCTCGTGCCCGCGAGCGGAGCGAAGAATCCGTGCACACGCTAAGGACAAAACTGAACCAAGTGCAGCGGTTCACCGACGACCTCATCGATCACGACACCCTCTTCCAAAACGATCTCATCGAAACCAATACACGCCTCAACCAGCGGGTCTTGAAGCTCGTGCGGCTCCTCGATGTTGGCAAGCGCCTTGTAAGCACCTACAACCCGGACACAGTGGTTCAGCAGATCGTGGACTCGGTTTCTGACATTGTCGGCTATGGCTGGGCGGTGATGGAGATCTCCGATCCGCGGGTCGGAGGGCACCCGCCGCTGAAGGTTTACGAGTCGGGCAGATCGGCCAGCGACGCGAATCACGGGCAGTCATTCGAGGTGTCGGTCCCTATGGAGATAAGAGGAGTGCAGATCGGTTCCCTTCATCTGGTCACCGACCGCGTGAACACAGGCACTCCTGAGGACACGCAGGCTCTGTCGACTCTAGCCACGTTCGCCGCCATCGCGCTCGACAACGCACGCCTGTATGCTGCACTCACGGCGGTGAACAGAGATCTCTCGGCCCTGAAGGATTACAACGAAGACATCGTGGAGTCCGTCGCCTCAGGAGTGGTGGTGATCGATGCGTCCCTGAGGGTGTCCACCTGGAACTCGAGCATGGAACGGATCAGCGGGATCCAGCGTGAGCACGCTCTGGGCAAGCACTTCTTCGGTCTCGTCGAGGAACTCACTGATGGCGGACTGCACAAGCAGATCACAGGGGCGCTGGACGATGGCAACCTGCGTGAGGTTCGGAACGTGACATTGAAGACAGTCGGCGGTTCCGAGTTCATCGGGTACATCAGGATATCTACACTTCGGTCCGACGCAGGCGATGTCAACGGAGTAATCCTCAGTGTCGAAGACGTGACCGACAAGGTGAAGATGGGTGAGCAGCTGCGCAGGGCGGAGAGGATACGCACTGTAGGCGAGTTTGCTGCTGGAATGGCCCACGAAATCAACAACCCCATTGGCATAATATCCGCGTGTGCCGAGTACCTGGCGACCAAAATAGAGGCGGAGGTACCGGATCCGGCCAAATACGTGCGGCGCCTTAGGATAATCGAGGAAGAGGCGTCCAGGTGCTCTGCCATAGTCAGAAACCTCCTCGTATTCGCCAGGCAATCGGAGTTCAAACAGACCCGCGTGGACCTAACCTCATTGGTGTCGGACGCGATGCTCCTTGTATCTCCGAGAGCGCACAAGGAGCGCGTCGAAGTAGCCCTGTCGCTGTCCGACACTCCGAACGTAGTAGGCGACGAGCACCAGCTCAAGCAGGTCTTTCTCAATCTGTTTCTCAATGCCCTGGAGGCTAGCAGTCCAGGATCGAGAATAGAGGTCAGCACCAGATTTGTCGGACGAGAAGAGGCCGACCCTGCCGTCCTGCGCCAATTCGCTGTGAGCGGCTCGACGGACGCTGAGGGCTACGTCGAGGTGTGTGTCGCAGACCAGGGTCTGGGAATAAGGGAGGAGGACCTAAACCGCATATTCAACCCCTTCTTCACGACCAAGCCCGACGGAACGGGTCTTGGACTCGCCATCTCTCTCAGCATCGTCGAGGGTCACGGAGGACAGATCCATGTCGACAGCCGGCCCGGTGAGGGCAGCGCTTTTCGCGTGAGACTCCCTGTGAGTTCTCCCCGGTAGATCGAAGCGGGCCGCTTGTCTGCGCGCCCGATGCCCGGTCGCCCAAATCACTCCCTCGATGGCACGACTCTTGCATCGATCCCTTGTCGCGGCTCAACGGCTGAATGCGCGAGGTGACATCGATGCGATGTACGCACAGAACAACTCTGCAGGTGCTCGCAAAAGCCCTGGAGGCGGCTTCGCTCAGACAGGAAGCCATCGCTCAGAATCTTGCCAACGTTGACACCCCCGGATACAAGGCCATTGATGTCAGTTTCGAAGACCAGCTCAAGACGGCGCTCGCGAGGGCAGACTCGTTGCCGATGCGGGTCACCCATCCGAAGCATCTGGCTAAACCCTCCTCTGCCGCTGCAGCGCAGCCGGTGCTCGTTCGCAAGACTGGCACCGTGTCCCGCGCTGACGGGAACAACGTCGACCCCGAAGCCGAGATGGCAGCCCTGGCCGAGAACCAGCTGACCTACTCGGCTTTGACGCGCCTCGTGAGTGAGAAGTACAACCTGCTGAAGTACACGATCAGTGAAGGGAGGCGGTAACCGGTGGGTCTGTTCAACTCTCTCAAGGTATCGGCCTCCGGAATGACCGCACAGCGGCTGCGGATGGACGTAATAGCAGACAACGTGGCAAACGCGGATTCGACGAGAGGGGCTGGGCAGGGACCGTACAAGCGCAAGCTCGTCGTCTTCTCGGAAGCCCTCGACCAAGCCCGAGCAGGCAGTGTCGCCGATCGCTCTCGGTCGTCTAGAGGCGCTGCGAGCAGAGACAGGATAGAGGGCACGGAGTCGCTCGCAGGCGTCAAGGTCGTAGGCATAGTGGAAGACTCCAGGCCGGGCCCGCTCGTGTATGATCCGGGTCATCCCGACGCCGACCAGAACGGCTATGTTGAGATGCCCAACGTCGACATAGTCCGGGAGATGGTCGACATGATCTCGGCGTCTAGGGCCTACGAGTCAAACATAGCGGTTTTCGAAGCGACCAAATCGATGTTCCTAAAAGCGTTGGATATCGGCAGGTAGCTATCAGGCAGGCATAATTCGAGCAGATCACGTGACATAGCGGAGGGAATGGACAAGTGAGTGGTATCGATCTGGTTTCACTGAGAGGGACGATTCCAGTGACTGCAAAGCGTGCCTCGGCGGATCCGAATCAGAGCGAGGGCATCAACGCGACTGAGAAGGACGGATTTCGGCTAAGAACGCTCGCTCAGAAGGATCCCACTCCATCTTTCAAAGATATGCTGGCTCAAGCCCTTGATACTGTGAACAACCTCCAGATCAATGCGGACCGGATGGCTCAGAAACTGGCTACGGGAGAGGCGAAGGACATTCACGAAGTGCTGATGGCCGTTGAGGAAGTCAACATCGGTTTGCAACTCACCATGCAGATTCGCAATAAGATCATCGAAGCCTACCAGGAGATCATGAGAATGCAGGTGTGATCGGCTCTTGCGCGCCGATCCGCCGGCCGCCAGTCGTTTGCGCGTCCAATCCGGGCTCCAATCTGCATGGCATAGGGTGAGGGTATGAACGAGAAACTCGAGCGTGTGCGCAACCAGGGTCTGACAGTCTGGCAATCACTCGACACCGGCAAGAAAATCGGGGTGGCAGTGGTCTCAATCACAGTCCTTGCAGGCCTGCTGTATTTGGCCGCGTCAACCGGCCGGCAGGACTTCGTGCCCCTGTACACTGGACTGACCTCAGCGGATGCATACGAGGTCGTGGAGCATCTGAAGTCAGCCGGCGTCCCGTACAAGCTCGACGACGATGGAAAGACGATCCTGGTGCCAGTTGCCAACAAGCATGAGGTTAGGCTGGAGCTCGCAAGTCAGGGCCTCCCGCAGGGAGGAGGCTCCGGGTTTGAACTCTTCGACACTCAGGGGTTTGGAGTCACTGAGTTTACGCAGAAGGTCAACTACAGGAGAGCCCTCGAGGGCGAGCTTGCGAGGACTTTTGCCGCGTTTGAGCAGGTCGAATATGCCAAGGTAATGCTCGCGATGCCTGAGCCTCAGCTTTACTCGGACAAGGAGCAGCCGGTCACTGCGTCGATATCGCTGAAGTTGCGCCCGGGCAAGAGTTTGAGTCAGTCGCAGATACGCGGAATTGTTCACCTCGCTTCGGCAGCCGTTGAGGGTCTGACGCCTGCCCACGTGACTGTTGTAGACACCGGAGGCAACGTGCTGTGGGTCGAGGACGACAGCGAGGCGTCGGTAATGGGCAGGCTGAGTGTGAGCCAGCTGGAGATCAAGGAGTATTACGAAACCACACTGCAGCGGAGCATCGAAAGCATGCTCGAGAAGGTCGTAGGGCCCGGCAACGTAGCTATCAGAGTGAATGCCCTAATGAACTTCGACCAGGAGGAGAGCGACAGCGAGATTCTTGAGCCGCTCGCGGGCGGACTCGGAGTGCTCATCAGTGAGCAGGTCTTCGCTGAGGAGATCTCACAGCCGGGCGCCCAGGCTCAGGGCGTTCCAGGGACTGCCTCCAACGTCGACACCGATGTGCCGGTGTACCAGGGCGTCGAAGGCACATCGCAGAGCAGTGTGGTTAGGAACGAAGCGATACGCAACTACGATTACTCGCGCACGATCACCCATGTCAAGAAAGGGTACGGCCGGATCGAGAGGCTCACCGTTTCAGCACTGATACATCCGGCGGGCTTGACTGAAGACGATATCGACAACGTCAGAGCGATAATCGCGGCCGCTGCCGGGATCGATGAGGCGCGAGGCGATGAGATAGTCGTACACACGATGGCGTTCAAGCCCAGGTTCTCGGACGAAGAGCTGAATGCAATGGCGCTTGAGGCAGAGAAGGAAGCGGAGAGAGAGGCCTTGAGGCAGTACATCAGACTGGCCGCTCCCATCTTTCTCGGCTTGGTCGCCGTCATCTTCGGGCTTGTCGTACTCAGGATGATGCGGCGTAGAATACAGGTCTACTCGCCCGAACAGGTCACTGCGCAGCTTCAGGCTGCGGCAGTTAGCGAGCAGCCTGAAGCTGAGGAGGCCCCTGAGCTGGTTCCCGAGGAGAGATCTCCTGAGGAACTGAGGAAGGAGCAGATCAGGCAGCAGCTCGAGAGAATGGCCAGGGAGAATCCTGAGGAAGTCGCAAAACTGGTTCGCGGCTGGCTGGTCGAGGAGTGAGGTGATAGCCGTGGCTGTGAGGCAGAGCAGAGGCGGACTGAGAGGCAAGGAAAAGGCTGCAATACTGATGCTCGCGCTCGGTTCCGAGCTATCGGCCAACGTGTTCAGGTACCTCGACGAGGACCAAATCGAGGCAATCACGATGGAGATCGCCACTATGGGCAGGATCCCGTCGTCGACGCGGGATGCCGTGCTTCAGGAGTTTTACCACAGTGCGCTGGCTAAGGAGTACGTGGCGTTTGGGGGTATAGACTACGCAAAGAACGTGCTTGAGAAAGCGTTGGGCGCGCAGAAGGCGATGGACATAATCTCGAAGCTTACAGTGTCGCTCAAAGCGACTCCTTTTGAGTTCGCCAGGCACGCGACAACTGACCAGCTTCTCAGTTTTCTCGAGGGAGAGCATCCTCAGACCATAGCCCTGGTCCTAGCCCATCTCGATCCTGACAGGGCGGCCATGCTGCTGTCGGCTCTGCCCCAAGAGCTGCAGACTGAGGTCGCAATGCGGATGGCTCTGATGGAGGGAGCAAATCCGGGCGTGATTCGTGATGTGGAGCGGGAGCTTGAGCGCCGAATGAGTTCCGCAGGCGACCAGGAAATGACCGCGGCGGGCGGCCTCAAGAGCCTGGTCGACATACTCAACAACGTGGATCGGGCGACCGAAAAGGCAATTCTGGAGCGCCTCGAGGAAGAGAGCCCCGGCATCGCGGAAGAGGTCTCAAAGATGCTCTTCGTGTTCGAAGACATCATTCTGCTGGACGACCGGGCGATTCAGCTGATCCTGAGAGACATCGACCAGAAAGAGCTCGCACTTGCGATGAAGGCCGCGAGCGACGAGGTGAAGGAGAAGATATTCCGCAACATGTCGGAGCGCGCCTCCACAATGCTGAAGGAAGATATGGAGTTCATGGGGCCTGTGAGGCTGCGCAACGTCGAAGAGGCACAGCAGAGGATCGTCGCCACGATAAGGCGGCTTGAGGAAGCCGGAGAAATCGTCGTGTCGCGAGGACAGGGAGATGAGATCGTTGTCTAGGCCGGGGATCCTGAAGTCCAGTCAGTACCGTGACACAGATGTCGTGACCATGGGGGTCAGGGTACTGCGAAGCGGATCTAGACAGGATCTTGAGTCCGATTCGCTGCGGACACCGCCCGGACTCACACTCGAGGAGTGGCGCGACCTTGCGTCCGAGATCGAGGCAAGGGCGAAGGAAAGGGCAGAGGCAATCGTAAGGGAGGCGGAGGAAGACGCCGAGCGTATCCGGGAGGCCGCGAGGGAGGAAGGCTACTCGAGCGGACGCGTCAGCGGATACGAAGAGGGATATGCTGCAGGAAGGGAAGAGGCTGGGGCCGAGTGCCGGGCGGAGTGGGAGCACCGCCTGGAGTGCCTCTCCACGCTCTGCCAGGAGATCTCGCACTTCCGGCCAGCGTTGGTGGAGCAGTATCGCTCTGACATCATCGATCTTGTCATAGAGGTCGCTCGCGCAGTGATATCTACTGAAGTCGACAGAGATGACCACAGGGTATTGAGAGTGATCGACAGCTGTCTGCGCAAGGCCAGCTCACCATCGACTTTGAAGATCAAGACCAATATAGCGGATCTCGCCGTGGTGACCGAGGCCAAGCGCGAGCTCGCAGCCAGATTTCCTGGAGTCCAGTCGATTGAGGTCATAGACGACCCAAGCGTCGAGCGCGGCGGCTGCCTGATAGAGATGGACAACGGGTTTTTCGATGCTCGGATCGATCATCAGCTCGATCGCATACGAGAGGCTATGGTGCAGAGCGTTGAGGAGGTCGACCATGACTAGCCGGGCATCTGCGGTCGCAGACTGCCGACTGGATGTCGAGGGACTGCGGGCAGCCATCAGAGCCACTGATCCTATCACGGCGAATGGACGAATCAAACAAGTGATCGGGCTCACCATCGAATCAGCAGGGCCTGCAGCTCAGATCGGGGAGCTCTGCCACATCCACTCGCGATATCTCTCGGAGCCCGTAAGCGCTGAGGTCGTAGGGTTCCGCGGCGACCGTGTCCTACTGATGCCGCTGGGCGACATGGAGGGAATCGAACCCGGCAGTGAGGTGGTTGCGTCCGGGCACTCGCTCAGGGTGCCTGTGGGACCCGGCCTGCTCGGCCGAGTTCTCGATGGCCTCGGGCGGCCGCTCGACGGCAGGGAGCCGCCCCACGCTGAGACGTACTACCCCGTGACAAATTCACCGCCCAGCCCTCTGTCGAGGCGCAGGATATCGCAGCCGCTAGGAATGGGCGTGCGAGCCATTGACGGCCTTCTCACCGTTGGCCGGGGACAGAGGATAGGTATATTCTCGGGCAGCGGAGTCGGCAAGAGCACACTCATGGGCATCATAGCAAGAAACACTGAGGCTGATGTCAATGTCGTCGCGCTGATCGGAGAGCGCGGCAGGGAGGTTCGTGAGTTCCTGGAGCGCGACCTTGGAGAAGAAGGGCTGTCGCGCTCTGTTGTTGTCGTCGCCACCTCTGATCAGCCCGCCCTGGTCCGGCTCAAGGGCGCCTTTGTCGCGACCGCGATCGCCGAGTACTTCAGGGATCAGGGGAAAGACGTCATGCTGATGATGGACTCCGTGACCAGGTTCGCGATGGCGCAGAGAGAGGTGGGGCTGGCCATAGGGGAGCCTCCCGCCACTCGAGGATACACTCCTTCGGTGTTCGCGACCCTGCCGAAGCTCCTCGAGAGGTCGGGGACGTCCGCCAACGGAAGCATCACCGGTCTATACACTGTGCTCGTGGACGGCGACGACATGAACGAGCCGGTGGCCGACAGCACTAGAAGCATTCTGGACGGGCATATCATACTGTCCCGCAAGCTGGCATCAAAGAACCACTATCCCGCTATAGACGTGAACGCCAGCCTAAGCCGTGTCATGGTGGAGATCACAGACGACTCACACAGGGAAGCTGCAGGGAAGCTGCGCGATGTCCTTGCCACGTACGCTGAGGCAGAAGACCTGATCAACATCGGCGCGTACAACCATGGGAGCAATCCCAGGATTGACTACGCCATCGGGAAGATTGACGCGGTGAACCGTTTTCTTCGACAGAGCGTACAGGAGCGATCCTCGCTCGAACAAGCGATCGACGAGCTGGAAACCATCTTCAGTGACAGCGCTTGACCGGTGAGGGATTGGCTCAGTTTTTGCAATTGCTGTATGAGGGCATAGGCCTGGGAAGTTCGAAGGCGAGGTGACCGCAGGTGCCGAGGTTTCGATTCCAGTTGCAGGCACTGCTGGACTTCAGGATAAGGAAGGAAGACGAACTCAAGCGCCGTCTGGGAGAACTAGAGAACATCATGCACGCAGAACAGGAGACGCTGGCGGAGCTGGAGCGGAGTCGCCAAGAAGCTGCAGCGCGCTACGAAGAGCTGGAATCGAGCGACGTCGACCTGGAACGCGCCAGGCTCTACCGCGGCTTCTACAGATGGCTCTCTTCTCGCATCGAGGACCAACAGCAGGTGATCTCTGAACTGGAAGACGAGATGAAGATCCAGCGCGATCGGGTAGTCGAGGCCATGCGGGAACGGAAGGTTGTTCAGAGCCTTCGTGACAGCCAATTCGAGCGGTTCCGCCTAGATGAATTGCGCAGAGAGCAAGCCTTTCTCGACGACTTGGCGACATCCAGACATGTTTCCACTCAACTACGCGAGGATCCGGAGACGGCGTAGCCGGACTCCGGATTCGCCCGGAAAGGAGGTGAACAAGTATTGGGCAATAACAGTACGGCCCAGTTGATCATCGCGCCGAGCACTGGCGCCGTCGTCTCCAGCCCGCACTCGATGCAGGGGCTGCTGTCGTCAGCTATCTGCGGTTCCGCTCCGTCAGAAGGCGGGGTCTTGTCGCGTTTCGAGGAGGTACTCTTGGACGCACAACTGAACGCCGGTAAGCTCTCACAGACTTCACACCTGCGGCTGAGCATACCTCGATCGGTCGGAACTGAAGGAGAAGCCGCTGCAGTCGACGTGCGCGATGGCGGGCGTGGAGAAAAGACGAACACAGGCCTGGCAGGCCAGGCTGGTGCGACCGAGTTGCTGGCGTGCCTCGCGGGTGCGTGTGCGGGCCCGGCTGAAACGATCTGCGCTGAACTGATTCACCCAGATCTCACAGCGCCGATCGGAGAATGCTCGGAAGCGCCCGCACTGGACAGCGTCGATGCAACGGCACCGGCTCACCTTGCCAGACAGGCGTACTTCGACGCGGGATGGGGCCCGGGTTTCGAGGGATCATGGCTCGGCCCTGGAGTATCGGTAGACCTCCTGGCGAAGGCGCCTGCCACAGGTGTCGCAGGTGATGCCCGGCCGACTGAGCTCGGGATCGCTGCAGGGCAGCCCGTGTGGCCGAAGCCGCTATCCGCCATGCAGAGCGGGCAGCCGTCGACGGGCGCGCAGTCCGGCGGAGCGTTTGGACCCGGAGGCTTCGCGGCCGGCCGTTCGGCGCTGGGATCGAACCCAATGCAGACTCCCGCGATCGGCTTGAGCCCAATGGCGGTCGGCGCACCCGGTGAGCATTTGCCAGGCCCTGACGGCGTGATTCAACAGGCAACTGTCGAAAGCATGGATCCTGTCGGCAGCGTGAACCCTGCGGGGCTGTCGGTCTTTGACAGCGCAATGCAGGTATCGGTGTCGGTGGGCGCAGGTAGTGTGGAGCTAGATCCATTGCACGCGCAGGTGTATGCGACCAAACACGCAGGCAGGGCGGCAGAAGGGCATTCAGCCGCTCAGTCTGAACCTCGGGCAGAAGGCCGTCACGTTTCGGCAAGCAGCACGGATCCGGCGGGCAGGCCCGGGCAAGTGCCTCAGACAGAGGTGCCGCGGGAACATGCGCGGCAGGCACAGACGACTCAGGCAGGTGAGCCGGCACGTTCAGCCGCAGCCCATGTCGTGGACGAGGCGGTTGCAGCAAGGCACTCGCGCATGCCGGGTCACCGCAGCGGAGACCTTGCAGGTCTCGACGCGCGTGGAGGTCCGGATGGTCCGGCGGCGCAAGAGAGCACAAGCAGGTCGGAATCTTCGGATCAGGCAGCAAAGGCGCAGAATGCCTTGACGCCTTCCGCGCGGCAGGTGCGCAACGCCTACGAGGTAGAGCACGGGTCCAGCTCAAGACAGCGGTCTGCGTCCGTGGAGCTTCTAGATAGTGCTCTGATCGCCCGGGCAACGGAGATCTCCAGTCGACAGCAACGGGTATTCTCAGCGCTGGAGAGCAACGCGATGATCGACGAAGCCGCGGTTCGAAGGCAGTCAAACGCCGCGGAGCCGCAGACTGTCTCCGCCGCTTCAGGCGATGTGCCGCCTGACACATCAGGCGGTTCAATGCAAGGAGCTATGAGAGAGTCGGCGGTGGCACGAGAACGAGGCACAGGTGGCACTCCGCTTTCGCAGGCCGCGAACGCATCAGCGCTGAAAGCCACGAACCCAGCCTCAGAGAGTGCGATGAGCCCATCGCCTCAAAGAACAGCGAACGCAGCACCGGAGAGGGCAATGAGCACTTCTTCCGGGCTAGCACCGAACACGTCCTCGGAGAGAGAACCCGGCGCCGCGAGCGAACATCAGCCACGCATTGAGGCAGCGTCCAGCGGCACGGCTGTCACAGCGGCCGAAGATGCATTGATGATGGACCGGCACGCAGCGGTCACGCGAGCCTCCGGCACACAGTCCCGACATCAGGGTGGAATCGACGGTGCCACTGAAGCCGCTGCGCGGACAAAGTCGGCTCTCAATGAGGAACAGCCGGAGCAGCAGACGAAGGCGACGGTTTCGACCCGCGGCTCTGAGCCGATTTATGCAGACGCAAGGCTGTCAGAGCAGCGCATCGAGACGGGGAGCCCTGAGACTGCCACAGCTCAACGGGCGGAGCCACGCTCTGTGATCGGCCAGATAGTGAACAGAGTGGCACTGAGCGCGAGCGAAGAGCGGCCGACGATCACTGTCCGTCTGAGACCAGAGCGCCTTGGCAATGTGGAGGTGCAGGTTGAGGCTGATCGCGCCGGACGGATCGTCGCCAACATCAATGCAGAAACCCATGAGACGTTGCGCATCCTCCGGTCATCTTCACACCAGCTCATGGCGTCACTCAGAGCGCAAGGGCTGCAGGTGTCGGAGGTTCGGATCGGGGCGGCTCAGAACGCACGAGCTGACACGGGCGATGAAGACCTGCGGCATCAGTTCGCACAGGCACAGCATAACGACGGAAGCTCGGCTGGTTTCCAGGCGGGCGGCCACAGCTATCTCGAACAGCACTGGCAGGGCAGGTCTTACCAGCCAGACGTTTTCGCGTATTGGCGAGCGGATCTGCCGGAGACGGCGGGATCGGCCGACGAACCAATTGCTACGACAGTTCAGATTGATCTGCGACCCGGCCGTCTTGAGTTCAGGGCGTAGGACTCAACGATGCAGCAAGCGTCGGGAGGTGAGGAACTTGGTAGGATACAGCTCAGGAGTGAACCGGACAGCGACCGGCTACTCGAACACCGAGGTCAAGCACAATCCTCCGAAGAAGGAGCTTGACAAGAACGATTTTCTCAGACTGCTGATAACAGAGCTGAAGAATCAGGACGTGCTCAGTGCCGGAAGCAACAAGGAGTTCATGCAGCAGCTTGCACAGTTCGCGTCAATGGAGCAGATGCAGAACGTGGCCACAGGCTTGGAGAAGCTGGCGTCTGTTCAGACGATGATTTACGGTGCATCACTGCTGGGAAAGACGGTCGAAGGGTCTGCGATGGACGATCCGTCACAGATCGTCTGTGGCGAGGTTACTGAGGTGCTGTTCAGCGGGGGCGAAGTCATACTGACCGTAGATGGAGTTAAGATGAAGCTCACCAACGTGTCGAGTATGAAGACGCCACTGGCGGGCGCCTGAGTGGCACAGGTGAGAGGTGACTTCGTGTGGTCGATAAGTTCGATGCAGGACGACAGCCGCTGGCACCGCTAAGGCCCGAACGGGTATCCAGACGGCCTGCAAATGTGAGGCCGGGCGCCAAGCCGTCTGCCGAAACCTCATTCGCTGAGGTGCTGAAGAGAGAAACCACTGCGACATCGTTGAAGTTCTCAGCACATGCCGCCCAGCGAATGAGAGACAGGAACATTCAGTTGTCAGAGGCGGACCTGATGCGGCTTCAAGACGCAGTTCTGCGGGCTCAAGCCAAAGGTTCGAGAGAGTCTTTGGTGATGATGGAGAAGGCAGCGTTTGTGGTCAGCGTCAGGAACCAGACTGTCATTACTGCGGTGGACGGCGAGAGTATGAGGCAGAACGTGTTCACCAACATCGATTCTGCTGTGATCGTGTAGGACTTAGGGTTTTCAGAAGCTGTCAGCACGGGCAGGACCTCAGTGAGGATGCCCTGTGAGCCCGGATCGACGGACGGGCTCACGACAGCAGCCAAAGGGAGGTCGATGAAACCATGATGCGGTCCATGTTCGCTGGAGTCGCAGGCTCCAGGAACCATCAGTTCAAGATGGACATAATCGGTAACAACATCTCAAACATAAACACCATCGGCTACAAGACTTCGCGGATGACATTTCAGGAGGCCTTCGCTCAGACTCTGAAGCCAGGATCCAGCCCGACCAACGGGAACACGGGAGGCACCAACCCCGCACAGGTCGGCCTTGGAACCGTGATCAGGAGCGTCGACGTCGTGATGACGCAGGGAAGCTTGGAGAGCACTGACAGGTTGACGGACCTGGCAATAGACGGAGAAGGCTTCTTCGTCCTGACCGACGGAGTCGCGAGAAAGTATTCGAGAGACGGGTCATTCGACATAGACGGTGAAGGATACCTCGTCAGTCCAGGCTCAGGTTGGAAAGTGATGGGCTGGCTTGCTACCGACGGCAAGATCGATAAGTCTGCCGCAATCCAGACGATACGCCTTCAGATCGGTGAGAGCATGACGGCACAGGCGACAGACGCCATTCGTTACAGAGGCAATCTGAACGCTGAGTCGTCATCGTTGTATGGGGTTGAGGCGCAGGAGACCGCTGTTGTGGCCGCGAACCTGCTTCTGGACGCCGCCAGGGCTGCAGTCGCAGGCGGTGGGGACGTGGCCGCTGTGGTCGCCGCAGTCACAACTGAGAGGGCCGCAGTCGACGGCGCAGTCGATGCCGTCATTGCGGCGGTCAACGCAGAGCTGAGCGCAAATCCGGACGCCACGGCATCCGACCTTGTGGCAGCTGCGCAGGCAGCTGCAGGAACAAGCACTGTGGCCCTTGACATGGTTGATGCAATCGCCAAGCTGCAAGCGAATGTCCCCGGCACTACGGCGGTGGACGTAGTCAAGCTGTTGAATGATACAGCTGCGACGGTCAAGAACACAACGGCTGCCGCTCTCGATGCTGCAACCACAGCGCAGGCCGATCCGACCGCCACCCCGGAGAAGGTGAAGGACGCAGTTGGAAGCGTAGCCGAAGCGACAAGCGCTTCTTTGGCTGTGGCTCAGGCCGTGCCTTCACAGTGGGCAACACAGACCATGGTGTACGACTCGCAGGGTGTCCAGCACAACCTGCAGATCCAGTTCTATAAGGTAGAGAACAACAAGTGGGTGTGGCAGGCTACCAGCCCCGGCGCGACTGGAGAAGGCGTGATCAGGTTCCTGTCCGATGGTCAGTGTGACCGCGACTACGCGTCACAGCAGATCACCATAGATCCTGCCAACGGAGCTGACCTGATAACGATCACCATAGACTTCTCCAACGTGAGCCAGTTCGGCGCAGCGTCGAATGTCGCGGACGCCATGGTCAATGGTTTCCCTTCGGGAACACTTGAGTCATTCAAGATCGATCCCGATGGTACTATTACAGGGATCTACTCCAACCAACAGAACGAGGTCCTGGGTCAGATCGTCCTCGCCAAGTTCACAAACCCTGCGGGACTGAGCAGAGAGGGAAGCAACCTCTACGCTGAGACTCCGAACTCGGGCTCGGCAAACATTGGTGCCGCGGAAGACGGAGGCAGAGGATCGATCATCAGTTGCTCGGTCGAGATGTCGAATGTCGACCTGGCAAGGGAGTTCACAGACTTGATCATCACTCTCAGAGGGTTCCAGGCCAACGCGAGGCTGATCACCACCGCAGAGGAGATGCTCCAAGAGCTGATTCAGCTCAAGCGTTAGTGTGTCTGAGTGCTTCGGTGCAGCGGGCGTCCGGTGAGGAGCCGCTAGAGCGGGCGCCGCCCGGACGCCCTCGGCGGAGTCTCGAGGTCTCGTTCTTGGCAGCAGCTGACTGCCGTGTGTGTGGAAGGAGGAGAGCCAGTGATTGAGTTGACTCGACTCAATGGCACGACGTTCGTGATCAACTCCGATCTCATCGAGACCGTTGAGGAGACTCCTGACACAGTAATCGTTCTCACGATGGGAACGAAGTACGTTGTTCAGGAAAGCAAGGAGGAGATCATAGACAAGGTCGTGGAGTTTCGTCGCAGGATTATGTTGCCTTAGGCGACTCAGGACGACTGCGGGGTGTTTTGATGGACATTGCAACAGTGATCGGCATAGTCGGTGGAGCGTTGCTGATGGTGCAGGCGGTGGTGATGGAAGGGGGGCCTGGCAGCGGGTTCTTTGACTTGCCATCGGTCTTCATCACTGGGGGAGGTACCATATGCGCCGTCCTGGTGTCCTTTACGATAGAGGAGATCAAGACGGTGCCCCAGGTGCTCCGCAAGGCTCTGTTCAAGCAGGAGCACTCGATTGACGAGACGCTGACCACACTGGTCAGACTCGCCGAGAAGGCGCGGCGCGAGGGGCTCTTGGCGTTGGAGGACGATCTTGAGAACATAGAAGACAATTTCATGAGAAAGGGTATACAGCTCGTAGTTGACGGTACTGATCACAACATGGTGAGAGACGTGCTCGAGACCGACCTGATGTACCTCGAGTCGAGGCACGCGAAGGGCCGCTCAATCCTTGAGGCTGCGGCCGCATCGGCTCCTGCCTTCGGAATGATCGGGACGCTCATCGGTCTTGTCAAGATGCTCTCGACATTGAACGAGCCGTCGAAAGTCGGCCCCGGCATGGCGACTGCGCTTCTCACAACACTCTATGGCGCGGTCATGGCCTATCTGATCTTCGCACCGCTGGCGAGGAAGCTCGCACTCAACAGCAAAAAGGAAGTGCTGGTGCGTGAGATGATGCTCGAAGGCATCTTGTCGATTCTGTCAGGGCAGAACCCGAGGATAATCCAAGAGAAGCTGAAGTCGTTCCTTCCCCCGCAGCGGCAGAGAGAGGTCGAGGAGATACGCAGACCAAGCGGCAGCCCTGCCGTTTCTACAGTAAGGGCGCGGTAGATACAGCGCTGTAGCGACAGCAGCGATTGGGGAAGGAGGGGAAAGAGATGAGGAAGCGAGGCGGCGAAGACCGAGCGCCAAACACGGAAGGGTGGATGACTACTTACGCAGACATGATGAGTCTGCTGCTCTGCTTCTTCGTGTTGCTCTTCGCATATTCGGCGATTGACGCAAACAAGTTCAAAGAGGTCGCCATGTCGCTGAGAGGCGCTCTGGGCATACTCGACAGCGGCCCGTCGCTGCTCAACGCGAATCAGCTCCCCGCTCCCTCTAACCCCATTCAGCAGGATCTCCCAACGGACAGGAGCAGGAGGATCACAGAGACAGTCCAGAAGGTTCGGATGCTTCTCTTAGACAAAGGGCTGGATGACCGGGTCGAGCTGGTGACCGACTACCGCCGCGGAGTTGTGATCCGGTTCAGGGATGCTGTCCTGTTCGACTTTGCGAAGGCGGAGATAAAGCCCGAGTCCGAGGCGTTGCTCGACAACGTGGCGGAGATACTCAATGCGTTGCCGAACGAAGTGGTGATAGAGGGACACACGGACAACATCCCCGTGAAGCCGAACAGTGAGTTCGACTCCAACTGGGACTTGTCGACGAAGCGGTCTATCCGTGTCCTTGAGTATTTCATCGAGTCAGCGGGAGTCGGGCCTCCTGAGCGACTCTCCGCATCAGGCTACGGCGAATACAGGCCGGTTGCGGCCAACGACACCGAAGAGAACCGGGCTCTGAACAGGAGAGTGGACATCGTGCTGCTGGTGGCGGACGATACCGGTCTCTATCCACAGATTCCTGCTCAGAGCGCTGCAAGCGGCAGCCTCGACTCAATTGGTGGGGTGGTGTTACCATGACACAGAGGTTAGCGGCGAGGCCAGGAATACAGGAACCAGTTGGTCCTTCCGCAGAGGCGGGCAACTCATGGCTTTCGGGAAGAAGACTTAGGCTGCTGGTGATAGTGGCCGTTGTTGGCGGCATCGGCCTTGGGTATTACTTCGCAGCCGCAGACGGCGCTTCGGCGATAAGGGCGCTCTTTGAGAGACCGGTGGTCTGCGAGATAGGGCCGGTAGTGACACTGGATCCGTTCATTGTCAACCTGTCCGGCACTCGCGGAGAGAGGTATCTCAAGACGGTCTTGTCGCTTGAGCTGACCAATGCAAGGGCAGCCGGTGCAATAGAGCCGCTCCACGTCTCGATCAGGGATGCCATTATTGCGATTCTGTCGGCCATGACCTTGGAGGAGATGGAGGCGCCTTCAGCAAAGGAAGTGCTGAAGCAACGCATTGTCACCAGGGCGAATGAGATAATCGGTTCGCCGCTGGTCGTGCGAGTGTACTACCAGGAGTTCGTCATGCAGTAGTGTGTGCGAAACCACCCTGCCCGTAGAAAACGATCTGAGGTGCATGATGAGTGTCTGACGTTCTCACTCAAGCGGAGATAAACGCACTGCTCAGCACATATGGCAAGGACGAGCCGAACGAGGTCGTGGAGGTCGCAGTGGCATCGCCGGACGCGAGTTCGCCGGCTGCGCGGGTCAATAAGCCCCTTAAGAACTGGGACTTCCGCAAGCCTGAGAGATTCTCAAAGGAGCAGCTGCGCACCTTGCAGATGCTCCACGAGACATATGCGAGATACGCGTCGACGTCGCTGTCCGTAATGCTGCGGACCCAGGTCAAGCTAAGTCTGGTGAGTATCGATCAGGCTATCTATGATGAGTTCGTCAGCTCGCTGCAGAACCCGTCTGCGATCTACATCTTCAGAATGCCGCCGCTGGAGGGTTCCGCGATCCTTGAGATCAATATGGGCATCGCCTTCTGCATGATAGACCGCATGCTTGGAGGTCCGGGGAAGGCCCGAATGCGCGTAAGGGAACTCACCGATATCGAGCGAACGCTGATGCGCGGGGTCGTCGACAGGCTTCTGTCGGATCTTGGAGCATCATGGGTTCAGCTGGCAGAGATTCGGCCGGAGTACGAGGACTATGAGACCAACCCGCAGTTCGCTCAGATAGTGCCGCCGCATGATCCCGTGGTCCTGCTCTCATTTGAAGTCAAGATCGGCGATACGTTCGGAAGCATAAACATGTGCATTCCATATTCGGTGATACAGCCTGTCACTGGAAAGCTCAGTGCGCAGCGCTGGTTTATGGAGTCTACCAGAAAGGGGCTGTCTCGCCGCAGCCAGCTCGAGCAGAATATGCTGCGACAAGTCAGCGTTCCTGTGAAGGTGAAACTCGGAGGTTGCGAGGTTACGATGAGAGATGTCCTCAATCTGGAGGTCGGCGACATAGTGAAGCTGGACTCGCAGGTCGGTGATGAGCTGGTGCTGTGCATCGGCGATCTGCCCAAATTCCGCTGTGTCCCTGGAGCGGAGGGCAAGTCGCTGGCCGTCCAGATTACGAGGTTGATCAGCCCTGAGGAGGTGCCATGATGGCAGAGGACGCTAATAGCCCGGACGAGATGGAGCAGGAGCGGTCCAACGAGGATCTTACAAACCAGGCTGAGGTCTCACCTCTCCTCGCACAGGCCGATGATCTGGTAGAGGAGCTCGAGGAAGAGCGGACCGAGTGGACTGAAGACATGCTGCCGAAGTTCGAGACGCCGCCCGGCGAGACTCAGCAGGCGCAGGGAAGCGCCGGCAATGGATCGGCCGGCGGGGGGTCCCTGGATGGAACGTCGATGGAAAGCGACGATTCCACAGGCAGTGAGTCGGTCGCAAGTGGTGAGAGCGAGAACGGTGCGGCACGCAACAGTCAGAAAGGAGCAGACTCTGCAGCGATGAGTTCAGACAGACCCGCGAGCAGCCAGGCGGAGGAAACAAAGCAGGTTCAGGAAGTCAAGGCTGTGAGATTTCCTCAGTTTGCACCGAGCCCCAAGGGTGAAGTCTTGGGCAATCTCGATCTGCTGCTCGATGTCAAGATGCCGCTTGTCGTCGAGCTGGGGCGCAGCCGCATGCTCATTCGAGACATACTGGAGCTGGGTCCGGGTTCAGTAATCGAGCTGGACAAGGCTGCAGGCGAACCGGTCGATCTTCTTGTGAATGGTAAGCTCATTGCCAGAGGCGAAGTGGTCGTGATCGACGAGAACTTCGGACTTCGAATCACTGAGCTGGCCGATTCCGCACAGGGGGTATCCAAGTGAACGATGCGGTTCAGGACATGGCCGGCGGTGACGGCGGATTCCTCCCATACGAATCCGGCATAGACCTCGGTTCCATGCTGCTGACCCTAGCCAGGTACGCTCTCGTGACGTTCGTGGTGCTTGTCATCTTCTGGGCGCTGATGCAACTGCTGCGCCGCAGCCTCGAACGGACGGGCGGGCCCGGGGGGCGGGGAAGGATCCGCGTAGTTGAGTCCGCCAGGCTGTACGGAGACAAGCTCGTTCACATCGTGCGCGTAGACGGCAAGGAAGTGCTGATAGGCTCATCTCGAGACGGCCTCAGTTTTCTCGGCGCACTGGAGAGCCGTGATCCAGAGGTGACAGAGCCGGCAGATCGACAGCCTTCGGATGCCGATTCGGTGCAACCTGCCGTCCCGAGCTTTTCGAGGGTCTTGGCGGGCATTCCGCCGATGGCACGGCAGGCGTTCCGCAAGCTGAGCGGGTTGGCCGCGTGCGCGGCTGATCGGACCAGGAATGCGTTCAGGCAGCTGCGGCTCAAGAGACCTGCAGGACAGCACGACGACGTGCCGGAAGAGATCCGCATCCTGCGGGATGGAGCCAGGCGTGTGACTGAGAGCACTCGCGAATTTCGCGAAGTTCTCAGACAAGAGGTATCTGCCGGCACAGATGAAGACGATTCAGAGGGCCGCTCCTCGAAGCTCGAAAGGCTTCGGCTGCTGGCTGCCAGGCCTGAAAGGCGTGACGACATTGACTGATTTTCGGAGGGCTGCGCGCAGAATCAGCCCATTGGCCGCGTTCGTAGCCGTCGCTGTCCTGCTGACAGCAGTATCGGCTGTCGCCGTCGCACAGACGATTCCGGTCCCCCGCATTACCCTCGATCTGGCCGAGGGAGAGGAGCCTGGCGAGGTAGGCCTTGCCCTGCAGATCCTGTTCCTGCTGACTGTGCTTTCGCTTGCGCCTGCGATCCTCATCATGGTGACGTCCTTCACCCGGACCGTCATCGTGCTGTCGATCGTCAGGAACGCGCTGGGCACTCAGCAGGTGCCGCCGACTCAGGTCATTATCGGTCTGTCTCTGTTCTTGACGTTTTTCGTGATGGCTCCGACGTGGAATCAGATCTACACCGAGGCTCTGCATCCGTACTTGTCTGAAGAGATCAGCCAGGATGTGGCGCTGGAGCGCGCCGTCGGCCCTATCCGGAACTTCATGTTCTCTCAAGCCAGCGAGTCGGACATCGGTCTGTTCGTCTCGTTGGGCGCGATGGAGCGGCCTCGGAATAGGGACGATGTGCCTACCCACGTGTTGATTCCAGCGTTTGTGCTGGGAGAACTAAAAAAGGCCTTTCAGATGGGTTTCGTGATCTACCTTCCATTTCTCGTCATTGACATTGTGGTCGCAAGCACTCTCATGTCAATGGGGATGATGATGCTCCCGCCGGTCATGATATCACTTCCCTTCAAACTCCTGCTGTTCATCCTCGTGGATGGCTGGCAGCTGGTGGTCAAGTCTCTCGTCACAAGTTTCATGGCGTGATGGCACGCTAATTGCATCTTTCCCTCGTCGAATAGCCGGATCGTTGCGCCATCGCACTGCCGCGGCGCCGTGCGGTTATGGCGCAATCCACTGGGGGATTTGACTGCGCATGTCACAGAGTCTGGCGATCGACCTCGGCAGAGCAGCCCTCCTGCTTGCAGTGCAGGTGGCTGCTCCTATGCTTGGTCTGGGGCTGCTGGTAGGCCTCGTGGTCAGCATATTCCAAGCTGCTACACAAATACAGGAGATGACCCTCACCTTCATACCGAAGATTCTCGCGATATTCGTAGCCCTGGCTCTGTTCGGACCTTGGATGCTTCAGAGCCTGGTATCGTTCGCTTCAGCGGTGCTGGGTCATCTTGACCGGTTCGCACGATGAGTTTCTGGGGCTTGACGCATGATGGATTTGCTGAGTTCCTGTTGGTGCTTGTGAGGTGCAGCGGCATCTTCGGGTTCTCGCCCGTGTTGAGCGCCGCACACGTACCGATGCAGGTGAAAGCCGGAATGTCGCTGTTCCTTGCGTTGACCGTGTTCCCGGTGGTCAGCGCCTACTCGGACTACACGGCTCCTCCGGAAATCTGGAGCTATGTTTTGTCCATCGCAGGCGAACTGCTGGTCGGCCTGAGCATCGGGTTTGTCGCTGCGCTGATGGTCACAGCGGTCCAACTCGCAGGAAACCTGATTGACTTCCAGATGGGATTCGGCATGGCGAACATAGTGGATCCGCTCTCCAACGCACAGACCACTGTCATGGGCCAGATGTATGTCATCCTTGCGACTTTGCTCTTTATCGTGATCAGAGGAGATCACATGGTAATCAGCGCGGTGGTCGACAGCTACAAGGCAGTCCCGCTCGCAGGTGCGGCTTTCAGTGCCGACGCGGCGTACCATGTCTGGGGTTTGCTGGGGAAAGTGTTTGAGGCAGCGTTCAGGATCGGAGGGCCGATCATAGCCGTGCTGTTCCTCGCGACAGTCGGGCTCGGAATCGTTGCCCGAACCGTCCCGCAGATGAACGTCCTGATGGTCGGGTTCCCGCTCAAGATCGGGATAGGCCTCTTGGCCGCAGCTGCCTCGGTGCCGTTCGTAATAGCAGTCCTCAGGAGAGTCTATGGTGAGCTGCCTGCGGATATCATGGTCCTTGTGAGGTATCTGGGCGGCTGATCGGCCGGGGCGCTTCGCAGGCGCCTGATTGATGGAGTGAAGGGGAGAGACGATGCCGGCTCAAGAACGGACAGAGGCTGCAACCCCAAGGCGTCGTGAACAGGCGAGGCGTCGCGGGCATGTCGCCAAGAGCGTGGAGCTGACCTCCGCGATGGTGCTCATTGCGGCGTTTGCGGCTCTGAGAGTTGGCGGCGGGTATGTGTACGAGAGGCTGAGCAGTCTGATGGCCGATGCCATCGGTCGGTCGTCGACGATCGGATCCAGCGCGGGCGAGATCGGTTCGTACTTGACCAGAGTGAGTCTGAGCATGCTGCTCGCCATGGCTCCGGTTGCCATGGCTGCGGCCGCGATGGGATTCCTGATGTCGTCTGTCCAGGTCGGATTCGTTCTGTCGCCCGAAGCGCTGGCTCCGAGTCTCGCCAAACTCAACCCTGTGTCGGGGCTTTCGCGCCTCGTGTCGTCGAGATCCCTGGTTGAGCTCATCAAGTCAGTCGCGAAGGTCGCCATAGTCGGCTACGTTGGTTACAGGTCAGTCGCAGGCGAGTACGAGAACCTGTTCCGCATGGCGGATATGGACGTTGTCTCCATGCTGACGTATGTGGGACGCCTGACGTTCAACATCGGCATAAAGGCAGGCCTTGTCCTCATCGTGCTGGGCGTCGCAGACTACGCGTATCAGCGATTCGAGTATGAGAAGAGCATAAGGATGACCAAAGAGGAGCTCAGGCAAGAGGCAAAGGAATATGACGGCGACCCGCTGATACGTTCTCGGATCCGGGCCAAGCAGCGCGAGATGTCTATGGCTCGCATGATGCAGGCTGTGCCGAAGGCCGATGTCGTGATCACAAACCCGACGCACTATGCTGTCGCACTCGAGTACGATCAGGCCACAATGGACGCGCCGACAGTCGTCGCCAAAGGGAAGGACCTGATGGCTCTCCGCATCAAAGAGATTGCGAAGGAGCACGGGGTCCACATCGTTGAGAACAAGCCGCTGGCTCAAACCCTGTACAGCGCCGTCGACGTCGGACGTCAGATACCGGTCGAACTGTACAAGGCTGTAGCAGAGGTTCTCGCCTACGTCTATCAGATGAACCGCAGAAAGTGAGCGGAAAGCGATCTGATGCCGGGCGAGTGTGTGCCGACAGAGTGGGTACTTTAGAGGAGATGAGGAGAAACCACAATGGCTGACGTTACGAGAGCTGTTCCGCTCCAGAGGTTTCTGAAGTACAGCGACATCGTGCTGGCCGGTGCCGTGGTGCTGGTCGTGATCATGATGGTCATACCGCTTCCGACAGCCCTGCTGGACATCCTCCTGGCGTTCAACATCACTGTGAGCTTGACAGTGCTGCTGGTCGCACTCTATACGGTCGAGCCGCTCGACTTCTCGGTGTTCCCCTCTCTGCTATTGGTCACGACACTGTTTCGACTCGCTCTGAATGTCTCTTCCACCAGACTCATTCTTCTGCAGGGGTATGCCGGACAGATAATTGAGAGTTTCGGCACATTCGTGGTCGGGGGCAACTACGTCGTCGGCATGGTCATCTTCCTCATCCTTGTGGTTATCCAGTTCGTGGTGATCACCAACGGCGCAGGCAGAGTCGCAGAGGTGGCCGCACGGTTCACCCTCGATGCCATGCCCGGCAAACAGATGAGCATAGACGCCGACCTCAATGCCGGCTTGATCAATGACGAGGAGGCCAGAAGGCGCAGGCGCATGATAGAAAAAGAGGCGGACTTCTACGGCGCCATGGACGGTGCAAGCAAGTTCGTCAAGGGCGACGCCATTGCGGGAATCATCATTACGATCATAAACCTCCTCGGCGGGATAGCGGTCGGAGCCCTCATGCTGGGCCTCAGCCTGCAGGAGTCCGCAGAGAGGTTTGCTCTGCTGACTGTAGGAGATGGACTGGTATCGCAGATACCTGCCCTTCTCATATCGACTGCGACGGGCATCGTCGTGACGAGAGCGGCTTCCGAGTCGAATCTCGGAGAAGATCTCACGAGACAGATCCTGGCTCAGCCCAGAGGCCTGGGCATAGCCTCGGGTGTCCTCTTCCTGTTCGGCCTGGTGCCGGGGCTGCCGACGCTGCCGTTCTTCGTTCTGGCGGCGCTGGCCGGCGGTGCAGCCTACGCAGTATCCAGGGCAACGAAAGCGGAGGAGGCGAGGAGGCAGGCGGTCGAGGCGGCCAGACGTCAGCAAGCTGCCACTCAAGAGTCTGTCAAGCCCGGCGACCTGGTCGACACACTGGCTGTCGAGCCGTTGGAGGTGGAGATCGGATATGGGCTCATACCCCTGGTCGACCGCAGCCAGGGCGGTGATCTGCTTGACAGGATCACGATGGTCAGGCGGCGCATCGCGACTGAGCTCGGACTGCTCGTTGCTCCCATCCGCATAAGAGACAATCTGGAGCTCGGACCCAATGAGTACGTTGTGAAGATAAGAGGAAACACCGTCGCGAGGGCAGAAATCTATCCTGATCGCTATCTGGCGATGGATTCGGGAATGGTGACCGAGAAAGTAGAGGGAATCGAGACGAAAGAGCCCGCGTTCGGCCTGCCGGCAGTCTGGGTGTCTGAAGCGGATCGAGACAAGGCTGAGCTCGCTGGGTACACAGTAGTGGATCCGTCTTCGGTCACCACGACGCACCTCGCCGAGATCATCAAGAGATTTGCACCAGAGCTCTTGGGCAGGCAGGACGTAAAGAGCCTTATCGACTCCCTCAAGGAATCCGCTCCGGCAGTGGTCGACGAGGTCATCCCGGATGTGCTCACTATAGGTGAAGTGCAGAAGGTGCTGCAGAACTTGCTCAGAGAGCGGGTGCCCATCCGCGACATGATAACCATACTCGAGGCGCTGGGCGACTACGGCAAGTCGACGCGGAACGTCGATATCCTGTCAGAATATTGCAGACAGGCGCTGGCTAGGACGATCTGCCGTCAGTATCAGAATGACGAGGGAATGATTAACGTCATCACGGTCAACCCCAATCTCGAGCAAGCGATTGCGAACTCGGTGGAGGATTCGGATCAAGGATCCTATCTTGCCATAGATCCCGATCTGGCTCAGAAGATCTTCGACAGCCTGTCGCAGCAGATCGAGAAGTCCTCGATGTATGGAGCGCAGCCAGTGGTCTTGACAACCGCACCTGTCAGGCTGCATTTCAGGCGTCTGACTGAGCGGAGCATTCCGGGCCTGGTCGTGCTCTCATACAACGAGATCGTGCCGGATGTGAAGGTGAGGTCTGTTGGGGTGGTGAGTGTGCCCGATGAGGCTTAAGCGAATTGTTGCTCCCACTATGCAGGAAGCCCTGGAGAAGACGAGACGCGAGCTCGGACCGGATGCCGTGATTCTCAATGCCCGCACCATCCGTGCCGGGGGATTCTTCGGGCTGTTCGGCTCTCCGAAGGTTGAGGTTACGGCGGCTTTGGATGTTGACACGGCCGTCAGCGTCGCGGCCGTCGAGACAGCCCGTGTGCCGGAGGGTCGGATCAGCGAAAGAGAGCCCAGGCTGGAGGCAATCTATCGAGAGCTCCGGGAGATGCGCAGAGATGTCGCTGCCCTCATCGACGGAACGAGAAGTCAGTCGGGCGGAGCCGTGTTCGGCGGCGCGCTTCTGGCTGCGTTCCGGCGGCTGGTCGACAACGACATAGAGGAAGAGACAGCCAGAATTCTGGTTGAGGAAGTAGCCACGGATCTCGGCTCGGAGGACTGCATGGATCTCGAGAAGGTGCATGCGATGCTCGTGGACAGGCTCGTCAGGCTCATACCCGTTGCTGAGGAGATCACCTTCGATTCGGACGGGCCGAAGGTCATTGCAATGGTCGGCCCTACCGGAGTCGGCAAGACTACCACCATAGCGAAGCTGGCCGCAGCTCATGCCCTTACCCACAGGAGGAAGGTGGCTCTCATAACTGCGGACACGTACAGGATTGCTGCGATTGAGCAGCTCAGGACCTATAGCGACATTATAGGCATCCCTCTGGAAGTGGTCTACTCGCCTGAGGAGATACGACCGGCAATCGAGAGCCACAGTGATGCTGACGTCATACTTATGGACACGGCAGGGCGAAATCCTAGAAATCCTGCAAGGATGCTGGAACTCAGGGGGATCATTCGAGCGGCCCGTCCCGATGAGGTTCACCTGGTCATCAGCGCCACGACCAAGAACTCCGATGCGCTCGATGTTGTTGACCGGTTTGAGCAGGTCGGTTTTGACCGCCTTCTGTTCACGAAACTGGACGAGAGTTCAACCTATGGAATGATCCTAAACACCCTGGTGAGAGCGCAGCGTCCGCTGTCGTACCTCGGGACCGGACAGGACGTGCCCGAGGACTTCGAAATTGCGTCCGCCGCAAAACTGGCACACATGATCATGGGCGACTGGGGGATTGCGCCGGGCAGCGGCGCTCGCGAAAACGGTGCGAACTCGGAAGATCGTTGACGGAAGGCTGTTGTGTTGCACGGGGGTGCAGCTGAATGACAGATCAGGCGCACAGGCTAAGGCGGCTCGCCGAACTTGCAGGGCGCTCTACACTCGCATTGGCTGCGGGTTCGGAGGGCCATGAGAACCATGACAACGCAGATGCCGCGCGCGTCTGTTCAGATACAGGCAAGTTGAAGGGCACCCGGGTTGTTGCGATCACTAGCGGCAAGGGCGGTGTAGGAAAGACCAACATAGCCGTGAACCTGGCCATAGCTCTGTCGCAGGCAGGTATGAGAGTCATGATCGTCGATGCAGATCTCGGCCTCGCGAACATCGATGTGTTGCTCGGTCTGTACCCGCGCTTCAACCTCGGCCACGTAGTGTCCGGACAGAAGTCATTGAAAGACGTCATGATAGACGGGCCTGAGGGCATCCGCATAATTCCCGGCGCGTGTGGGCTGAGGAACATGGCGCAGATGGAGCCTGACCGCAGGCATGCCCTACTCACAGAACTGGTCTCCCTGGACGCGCTGTCGGACATGCTGTTGATCGATACCGGTGCCGGTCTCTCGAGCAACGTGATGGACTTTGTGGTGTCGGCTGACGAGACCATCATAGTGACAACGCCGGAGCCCACCGCGATTGCAGATGCATATGCCATGACAAAAGTGATTGCGCAGGTAAACTCTGATGCGTATGTGCGCCTCCTTGTCAATCAGGCCCGCAGCGAGCTCGAGGCGGACCAGGTCGCGGAACAGATTACGTCTGTTGCACGGAGATTTCTCAATGTACACGTCGACAGACTCGGCTATGTGTTCGTTGACGTGGCCGTTCAGAGAGCCGTGCGAGCTCAGAAGCCATTTCTGCTCCTATATCCCCATTCTTCCGCGGCCGAGTGCGTCAAGGCTTTGGCAGATCGCATGCTGACCGGGAGACCCATGCGAGTCAGCTCAGGCGGAGCTGCCGGCTTCGTCAGAAGGGTGCTGGCATCGGTGGGGAGGCGGTATGATGGTTGACAGTCGCTACCTTCCCGTCCCCAACCAGCGGGTCGAGATAGTCGAGACAACTGAAACCCCAACTGAATCGCCGGAAGTCTACATCACCAGAGTAGAAGACGTCGGGGACGAGTCGATCACTGTGGTCTGCCCGATGAGCAGAGGCGAGGTAGTGCCGTTAAGGAAAGGCTTGAGGGTGACCGTGACATATACCCGAGGCCGGGCGCTGCTCGCCTTTGAGGCAGATGTCATCGACCGGGAATCGGGAGAAGTGCCGAGGCTTTGGCTCACTCTGCCTCAAGAAGTGGTAAGAGTGCAGCGAAGAAGCTACCTTCGGATGGCTGCCTCGCTGCCGGTCATGTACGCGCCGGTCGGAGCGGACCAGGACGCGCACGACGTGGTGCCGATATACAGAGCGGAGAGCGTGGACATCAGCGCAGGCGGTCTCCGGATCAGGCTGGTCGACGTCGCGGTCGGCATCAGGTTCGGCTCCTATGTGCGAGTGCAGTTTACCTTGCCCGGGGTGAAAGCGTCCTACGATCTGATCGCCCAAGTCATGCGGATCGAGCAATCGGACAGCACGGAAGGAACCTTTCCGTCCTCAGAGGACGTAGCTACTAGAGGAAACACAGTGGACGAGGTGGCCGATGAGAGATACAGATACCGTCTGGCTCTGCGATTCGTCGACATCAGCCAGGTTGCGCAGGACTGCATCATGAGGTTTGTGTTCGAAAGAGAACGAGAACTCATCGAGCGGGGCGTGATTGAGCGCTGAAAACTGTGGCGGAGGCGTTGGTCTTGGCAAGCCTTGAGGACGCGTGGAAGACCTATAGAGAGACCGGGGACCACACCTGCCGGGAGAGGCTTGTTATCGCATACGTCGGCCTCGTGAAGAGCGTCGTAGGACGAATGAGTGTCAGCCGAGTGCCCGGAGCCGAATACGACGACCTCGTGAGCAGCGGAATCCTCGGCCTGATCGATGCGATCGACAGGTTTGATCCGGACAAGGGCGTCAAGTTCGAAGCCTACGCGACCACTCGGATACGCGGGGCCGTCCTGGATGCCTGCAGGAAGAACGACTGGGTTCCGAGGAGCGTACGGCAGACTGCGAGGCGGCTCGAGCGGGTGTACTCAGCGGTTGAGAACCGGCTCGGAAGGTCTGCGACTGACGTGGAGATCGCAGACGAGATGGGGATCGCAGTCGAAGAACTCGAAAAGATGCTCAGGGAGATCAACGGATCATACCTGGTCTCGCTGGACGAGACTGTGCCGGGAGTAGATGACGACGACTCCATCACGATAGCGGACAGAATCGAGGATACGACAAGTCCCGCTCCTGACGAGCTGGCAGCTGACGCGAGTGCTCTCGAGGTGCTGACTGAGGCGGTTTGCCGGTTGCCTGAGCGAGAGCGCCTCGTCGTTTCCCTCTACTACAACGACGGGCTGACACTTCGGGAAATCGGCGAAGTCATGGGCGTTACCGAATCGAGAGTGTCGCAGCTGCATACCAAGGCCATACTCAGGCTTAGGGGGCGGTTGGCGAGGGCCAGGACACAACATGCCGTATGAGTGCAGGCCCTGAGTCGACCGATCCTCTTGGGAGGTGAGGGCAGTGCGTCCGGTCGATCTGCAGGCGATTGTCTCGAGAACCCAAGACATCGAAAGGCTGCAGCGAATCCAGCAACAGCACCCCACACTGGCTCAAGAGCAGTTTTCGGAAAGACTGCGCAAAGAGGCGGTAGAGAACCAGAGGCGCGTCCGCACAGCTGAGGAGTCACTGCCTGCCAGGATACGGGATCAACATAGGGAGAAGTCAGGCTGGCAGAGTGCGTCCGGC
Organism: Bacillota bacterium; assembly: GCA_012719595.1. Taxonomy (GTDB): domain Bacteria; phylum Bacillota; class DTU014; order DTU014; family DTU014; genus JAAYAB01. The sequence goes on from JAAYAB010000015.1 coordinate 36,129, forward strand.
GACAGCGGCGAGAACGACGAGCGGGCTGATCAAGAGAAGGACGACCTCGGCACGCGGAAAGCTGAGGCCGTCGCAGCTGACGACGGGAAGGTCAAGGGTCGGCTGATCGATGTCAAGGCATAGGATCAGTGGAGGATGAGGCTTCGTGGACTCACTGTTGAACTGGCTTCAGATGATGACTCTGGTTGTAGTCGCGGTCGCGGCCGTGAGTCTGATTGCTTTTGGCTATTTCCAATCGTCTCAACAACCGGCCTCTGAACAGCAGAGCAAGAGTGACCAGGCAGTGGAGCCTGACGACGGACGGGCGGAGTTCCTCTTGGCGCTCAGGACGGCTTCTGATGAGATCATGGGTGACTTGGACGCCAGGATCTCTTTGACTCGGGAGCTCTTGAGCCAGGCTGACGAGCGCATCGCGACCCTTAGGGAGTTGGTGGCAGCAGCCGAGCAGGCTTCTCCAACAAGCCCCCGTGATGGCGGAGAACCGCAGGCCCGGCCTGTCACCCGCGAGATCACGCGTGAGGCCGCACCGGACTCCTCAAACCGGCAGCAGAGAAGGATGCGCGCGAAGCAGGAAAGGCCGAGTGCAAATGCTGATCGAAACGGGGCTGTGCATGAAAGCGGTCTGGCGCGCGCCCGAGAGGGAAAGCAAGCGGAAGAGATCGCCAAGTCGCTTGGCATCGGAACTGGCGAGGTGATGTTGATACTCGGCTTGTCTCGAAGGTCCTGAGCCTGCGTCTCTGGGTCTGACCACACCACTCACGCCGGCGGCGGGCAGCGCTGATTCGGTCACGGCAATCGGCGAATAGCGCTGATCCGACCTAAGCCTGAGCTAGACCTGCCTTGGTGCTCGAACAGCACAAAGTGCTAATTGCGAGTCCTGATCTTCTCCAGTATAATTGTACAAGATTCTGCATTGGTTCCGGTATAGCGTAGTTGAGGAGGGTGACTTCATGAAAAGGCTCTTGTTGGTAGGTTTGTGCCTCACTATGGTTTTGGCCATGAGCTTGGCCGCGGCAGGGGCGGAGGTCATCAAGGTGGCGAGCGAGATGGCTTATCCGCCGTTCGAGCAGTTGGATCCAGACGGCAAGATGTGGGGATTTGATATCGAGTTGGTCACGGCTATCGTGGAGGAGATGGGCGCAGAGATTCAGCTGTTGAACGTCGGCTGGGACGGGCTGATACCCGGGATCCAGTATGGCTCATTTGACTTGCTGATCTCGGCCATGACGATCACTCCGGAGAGAGCTGAGCAGATAGACTTCAGTGACTGGTACTTCGACAGCCGGCAGGCAGTACTTGTCCGCCAGAATGACAACAGGATCAAGACCAAGACCGATCTGGCAGGCAAGCGCATCGGAGTCCAACTCGGGACTACCGGCGACTTTGCAGTCAGCGAGCTGGACTATGTTGACGCAGACAAGGACGTCCGCCGATTTGAGACCTCGCCTGAAGCTATCATGGAGCTGATGACCGGCGGAGTGGACGCAGCAGTGATTGACATGCCTGTGGCGCTCTATTACCGCGACAGATATCCCGGCTTCAAGCTGGTCGTAGACCCGAGCGAGTGGGAACCGGAGTACTACGGCATAGGCGTGAAGAAGGGCAGAACAGACCTGCTGGAGAGAGTCAACGCCGCACTCAAGGCTTTGAGAGAAAGTGGCAAGTATCAGGAGATATATGACAAGTACTTCGGTTTGTAGCGAAGGGACCTAAGGTCTGCAATGGGCGTCTGCGTAGCATCGAAAGCAGTGCGGTGCTACGCAGATTGTTTTGTTGCGTGTTCAGGAGGTGAGGAAGCAACGTGGTTGCTTCTACACTGTCGTTCTTGTGGGAACACAAGTCCTTTCTCTTGTGGGGCGCGTGGTCTACGATTCAACTGACAACCATATCTGTTGCGCTCGGAACAGTCATAGGAACAGTCGTCGGGATATGCCGTGTCTCCAGGAGCAAAGTGCTCAGCCTTGCCGCCGCCGGCTATGCCGACTTTATCAGAGGGACTCCTCTGCTGGTGCAAATATTCCTCGTCCACTACGGCCTTCCGGCCGTTGTGAGCAGCTATGTGCCAGGGTTTTACGTCGCTCCGTTCGTGTCTGCAGTCGCCGCCCTGAGCATCAACAGCGGAGCTTACGTCTCGGAGATCGTTCGTGCAGGCATACAGTCAATCGAAAAGGGTCAGACGGAGGCGGGCCGCTCGCTGGGAATGACCTATGGGCAGACTATGCGGTACATCATTTTGCCCCAGGCGTTCAGGCGCATAGTGCCTCCGCTTGGCAATGAGTTCATAGCTATGCTCAAGGACTCGTCGCTCGTTTTCGCGATCGGATACAACGAACTGATGACCAGAGGCAAGATCCTAATGACTAAGTACTTCCAGTTCTTCGAGACCTGGGTTGCTGTAGCCCTGGTGTTCCTCTGCATGACCCTTCTCGTGAGCAGGTTGGTGCGCTTTGTGGAGAGGAGGATGGCCATCAATGGTGAGAGTTGAGAATCTTCACAAGCACTTCGGCAAGCTCCATGTTCTCAAGGGAATCACCAACCGCATCATGAAGGGAGAGGTCGTCGTCATAATCGGACCCAGCGGATCCGGGAAGAGCACCTTTCTGCGCTGCCTGAACCTCCTCGAGATGCCGACGTCGGGCGACATATACATCGAAGGAGTCAACGTGATCAACCGCGGCGAGAACCGCGTCAGTATCAACAAGGTGCGGGAAAACGTGGGCATAGTCTTTCAGAGCTTCAACCTCTTTCCCCATATGACTGCGCTGAGAAACATCGAACTGGCACCCATGATAGTAAGGCGTGTTCCCGAAGCTCAGGCGCGCGAAGATGCCTTGGCTCTGCTGAACAGAGTGGGGCTCGCGGACAAGGCCGACTCCTATCCGTCTCAGCTGTCCGGCGGGCAGCAGCAGAGGGTCGCGATAGCGAGGGCGCTCGCCATGAAGCCGAAAGTGATGCTGTTCGACGAGCCGACATCCGCCCTTGACCCCGAGATGATTGGGGAAGTGCTCGACGTCATGAAGGGACTGGCTCGAGACGGCATGACCATGGTAGTGGTCACTCATGAGATGGGGTTCGCCAGAGAAGTGGCGGACCGGGTCTTGTTCATGGATGACGGGGTGATCGTCGAAGAGAACACGCCTGCGGAGCTTTTCTCGAACCCGCAGAATCCCCGCACTAAGGCGTTCTTGAGTAAGATTCTGTAGGGACTGCGTGGCGAGATGGACTGAGATTGACCGCCAGGATGCCAGCGAGGATCATCAGGCCTCCAACGAGCGTCCTGGCGCCCGGGTTTTCGCCGAAGAACAGGAAGGCGAACAGCGCGGCGAACACCGGTTCCAAAGAGTAGATCATCGCAGTCTCGATCGAAGATGCAATGCGCTGAGCGGCCGTCTGTATCACCAGTGCGACTGAAGTCGCAAGGATCCCGCAGTAGATGGCAGCAAGAAGTGCCGTGCTCGGGATGCGGTTGATATCTGCGATACTGCCCCGCAACACCGACAGCGCCAGCGTGATGAGAGCTATCAAGACGGCTTGGACCAGTACGACAGCAACCGGGTCCACCGAACGAGCATATCTGTCGGTTGCGACGATGTGAAGCCCAAAGAACACTGCACATACGAAGGTGATGATGTCTCCGGGGGCAAACGACAGGCCCTTCTGCACCGCTATCGTCAGGAGTCCCGCCGTCGCCAGAAGGATTCCGATTCGCACGCGAATGGGCGGGAGGCTTCTAATGAGAAGGGAATGGACCACAGCGACGAGTATCACATTCATCCCGGTGATGAACCCTGAGGCGGTTGCAGACGTCAAGCGGAGGCCCTCAACCTGGGCGATGAACCCGGCAGCGAAGATCAGCCCGAGAGCGATGCCGGGCTTGAATGATTCGGCCAGGCCGGGCCGATCGGTTGCGCCAAGGCGCCGTCTTCGAACCGCGCTCACTGCATACACGGGGAGGAGGCCCATCGTCGCCGCGGTGAAGCGAACGAACAGGAACAACATGGGATCCACATCGGCTACCGCGGTCTTCATGACGCCGAATGTCGATCCCCAGACCACAGCTATGAAAAGCAGTCCAATGTCAGCGGCGATTCTGTTGCTCATCACAAGTAAGTTCGCCGCGATCTGGCCGCCTCCCTCTGGGTAAAGCAGGATGAACACAATAGAGACGGAGGTTTGCTTGCAATGTTCAAGATGCTGTACCCTCGCCGGGTTCTGTCCGGTCCCGGCTGCATCTCGGCTCTGGGACAAGAGCTGCGAAACAGATTCGCCGGAGTGCTCGTGGTTGCAGGCTCGGGGAGCCTGCGGCGCAGCGGAGTCCTCGACAAGGTCGAAGCAAGCCTGCGAGAGGCAGGTCTGCACATTCGCGTCTTTGAGGGCGTAGAGCCTGAACCGTCGGTCAAGACCGCGGAGTCATGCACCCGCGTCCTGTCGGAGTTCCGCGACTCGCTGGAGGCACCTGTTTGCGTACTGGGCATCGGGGGCGGGAGCGCGTTGGACGTGGCCAAAGCAGCAGCCGGCCTTGTCAACGAGTCGTCAACTGTCGCCGACATCTTTCGCGGCAAGCCGATATCGACAAAAGGAGTGCCATTCGCAGCAGTGCCGACGACGGCGGGATCAGGTGCCGAGGCAACGACCAACGCGGTGCTGACCGATACCGAACAGGGCACAAAAGCGAGCATCCGCAGCGACAGCTTTCTCGCGGAACTGGTCGTTCTCGATCCGGTGCTGACCTGCAGCGCACCGCCCGCGGTCACCGCAGCGTCGGGAATGGATTCCCTCGCGCAAGCGATTGAGGGCTATACATCCATGCATGCGAACGAGTTCACCCGGCCGCTCAGCAGGGAGGCGGTTCGGCTCATAGGGCACAATCTGCTCCGAGCCTACAGTGACGGAGACGACTTGCCGGCCAGAGACGCTATGCTGAAGGCGAGCTTTCTCGGCGCGGTTGCGTTTGCGAACTGCCGCCTCGGAGCGGTTCACGGCATAGCTCATCCGGTCGGGGTGAGGTACCATGCTCCCCATGGCGTTGTGTGCGCAATCCTGCTTCCGTATGTGATGAGGTTCAACATGCCGGACTGCGTTGAGGACTACGCAAGACTGGCGCGGGAATGGGAGATTGCGAAGAAAAAGACATCCGCGAGAGCCATGGCCGCGAGTCTCATCGGCATGGTCGAGGACCTCAACCACAAGGTGGGCATTCCGCCGAAGCTCAGAGAGATCGGCTTACGACAGGAAGACATCAGTGCGATAGCAGAGGAGAGCCTGCCGTCCGGTTCTATGGCGGCGAATAGACGGAAGATGATCAAGGAAGACATTGAGGCGCTGCTGGAGGCCAATCTTTAGGCAGCCATCCTGCAGGTACATCTGGCCGACTGTATCGATTCGGGGCGCTGCCAACGTGTGCGGCTGTGCGAGGGCGGCAGAGTCTATCGGTCGTCGTCTCTGACGTGTGCAAACCCCTTGCCCAAGACCTCCGAGGCGTCACTGACTACCATGAACGCTGTGGGATCCAGCTCGGCGACTATGTCCTTGAGCTTCGTGAGCTGAGTCAGGGATACTGTGGTGAGAATGACCTGTTTGCTGCTGTGGCTGAATGCTCCCTCTCCGTGCAGAAGCGTGACGCCCCGGCCTATACGCGCTATTATCGCCTGGGATATCTCTTCGTGTTTCGCCGAGATAATCGTCACGACCTTCGATCTGATCAGACCGGCCTGCACCCTGTCGACGACGTATGCCGACACGAACATCGTCACGAGGGTATAGCCTATCAGTTTGAGGTCGAATAGAACCAGACCTACTATCACGGGAAGCGCGTTGAAGGCGAATGCACCGCTTCCCAAGCTGAACGAGTATGCGCGGTTGAGGACCAGCGCGATGATGTCGGTTCCGCCCACCGAGCCCCGGCCTCTGAACGTCAGGCCGAGGCCGATGCCGTTCACCACTCCTCCGAAGAGCGCCGACAGCAGAAGGTCATCGACGAGCGGCTCTTTGATATCCAGCAGGGCATCCCAGCCGCTGAGGAAAGCGACGAAGCAGCCGGCACCTATCAGGCTTCTGTAGATGTAGCCTCGCTGCAGCTTCTTGATTCCAAGGTAGAAGACGGGAATGTTCAGCACGAGCACGCTCAGGCCTATGGGCGCCTTGAGGGTGTAGTGGAGCAGAAGGGCTAACCCTGACAATCCTCCTGACAGAATGCCTGCGGGTGCGATGAAGAGGTGCATCGACAGGCTGGCAAACAGACTGCCGATTACAATCATGGCGATCCGGTCCGCTCTGAGGCCGCGAATGGTCAGCATTGCTACAATTCACCTGTTTACGATTTCCACTGCACGTCCACAGCCTCTGTTCGACGAACGTCGACCGTATCCTTCAGGGATTGCACGCCTGTAATGTCACCCGTCGACCAGTCTCGCAGCAAAGATGCCAGACAGACCAGAATCTCTTACTCTGTCGCCGATCACCTGACTGTCTGTGGTGTACATCCCGCTTTCGACTGCGTGCTCGAGATACACAGACCCGGAGAACGTGTACTTGTCATAGAGTCCTTCTGTGCTCAGAAGCCTGCTTGAAACGAAGGAGAGGAAGTCGCCGCACATCAGGGTGGGGGGAATCTCCACCAACTCGATGCGGAGAGCGGACCGCACCGCGTTGTGCCCGGCTAGCGTCCCCGTCAGGATTGCTTCGGTATGTCCCACGACCAGCCCCACCTTCTCGCCTGCACAGAACAGGTTCTGGAAGCCCGTGACTCTCAGGGTCAGGTCGTGAGGGGTTATTGCGTTGTACCGAACTGAATTGCCAAGCCCGCCTGAACAGGGATCGAGAAAGCGCGCACGCGACAGGCCGGGAATCGATCGGAGCGTCCGAAGAGGCATGTACGGCACCATGACCTTTGCCTCGCCTGTGTGCAGGACTATCAGCTTCTTGTAGAAATCGTCACTTGTGTATTGCCGGCACGATTTCTCACTGGGCGCGACAGCTACGCTCACTGATTTGGGAAGGGGAATCTCGACCACACCGTTGCCCTCAAGGAGTTGCACGATATCGCGAGACAGGCTGCTTTTCAGCACTTTGACCGATCCTGATGTCGCAGCCGTTGGAACGCGCGGGGTCTCGTCGATGCCCAGGGACCGCAGGGGGCTGATCCTAGGTCCGAAGCTGGGACACCTGAGTATGCACATCACGCAGCCTGACCGGTAGCTCCTGCAGTTAGCCCTCGGCCCTGCGGTGCCGGTGGCGTCTATGAAGGCGTCGCCGCCGATGATCTCACCCGTTCCGAGCTTCGCAGACACCACGCGATTCCCGTCTCGAGCCAGACCTGTGCAGGTTGACATCAGGTGCAAGTCGATTTCGAACGCCGCAAGAACCTCGAGAACTGCCGATTCTATGCGGGTCACGTCATAGAGAGATGCGTGTTCGTGCCCGGGAAAGCGCACACCGCGGTGGAGTAGACAGGGTTCAATGGCATCGAGGAGAGCTCGCGCGCCCATCGCACGAAGTTCTTCTGCTGCGGTAAGCCTTCCGTTGTTCTTCATGATGCCGCCCACGAGTCCGGTGCCGAGTATCATGTCCGTCCGCTCGACGAGGGTGACCCGGGCGCCAGCCAATGCCGCAGCGACTGCGGCTGCACACCCGGCCCACCCCGCGCCCATCACTACGACGTGCGGTCTGCCTATCGCGGTTCTAGCCGGGACAGGTCCAGCCACGACAGATCTAGCTATCCCAGGTTCAGCCGTGCCAGGTCTAGTCATTCCAAGTCCAGTCGTGCCTGTTTTGGTCGTGACTGCCATGGTCTGACTCCTCACTGCGAGGACTCGAGAGCCTGGCTCACGAGCCTCGGAATCACCTGTGAGAGGATCTCGCCGGCTGTCCGGGGAGCAACGAGACCCGGAAGGCCCGGAGCAAGAACAGCCGTGATCCCTGCTTCCTTTGCGGCCTCGAAGTCCACACCGCCGGGCGGCGACGCAAGGTCTACGATCACGCAGGTTTTCTTAACCTCGTTCAACAGCTCACTGGGCAGCACGAGAGCGGGTGCCGTGTTGAAGATCAGGTCAAACGATCGAAGCGCAGACTTGAGGTCGCTGAACCTGAGGGGAATGTGCCCAAGCGCTCTTGCTCGAGCCAGGTCCTGCGGCTTGCGCGCTGCCACGGTCACGATGGATTTCAGCGCCAGGAGGGTGGACGCCAGAGTGACTCCTGTGCGCCCAAAGCCCAGGACAGCCGATCTGGACCCGTGAATCGTGAAGTCGGAGTGCTCCATCGCGATCTGGACCGCACCCTCGGCAGAAGGGATCGAGTTCAGAATTGCCAGCTCATCGTCACGCATGGACTCGACGATCCAGATTCCTTTGGCGCACGCCAGCTCCTTGACGGCTCGCTTGGCGGTGCCTATTACCAGGACTTCAATGCCTTCAGCTCTGGATAGGACCTGGAGCAGATCGACTGGAGTCGCTGAATGCCGAAGTACTCCGGATTCATCGGTTCCGGTAACCGGACATACCACTACCGATGCGCCGCGCACCGCTTCGTTCGCATCATGAACAATCACTCGTGCTGGGAGATCGTCGGTGCCGGGAACGCAGCTTACTCTGACGTCGTATCCGAGATCAAGCAAGGCCCGGGCGAAGTGCGCGTCTCTCCGATCGCCTCCCAGGATGCACCACGAAACTCGCTTGAGTTCACCGTTCACGCCTCGACCCTCCTCGATTGCGCATCGCTGCACCGCGTTCTAGAATCTGTCCAGCAGCATTCCTGCCAGCCCTCTCCGCCGCACGGATTCTCCGGCTATGAGGTTCACCGATCCGATTTCTACTCCGTCGATCTCGGCAATCAGCTCTCCAATCTTGGACCCAACCCTCACAGGGGCTGTCACGAGATCTGGAACATCGACGTGGAGCTCGATCAGCCCTTCGTGTTCCTTGCGCACTGTGACCAGGAGGTCGCGCTCGGCCACCGCTCTGACCTTCTCGTTGCGTCCCCCGGCTATAGAGACCTCAGCTATAGGCGACCCCTTGAGTGCGAGCTGTTTTCTGACGAACGACGAGAAACCGTATTCCAACAGCCGCTCTGCGTCGGACCAGCGGGAGCTGCTCGCCATCACTACTGCGATCAGCTGCCATGAGTCGCGGGTAGCTGATGCTATGAGGCAAGGACCCGCAGCACTCGTAGTGCCGGTCTTTACGCCGTCTGCACCGGGGTAGCTCCACAGCATCCTATTGGTGTTGTGGAGCTGCTGAACCCTGCCGTCTTCGTAGGTCATAGTGTCTGTTGTCGCGGAGACTGCAGAGCAGAACTCAGGGTAGGCTAGAGCGTGGCGAGTGATCATCGCGAGGTCGTACGCAGTCGAGTAATGATTGACCGCAGTCAGCCCGTGGGGATTCCGAAACGACGAGTTTCGAGCGCCGAGTTGCTTCGCTCTGAGTGTCATCATCTCCGCAAACCGGCTGACTGAGCCTGCGATGTGTTCGGCTATCGCCACGCTCCCATCGTTGCCGGAGCACATCAGAACGCCCTTCACGAGTTCGTCGAGGCGCAGGCGGTCGCCGGGCTTGAGGTAGAGGGATGACCCCTGGGTCCATGCTGCCTGACTGCTGACTGTGACTATGTCGTCTGGGCGGCCCAGTTCGAGTGCAAGAATCGCAGTCATTACCTTTGTCGTGCTGGCGGGGTCCCTTCTCTGGTGCTCGTTCTTGCCGAACAAGACCGTCGCTGTCGACGCGTCAATAAGAACAGCGGCTCTCGAGGAGACTGTGATTCCCTTTTGGTAATCGTCAACGTAGATCGCAGAGGGCGGGTATACATGCGGGCTGTAGACCGCCACAGCCGGCGATAGGGAGCGCGCGGTTCGGTCCAACACGAATGCGAGTCCGATTCCTGCAATGAGACAAGCGCCGGCCAGGATCGCGAGTAAGGCGCGGTTGCGTCGGAGAGCGTGCATGCTGGCCTCATTCACCCCTCTTGGTTGCAGGCGATCGCAGTAATATGCACGGAGAGGACCTCAGGATAGCCTATTCGCGGCGGCAGACTTTGAGAACTGAGTCAATATCTACGCTTCGTGCTAGCATTGTGGTATAATTCATGTAAAATGAGTACAAGCCAATCGGCTCGGTGGTGATGATCATGTTCACCAAGCCTCTCGGGGACCGAGGGTCAGCCATGGTTTCGGTGATTGGAGTGCTCGCGGTCCTTGCGGTGGTGGTGACCGGAAGCGTGCTGGTTACGCGCGACAACGCCAGAGTGCTGCAGGGACGGTCAGATTCGGTGCGAGCGTTCTACATTGCTGAGGCGGGCCTAGCGGTAGGAGAGTCGGTGCTGTTGGACGCAATCAGGGCGGGTGAACCGTGGACCAGGGACACGTCGCTGCAAGGCGAAAACGCGTACGCAGTCCCGCCTCCGCTTGAGGCGCTCGCAGAGATGAGCCCGCGACTAGAGGGTCTTGAGATTCGCATCGATGTCATCGATGCCTCAGGAATATACAAGATACGCTCGTCGATCTCCATGGTAAGTGCGGGCGGCGCAACCCAGCAGACTGCGGAAGCATCCGTCTCGAAGCTTGTGGCCGTGAGCCAGGGCGGCGGGAGCGGTGGTGGCGCCGGAGGAGGCCCTTCTGAGGAACTGATTGTAGCGCTGAATAGAGGCATCATCAGTAACGGGAACGTCGTGGTGGAGAACAACGCATACATCCGCTATTCAGTCCACGCCAACGGCACGGTGACCGTAGGCAAGAATGCAATCATAGCGCTCGGGTACACCACCGGAGCGGACGAGATCATCACGCTTCCGACGATCGTAGACCTGAGAGCCTATTCTGAGTCCCAAGCAGAGAGCACTAGGTCGGGTTACTCAGGCGGCTGGACGTCCAATCCGCACGATCTCGTAGGAAACGTCCACCTGACGCAAGACCTTCAGCTCTCAAACAACAGGCTTGTCATGGCCAATCTGTGGATCGAAGGCGATGTGCAGATGGGCAACAACGTGGTCGTAATGGGCGACATCTTCGTCGAAGGCGATCTGACGGTTGGGAACAACGTGTGGCTGCAGGGAAAAGTGTTTGTCAAAGGCAACGCATCGCTCGGCAACAACGCTTTGATTGGCGGACCGATCTTCGTGTACGGCGACCCTGAGGACTCCGATACTCTGGTCTGCAACAACGTGGTGATCAACGGCAACATCGTGGCCGCCTCTGACGTGGAGATAAGGAACAACGTTGTGGTCAGGGGAAGCTTGCTGTCAGGCGGATCGATCAGCTTCTACAACAACGCAGTGCTCGGACGGGAGTTCTACGGACCGCTCATCTATTCTGCGGGCGATACGGTTGTGAGGAACAACGTGGCGCTGTCCGTAGCGGCGATGATTGCGCACGGCAACATCACGATCCACAACAACGCAGTGATAAATGAGTCTTCGTTCGGCGTGGATCCGAGCATTCTGGGTCTGTTCCCAGGAGATTCGGGCAGCCTGATCATTGATAAGCACTGGGGAGGGTAATCTCAGTTTCTGCCGTGAGCTCCACTTGGTCCGGAAGTGACTCTTTGAGAATCGCAGTATTCAGCGACAGCTACAAGCCTTATGTCAGCGGGGTTGTGAATTCACTCGACACGTTTGGCCGCGAGCTCCGCAAGATGGGCCATCAGTGGTACATCTTTGCACCAACGTATCCTGGATACGTTGACGACGAGCCCGGGGTCTTTCGTTTTGTCTCTGTCGCCGCGCCGACGAACCCTGACTATCGTCTGGCGATACCGCTTTCACTCGCTGTATGCCGGAGGCTTCGCGAACTTCAGATCGACGTTGTCCATACCCACTCGCCGTTCCTGATGGGAGGGCTCGGAGCGAGAGCCGCTCGGCGATTGAAGCTTCCGCTTGTCTTCACGTATCACACACTCTATGAGGAGTACGTGCACTACTCGCCGGTAGCCAGAGGATTCGCAAGGCGGCTGATGCGCAGGATCAGCAAGCAATACTGCAACAGGTGCGACACTGTAATAGTGCCGACACAGGCGATCCGCGAGCTGCTCGACAGGTACGGCGTTCAGACTGAAGTGGTCGTCAATCCTACGGGCATCGACTTGAGCCGATATGAGAACCTGGACCGCAGCTTCCTTCGCGTGAACTACGGCATTCCTGCGGACCATCGGGTTCTTCTATTTGTCGGCCGGCTCGGCAAAGAGAAAAACGTCCACTTCCTCATTCGAGCGTTCTCCAAGATAGCAGATGAAGACGACAAGGTCACGTTGGTCATGGTGGGAGGCGGCCCTGAGAGGGCCGATCTCGAGGAATTCGCGCGCAGCCTGGGAGTGCAGCAAAGGGTGATCTTTGCTGGGCCCAAGCAGCCCGGCGAAATGCCGACCGTCTATGCGGGAGCCGACATCTTCGTCTTCACTTCGACGACTGACACGCAGGGGATGGTTATTACTGAGGCAATGGCTGCAGGGCTGCCCGTCGTGGCAGTCAAGGCCTACGGCTCCGGAAACGTCGTCGACCATGGCGTCAACGGCCTGTTGACCTCCGTCGACGAGGCCGAGTTCGCGACCGCTGTTACCACTCTTCTTAGGGATGCATCGCTGTTCAGCAGACTCGCGCTGGGGACGCGCCAGAAGGCTGAAGAGATGTCGTCCACCAGATGCGCAAAAAGGCTTGAGCAGGTGTACCTGGCGGCTATCGAGAAGAAAGCTCGTGTTCAGAAGCGCTGGAACACTCCGAATGGAGGTTTCGGTTCATGAGATCAGGTGCGAGGGTCCGTCTTGGAGAACTGCTGGTTGCCGAAGGGCTTATTACCCGTCAGCAGCTCGACGAGGCTATGCGGGTTCAGCAACAGACAGGGCAGAGGCTTGGCGCGGTTCTGATCGACCTGAAGTACGTGACCGAGGAACAGATCATGTCGACTCTCGAGCAGCAGCTTGGCATCAAGAGGATGAGAGTCGACAGAGACTGCATAGACACGGCCGCTATGAAGAGAGTTCCTGAGGCACTGATCAAGCGGCATCGCGTGTTTCCGGTCGGCTTCTGCGGGCGGGATAGGAGTACGCTGGTGCTGGCCATGTCAGACCCTCTGAACGTGATAGCGATCGATGACGTCGAACTCGCGACTGGGCTGGCGGTTCAGCCTGTCCTTGTATCTGACCACGAGATCGACAGTCTCATAGGCTTGTTCTTCGACGCTATCGCGGCGGCTCAAGAAGAGCTCGGACTCGATGCCGAGGAGGTGCGAGGCGAAGAGGGCAAAAACGGCCGCAACCTCGATGAGCTCGCCAACGAGGCACCGATCGTCAAGCTCGTGAACAGCATCATTTTTGAGGGAGTGAAGCAGGGCGCGAGCGACATTCACATCGAGCCGCAGGAGAGGTTCCTCAGGGTCAGATTCAGAATAGATGGAGATCTCAGGACGACCATAGAAACCTCTATGAGATATCACGCGGGCGTGACGTCGAGGATCAAGATCATGTCGGGGCTGGATATCACTGAGCGGCGCCTGCCGCAGGATGGACGCATCCAGCGGAGGATCGAAGGCAGGGACGTCGATTTCAGGGTTTCGACACTGCCGACGATCTACGGTGAGAAGATCACCATAAGGATCCTCGACAAGTCAAGGCTCAAGCTGGAGATTGAACAGCTCGGGTTTTCTGAGCATAACCTCACCCGATTTCGTCGCCTAATTGCGAGGCCCTTCGGTTTAGTGTTGGTGGCGGGTCCGACGGGAAGCGGAAAAACGACGACGCTATACTCGGCGATGAGCCACGTCAACGTGCCTGAGAGCAACCTGCTCACAGTCGAGAACCCGGTCGAGTTTCGGCTCGACGGGACGAACCAGGTCGAGGTCAACGAGAAAGTCGGCCTGACGTTTGCAAAAGCGCTGCGAGCGTTCTTGCGCCAGGACCCGAATGTCGTCGTCGTCGGCGAGATACGCGACCGCGAGACCGCGGAAATCGCAGTTGAGGCCGCCCTCACTGGACACCTTGTCCTAAGCACCATACACACCAGAGATGCGGTGGGCACGATTGAGCGGCTTGTCGACATGGGCGTTGAGCGGTTTCTCATTGCATCATCGCTGGCCGGTGCGGTCAGCCAGCGACTTGTCAGACGAATCTGTGAATCGTGCAGGGAACGGTATTCACTGGACCGCTCTCTAGGACTGCGGTTCGAGGCTGCGCTCGGGCTCGAGCCCGGGTCGCTTGCAGGCAGGCAGGTATACATGGGGAAAGGCTGCACGCGCTGCGGAGGCAGCGGCTTCAAGGGACGAGCTGCGATACACGAGGTTCTCGTGATGAGCGACTCCTTGAGGGAGATGGTGCTTGAGGGGGCATCTCCTTCCGCCATCAGGCAGGGAGCTTTCGAGGAAGGAATGGTGCTCATGAGAGATGACGGTCTCGACAAAGTCTTGTCTGGCGTGACTACGCTGGAAGAGCTGACCAAGTCCCTGCATTTGTTTGACTGAACTACTCGGACTACTGAATCAGTTGCGGGGTGCAGACATGGTCCTAGACGCGATGAGCCTTCTCAAAATCGCCAACGAGAGAAACGCTTCGGACTTACACCTGTCTGTGGGCACGCGACCCATGATAAGGGTCAATGGTGATCTGTTTTTCCTGGAGGAGTACCCGAAGCTCACTTCGAGAGACACCGAGGCGCTGATTCGGTCAATGCTTCCGGACGAGTTCGAACGTCTGGAGCAGACAGGGGAGATCGACCTTTCCTTCAGCGTGCCTGGGGTGGGCAGGTTCAGAGTGCATGCCTTCAGACAGCGGGGCACATATGCGATGGTGGCCCGGATGATTCCGTTTGAGATCAAGTCTTTTGAGGAGCTTGGCCTGCCCTCGAAAGTCCTGTCACAGTTCTGCATGAGAGCGAAGGGGCTTGTGCTTGTCACCGGGCCGACCGGGTGCGGCAAGTCGACCACTCTGGCTTCGATGATAGACTACATAAACCAGCGCCTGGCGTGCCACATCGTGACTCTCGAGGACCCGATCGAGTATCTTCACAGGCACGGGAAGTCTGTGATCAATCAGAGGGAGATAGGCTCGGACACGCAGTCCTTTGCGACTGGCCTTCGCGCGGCCCTTCGCCAGGATCCTGACGTGATTCTCGTAGGCGAAATGCGCGATCTGGAGACGATCGCCACGGCGATTCAAGCTGCAGAGACGGGGCACCTTGTGCTCGCAACCCTCCACACGAACGACTGCACGCAGACAGTGGACCGCATCATAGATGTCTTTCCTCCATACCAGCAACAGCAGGTGCGGGTCCAGCTGTCGCTAGCCCTTGAGGGGATAATCTCCCAACAGCTTCTGCCTACAAAGGACCGCTCTTCTCGGGTCGTGGCGGTCGAGGTGCTCGTCATGAACCCCGCAATCCGAAACCTAATCCGTGAGGGAAAGACGCCGCAGATATACTCGGTGATTCAGACAGGCGGGCGGTTGGGCATGCAGACGATGGAAGCTTCGCTCAGAGACCTGGTAGTCAGCGACAAGGTTTCGCTGGAGGAAGCATCGCTGCGGGCATCGAATCCAGACGAGTTCAGACGGCTTATGCGCATGGGATAGAATGGCATTTTGCCGATCCCTATGCTATGCATGGATCGTGTGCTATAATCAGTATATACATGGAAGGCTTGTTGCGTTTTGGCGCAACGGAGACGTTCGCGGGACAAGCCCTAGGTGAGGTTTGATCGCGGGTGCCTAACACTTTTACTTATGTCGCACGCGATCTGAGTGGCGCGGTTCAGAGAGGGACTCTCGAGGCAGAAAGCCGCGAAGCGGCAGTCCGGATCCTCAGGTCGCGCAACTACTTCGTCACATCGGTGAACGAGGTTCAGGCGGCTCCGACTGCGATCGACTCAGACATCCTCGTCCGGTTCAGGCCCGTTCGCGTCAGAGATCTGGCAGTCCTGTTCAGGCAGTTCTCTATAATGATCACTGCAGGCGTCTCAGTGCTGTCGTGCTTGGACATACTTCATGGGCAATGTGATCATCCGAAGATTCGTGCAGCGCTGCGGACCGTTCGGAGTGACGTGGAGCGAGGGGAGACGCTATCGAAGGCTCTATCGAAGCATCCGAACGTGTTTCCGAGCATGGTCGAACACATGGTAGAGGCCGGCGAGGTAGGCGGCGCGCTGGAACAGGTGTTGGACAGGCTGGCAGTGCAATACGAGGGCGACCACGAACTGAGGCAGAAAGTAGTGTCTGCGCTCGCGTATCCGGCAGTTGTCACCGCGGTCGCGTTGATCATGGGCGTGGCCATGATCACGTTCATATTGCCGATGTTCGCGAGCCTGTTTGAGGGATTCGGGACAGAGCTGCCAGCGCCGACAAGACTGCTGATGACAATCGGAGAGCTCGCCCAGCGCTACTGGTACGTAGTGTTCGGCTCTCCCGTAGTATTGGTCTTGGCCTTCTCGAGAGTCCGGAGTGTTCCGGAAGTGAAGGCCCTGCTTGACAGGTTCAGCTTCAAAGTTCCGCTGTTCAAGGACCTCAATCAGAAGGTGGCAGTGACCAGGTTGTGCAGAACCCTCGGGACGATGATCAGAAACGGCGTTCCAATGATCCAGGCGCTCGAAGTGTCGGGCAAGATTGCAGACAACGCAGTGATAGCTGAGGCGGTTCGGAAAGCCCAGGACGAGATCAACCGGGGCCAGCC
>JAAYAB010000135.1 GCA_012719595.1 Bacillota bacterium
CGACGGCTAGGATGATCCCTCCGTATTCCGGCAGATAGCCTTTTCCGATGTACCTGAACAGCTCGCCCATAGGCCCGATAGTCGTGCCCTTGGTGATGCCGACCAGGGCTCCCCTGAAGACCAAGAGGCCGCCCAGGGTGACAATGAATGCGGGGACCTTTTTGTACGCCACCCAGTAGCCGTTCCATAGGCCAAGTGCAAGGCCGACGATCAGAGTCACTGCGATCGATGGGTACGGATTCCACCCTCGCCAGACGTGGAGGATGGAAACGATGCCACCGGTCAAGCCGGCCAGCGAACCCGCGGACAGGTCGATGTGGCCGGTGATTATCACCATGACCATTCCGATGGCGAGAATCGAGGTAAACACCGACTGCCTGAACAGATTGGATAGGTTTCGTGGACTCAGAAAGGTGCCGCCGGTTATCCCTGTGAAGATCAGCCAGATAGCCACAAGGGCAATGACCATCATGTAGGTCTTTAGATCGACTCGCAATGAGAACTTGCTCTCTTTCATTGGACAACTCCTCCCGTCGCGGCGACCATGATATCCTCCTGTGAGACGTCTCTGCCTGTATTGTCAAACTCGCCCGTGACCCTCCCGGCGTGAAGCACCAGGATCCTGTCGCTCATGCCCAAAATCTCCATGAGTTCAGAAGAGACCATAATGATGGAGACCCCGTTCTCAGTGAGTCTCTCCATGAGGTTGTAGATCTCGTGCTTCGCACCGACATCTATGCCCCTGGTCGGCTCGTCCATGATCAGGATCTCAGTCTCTGCGATGAGGTTCTTGGCCACAATCACTTTCTGCTGGTTGCCCCCGCTAAGGCTGACTACCTTCGTCTCGAGCGACGGCGTCTTGATGTCGAGTTCCTTTACAAGCCGCCTGGCAGCGATGATTTCTTCGTTGACATTGAGCTGCAGTGTGCCGCTGAACCTCTGCAGAAAGGCAAGCGTGATGTTCTCGCGGACGTTCATGGTAGGGACGAGCCCATATCGTTTTCGGTCTTCTGAGACCAGAGATATGCCTATCTTGAGGGCATCCCGGGGCGAGTCGATCGTGACAGGTTCGCCGGTGAGGTACAGGCGGCCTTCCTTTCTACCGGGAGGGACACCGAAGATGCTGCTGACGAGCTCGGTCCTCCCGGCGCCCACCAGTCCGAAGATACCCAGGATCTCACCCTTGCGCAGCCGGAGATCCACGTCTTTGATGAGCTGCTGACCAGTCAGCTTGTCGGTTACAGAGAAGCCCTCCACGGCCAGGACCTCTTCGCCCGGCTTGACCGTTCTCGCGGGAAACATCCGGCTGATCTCCCTACCTACCATCATGCGTATGAGGTCTCTCTCGGTGAGAGTCTTGGCCTCGCCGCCCCCGACCGCCAGCCCGTCCCTCAATACCGTGACGCAGTCGGATATCTTCAGCACTTCGTCGAGCTTGTGCGAGATGTAGATGCAGGTGACGCCCTCGTCGCGCAGATTGCGCAGGATGCCAAGCAGAAGCTCAACCTCGGTGCCGGTCAGCGACGCAGTCGGTTCGTCGAGTATCAGGATTCTTGATCTCTTGATCAGGGCTTTCGCAATCTCGATCAGCTGCTGTTTGCCCACACCGAGGTCCTTGATCTTGTCGGTAGGCCTGACATCATCCAGTTTCAGCTTCCGCAGCCACTTGTAGGACTCGGCGTAGACGGCGTTCCAGTCGATCACCCCTCGCCGCGCGATCTCGTGACCCATGAAGATGTTCTCGGCCACGCTGAGCTCGCCGAAGAGAGACAATTCCTGGTGGATGACTGCTATTCCTTTCCTCTCTGCATCTGCGACGCTGTGGAACCTCTGTTCCTCGCCGTCGAGCACTATCGTGCCCTCATAGGTGCCGAAGGGGAAGACTCCGCTCAGGATCTTGATGAGAGTCGATTTGCCCGCACCGTTTTCACCGCAGAGCCCAAGGACCTGACCCCTGCCGACCTTGATGGAGACGCTGTCCAGTGCCCTGACGCCGGGGAAGTCTTTCGTAATGCTCCTGGTCTCCAGGATGATTTGGTCCATACTCGATCCCCTCAGATAGAGTAATACGTGGATAATGGGAAGCGAGGCCGCTCCCCATTATCCACATCGGAGCTGTCCCTAAGGGGTAGGCCACTGATCCTTAGAGATGTTCTTATACACATCCTCCATCTTGTGGAACCCGTCGGCGATCACCGTGTCCATCATCTCGTCCTTGCCTACAGGGATCGGGTCAAGAAGGATCGAGGGGACGTCGATCATGCCGTTGTGCGTCGTAACGCCGCCGGTGTCGAGCGGCTCGCCCTTAGCCATAGCGACGGCAACCTCGGCCGCTCTGTAAGCCAGCTTGCGGATGGGCTTGTATACGGTCACAGTCTGCGTGCCCTCGACGACACGCTGGCAAGCTGCCAGGTCTGCATCCTGTCCGGAGACCAGGACCTTGCCGTCCAGGCCCTGATCGGCCAAGGCCTGAACTGCGCCGCCGGCCGTGCTGTCATTGGAAGCGACGATGACGTCGATCTGATTGTTCAGAGCGGTCAGGGCGTTCTCAATGATGTTCATGGCCTCCTGCGGCAGCCAGTCCTTCGCCCACTGGTCGCCTACGATCTTGATCTTCCCTGCGTCGACGTATGGCTGGATGATGTTCATCTGTCCTTGTCTGACCAGGTAGGCGTTGTTGTCTGTCGGCGACCCGCCTAGGAGGAAGTACCTGCCTTCCGGTTTCCTGTCGACGAGGTACTTGGCCTGTAGTTCTCCAACTCGAACGTTGTCGAATGAGATGTAGCAGTCGAGATCGCAGTCCAGCAACAAGCGGTCGTACGCCAGCACGGGCACGCCGTTCCTATGTGCTTCCGCCACCACGCTGCCCATTATCTTCCCGTTGTGGGGCAGAATCACGAGCACATCAACACCCTGAGTGATCAGGTTTTCAGCCTGCGCCACCTGGAGCATGTCGTCGCTGTTCGCCGACTGGACCAGGACCTCTGCGCCGAGCTCCTTCGCCCTTTCGACGAAGAGGTCGCGGTCATGCTGCCACCGCTCGAGCCGCAGGTTATCCATAGAGAACCCGATCACGATCTTGTCGTCCGCAGCAGCAGCAAGGGAGAAGACTCCACACAGCATTCCGCACAGTATCAGGATCAACAACGCTTTCCCGCGCATTCTATTCGTCCTCCTTTCTCATGTGAACCGGACTGTTCAGAGGGTACCAAACCGGAAGGGACGGAAAGACCACTCTCGCTCATTGACCACCTCCTCTTTGACCTGCTCAGCGCCCTGTAGAACGGTCTATCCAGCGGACCTATAGTGGCTGCCCGCCGAGCGTACCCTTCAGGACGGCCCAAAAAACAAGGATGCCTGATTATTGACGAGAGCGTCGTCGGTTTCCCGCTTTCGCCAACAATGAGGCATCCTTTGCCCGAGCGCTTGCGACCAGCCTTTGGTTCCAAGCGCTGTATAAACTTGTCAAGTA
>JAAYAB010000136.1 GCA_012719595.1 Bacillota bacterium
ACGTGGATGAGGATGCCGTCATCATTGTGCATGTACTCGGCAGTACACCCCAGCTGATCGGCTATGACCTTTGTAAGGAGAAATCCCAGCCCAGCATTGACTCCTGAACCCAGTGGGCAATGGACGAGTATCCGTTTTTCTCCCGCCTCGTCCGAGAAGTGCTCGACTACAATTCTCCTGTCTGTAGGCACCGCACCGGTCGCGGCTATCTGGTCCTCGATGTAGCTGCGGAGGTTCTCGACTACCCGCTCAGTGGGATGGCATACCTCTCGAATCCACTCCTCATAGTCGCCTGACTCCATCTTCTCCTGAAGAGTTCTGATGAAGCGGCCGAGGCGAAGACCTGTCTCCCGCGGTCTCCCGGGTCCTTCTCCTCTCCAGAATGGGAGCTTTGCTTCGCCTCCCGGTGCTTGCGTCACTATTACCCTGTCGCGCTCTATCCTCTCGATGCGCCAAGCCGACGTGCCGAGCGTGAACTTCTCGCCCCTCCGGCTCTCGGTAACGAACTCCTCATCTAGCTCGCCGAGCTTGACATCTGTACCCGCAAGGCAGACCTGGTAGTAACCTCTGTCGATGATCGTGCCCGAGTGGGATATTGCGACCATGCGCCCAAGCGGAGTCGCTCTGATCTTATCGTTGATTGCATCCCATACGATTCTGGGCTTTGACGAACGCGCGGCGTCCTCGCCCGCCCCACCGGGGTCGGAGAGGACGGCCAGCACTGCCTTTAGATGAGAGAGGCTCAGTGCCCTGTACGGATATGCCCGCCTGATTACTCCATACAGCTCGAGCAGAGTGTATTCCTTGACCGCGGCACAGGCGACTACCTGTTGCGCCAAGACATCCAGAGGAGCCTCAGGAATGCGTACTGCCTCGATGTAGCCCTCCTCCATCTGGGCCTCTGCAAACGCACACCTGAGCAGGTCGCCTCTCGTCTTGGTCATTATCACACCCTTGCTGACGGCGTCGAGGCGGTGCCCTGACCTTCCGATTCTTTGCACCACCTGGGCAATCGTGGTCGGAGATTCGATCTGGACTACCAGATCAATGGCCCCAATGTCAATGCCAAGCTCCAGAGACGATGTTGCCACCAAACAGGGAAGCTGCCCCTTTTTGAGCAGGCTCTCCACCTCCATTCGAGCCTCCTTGGAGACGCTTCCATGATGAGACTTGGCGATCTCCTCGCCCGCCAGACCGTTTATGCCTGCGGCGACGATCTCTGCAGCCCTTCGGTTGTTCACGAACACGAGGGTAGAGCGATGCTGTCGGATCATCTCGAGTATCTCACTGCAAATGGCAGTCCACAGCGGACCGCCCTGCAGATCGCGGTAGTCATCCACGGGCGCCATGACCTTGACATCAATCTCTTTGGTAAGAGAGCACTTGACCACCTTGACGTTTCTTGGCACCAAGTGGCCGAGCAGCGCGTCCCTCTCCTCAGCATCGGGAGTGCCGTCGCCGCCGACCGATGAACCCTGCAGGCTCGGCGGCTCGCAGGCCGCATCGCCTGCCCAGACATATCCACCCAGAAACGCCGCAGCAAGCTCTGCCGGCTCGATCGTCGCCGACAACCCTATCCTGACCGGATCCTTTTCTGTTAGCTCACACAGACGCTCGAGCGACAAGGCAAGATGAGTGCCTCGCTTGGTGCCGCAGACTGCGTGAATCTCATCTACGATCACATATTGGACTGTGCGCAGGATATCTCGGGCTCGCGCAGAGGTCAGAATCAGATAGAGAGATTCAGGAGTTGTAATGAGGATGTCAGGGGGTCGTCGCAACATTCGCTGTCGCTCAAACGACGGCGTGTCTCCGGTCCGGACCGCCTTAGTGATCTCCGGCAACGAGACGCCAGCCCTATCTGCGCATCTCTGAATCCCCCTGAGTGGTACCTCAAGGTTGCGGTAGATGTCGTTGTTGAGCGCCTTCAGAGGAGAGACGTAGAGGACACGCACCCCCGGCACCCATCGCCCGGACGGTGTCTCCGTCTTCGCGCTGATGAGCGAGTCGATGCACTTCAGAAACGCGGCAAGCGTCTTCCCGGCGCCCGTCGGAGCGACGATGAGCACGTTGCTTCCTCGGGCGATCTCGGGCCACGCTCGCGCCTGGGGTTCACTGGGTTCGCCGAGTTCGGCGCGAAACCAGTCTCGGATCATCGGATGGAACGACTGCAGCGCATCAACATCCATTCCCGCAGGATCTTCGCGCCTCTTCCCGACCTCCATTGAGGAAAATCCTCCCTACAGACACTTGGTGGTGCAGTTCCTTCTACAATCCGGCATTGTTATCCTTCCCTGCCACACCGGCTATCCTTCGCCTCCACCATTGCTGTCCTTCCCTGCCACCAAGGTCTGCTAACAGCCGCGAATCAGTCTACTGACCGCCGTCACCACCGCCCTTTTTCTCTTCCAGCACCCGCTTCAGCCAGCGCTGGTAAGCCTGACCGCCCTCTTCCCTCCAGTATCGTTCAAACTCTGCTGTCCTTTTCTCATCGACATCCAGTTGCTCCGGGTGCTCTAGTTGCTCCTGTGAGCGATCACTGTCAGCATCATGGGAATCTGTATCCGGGCGAGTTCTCTCAGGTCGTCTGTCGTCGTGTCTTCTACTGTTTCTGGAGTGATCGCCGCTCGGGCTAACCAGTATCTTGGCCAGTAACAGCAGCCCCAACGCCTGCCAGACAGTGATTGTCGCCAGACCGAAGATGTCAGGCATCAACCAGTTCCAAAGCGCCTTCACCAATAAGCCAACTAGGAAGGCGAATACAGCCACCACAATGAGGGTGACTGGCACAGCCACTCTCCAGCGCTTCTCAGCTGCCCTGAATAGTCTTGAAATCAAGTATGGCACCCCCTCTACGGCTTGTCTCAGATCCCATCGCTATCCCTCCATCATTCCGTTGCTCGCAAGCATCCTTCTGATCCTGGAGATCGCCCTGGACTTCCTCGAGAGCAATGTGCCGATAGGAACTCCCCATTCTGCAGACAGATCTGCAAACCGTTTGCCCATGAACTCAGTAGCTATCAGTACGTTCCGCTCGGTCTCAGGCAGCTTCCCGATGGCCTCATACAGCGCTTCGCGGAGCTCGCTGTGCGCAACAGCTGATTCAACGTCCCCTCCAACGTCAGCGATCAAGTCGGCCAACGAAGATCCTTCATCGCCGATCTTGGCCTCCAACGAGTCAGCGTCGCGCCTTGCTCTGTACAGGTCGATGCTTCTGTTCCTGACAGAGGTTCTCAAGTACGCGGCGATGCGCTCGATCGGTATGCTGCCGACGGGCAGGGAAAGAAACCTGGCTATCACGTCCTGCACCACGTCTTCCGCGTCCCAGTGGACGATATCGGAGACGAGCTGCTCCGCATACCTGAGCAAGGATCGGTATTCGGCTAGGATTGCCCGTACCACCGGGTGCTGTTCTCTCTCCATACTCATACAGACGACAGCTGGTGCAGATTATTGCAGGCGATTCGAACAACTGGATATGAACCCAGGCTGCCCCTCAACATCGTTAGGACTACCTAAGTGGGAGATCTTCGAAAGAATGGCCAGCATGCTCGGTTGATTGAGGTTTCAGTGCCATCGTAACATGTTGTCGGAGGTCCGTCCAGTGCTCAGCCACAGAGAGCAAGGCATGAGGGATCGTCCAGAGGATCGCTCAGTGAGGAACCAACCTGGTATACGTGGGAAGGCTCATCAGAATCCATTGACGAGTGGCAACTGAATGACAACTACGGAATAGGAGTGGCTCCAATGCTGAGGAGAACACGTTTCATAGCAGCGATCATTGCACTCATTCTCATGACAGGCTTGATTTCAGCCTCAGTCCAGGCAGCCGTCACAGCCGACAGTGTGATAAGCATCGCTCAGAGCCTGAGAGGCAAGGTCAAGTACGCTCACACCTACGATCCAGCAAACCTCAAGTTCGACTGCTCCGGCTTTACCCTGTATGTGTTCAGAAGAGCCGGACTCGACCTCAGGACAAATGATGACGACTACCAGGTCAAACTCGGCGTCCCGGTCAGCAAGGCCAACCTCAGGAAGGGCGATTTGGTCTTTTTCAACTCGAACAAGAGCAACCCGAATGACGTTACGCACGTTGGGATTTACATGGGCAACGGCTACGTGATCCACAACACGAGCTCGGCGGGCGGCGTAATAGTCACCAACATGAACACCAGCAGCTATATGAAGAACGACTACAAGACCGCAAGACGAGTCATCGGCGTCCCGCTGATCAACGTGCCTAAGGACGGGAAGGCCTACGTGGTGACCGATCACGGCTGGGTGACCGTCAGATCGAAGCCGTCGGCCAGTTCTGCTGCGCTAGGCAAGGCTCTGTTCCCGCAGCCGTACCAATTGATCAAGAAGTACAACAACTACTGGTATCAGATCAGGTACAACGGGAAGATCGGCTATATCACGACGGATCCGAAGTATGTCCACGCGTACTACCCGAGCTCATCGAGCTCCTCCACAACAGGCCGCATCCTGATGACCGATCACGGCTGGGTCAACGTGAGGAAAGGTCCGTCCCTCAGTGCGGAGATCATAGGGAGACTGTATTACGGCCAGAAGTACGAGCTGGTAGGCAAGTACAACGACTACTACTACAAGGTCAGGTACAACGGGCAAATCGGATATGTCACGACCAGCCCACTGTATGTCCACGTATACTAAAGCGCAAAGCCCAGGAGGCCTGAGGCAGGCCTTGGCTCGCCTCAGACTGACGGGCACGTGAGACTGGCGGCACTTCCGTTTGTCGGGCTAGGCAGTCCAGACAGGGTAGGACACGGGCAAGGTAATCGAGAGCCCTTCTCTCCAATCGGCGGAGAAGGGCTCTCCTGCCTGTCTCGCGATGAAGGACCCGCCCGCCTCGCAATGAAGGATCTCAATGGAGAGTGACGAAACGAATAGGTGCCTGGCATGTACAGGCAGTCTGGCACTTCATCGGTTAGTCGTGTGTCCGAAGCCGACTCCGAGAGTACAATACTCAGTGACGAAGCGTGACGAGACGCTCGACTCAACCAGACAGGAGCAGTTTTGTGGAACATCGTGCTCATGACCACGATCATGCAAAAGGCCACGATCATGTTCATAGCCATGGTGATACTCATGGCCACGACCACTCAGGGAGCCATAGCCGAACTGCAGGCCACCTCAAGGTGGGCATAGCCCTAAACCTTGGATTCTCTCTGATAGAAGCCGTTATCGGATTTCTAGCCAACAGCGTCGCGATTCTGAGCGATGCTGTGCACGACTTCATGGACAGTGGATCGCTTCTGCTGTCACTCGTCGCTGCCTGGGTAAGCCAAAAGCCGCCTGACGAAAAGAGGAGCTTCGGATATCGCCGCGCCTCGATTCTTGCAGCACTGCTCAATTCGTCTATCCTCATGGCCACTGCAGTGTTCGTCGGATACCACGCAGTCCGGCGCGTGTTTCAGCCGGCAGAAGTCAGATCTGTGTACATGCTTGTTGTCGCAGGACTGAGCATTGTGGTGAACGGCGCTGCAGTCCTCAGAATCGGGCACGATCGACATCATGACCTCAATCTGCAAAGCGCCTTCATGCACCTTCTTGAGGATGCTCTTGGAGGCCTGGGACTGCTGGTCGGAGGACTGGTGATCCACTTCACCGGCTGGCACGTGATTGACTCGGTGATCGCTTTGATCTTGAGTGCGCTGATCTTCAGAGGTGCGCTTCGCATCGTCCTCAAATCGATCAATGTCTTCATGGAGGGCACCCCGGAGGGCATGGATATCGCGGCATTGGAGCAGGCCCTTCTCAGCCATCCGCTTGTGCAAGAGGTCCATCACATCCACGTCTGGATGCTGGACACCACTCACTACAGCATGAGTGCGCATGTCCGGCTGCGAGACCGCACTCTCCCGCCGGGCCTGTACGATGAACTCGCAGAACTGGTCAGGCCGTTCAGGGTCCATCACTTGACTGTGCAGGCTGAAGGTCCCGAAGGAATATGCCTGCCCTGCTGCTGAACCACGGCTCTCCTGGCTGCTGAACCACGGCCCTCCCGGCGCTGAAAAACGGCTCCCGGCCTTCGAAACACACCTCTCCCAGGCACTTTTACACTGTCATTCCCGCGTGCTATAATGTCAGTGCGTAGGTGCATTCGAGCGGCTTCACTTCTTCGCTGATCGCCTACGCAGCAACAAGCCGAATACCTGGTGAACTAGAGGCAGAGTAGGTGTCGCGCGTCAAGTGCCACAGGATGGGATGTTGCCTGTGGACGAAAGGGCAAGAGACGCCCTGCGGTGTGGCATCGCATCCGCTGCCACGAGAAGAAGCAGGCTAATACCGTGCCTTGCTTTTCCGTGATGGCGACTCTAGTCACACGCGGAAAGGAAGGCGTTTTTTGTGCTGGAAGAGAGAGACCGCCTAAGGTTGCTCGTGTTATCCGGGCTGCTCACCGCAATGAGCATCGTGTTTTCCAGATTCCTCAGCGTGCAGATCCCGCTGAGCGGCATCGGCGCTCTGCGTCTGGGCTTCGGGCCCTTGCCTGTGATAGTCGCAGGCCTGATCGGAGGTCCCGTGATGGGCGCGGGAGTAGGTGCCGCTGCAGATCTCATCGGCTACTTCATAAACCCGTTCGGTGCAGCATTCGTGCCCCATATCACTGTGGTGTCGATCCTGACAGGAGCAGCGCCTGCCGTGCTGCTGCGGGCGCTTCACCACAATGCCTATCAGAGACCGGGGCTGTTGATGTACCTGGCTGTGATCGGCGTCTCCCAGGCAGTCCTTCATATCGGTGCAATGTCTCTGATAATGTTCTGGGTCTACGGTCTGCCCGTGAATGTGAGCCTGCTGTTGCGAAGCATCGCTCAGGCGATACTGATCCCCATCTATTCAATCCTGGCGTATGCTGTGGTGGACGGAACCTACTATCGCCTGAACATCGCCCGACGTCCTATCGCTCGATATCCAGAGCGCTGAGATCCACAGACGATTGCCTGCCGCCCTCGCGAGCGACCTGAAGGCGGGTCATGGCTCGTCTCAGCGCCGCCTGTGCCCTGACGATGTCGACATCGTGGCTGTGAGCCGCCAGCCTCTCCTTGGCGCGGCGCTGCGCGGCAAGCGCTCGTTCTACGTCAACTTCCTCGGGCAGCTCAGCGGCTTCAGCTAGTACGACAACCTTGTCTTTGGTGACCTCCATGAACCCTTCACTGATGGCCATGACGAGCTTCTCGCTGCCCTTGTAGATTCGCAGCACGCCTGTCTGGAGCCGGGTTACGAGCGGTATGTGGCCGGGCAATATACCTAAGTCCCCTTCGATCCCAGGCGCAACCACCATATTGACTTCGTCACTGAACTCGATCCGGTCAGGCGTGACTATGTCCAGCCTGAGGGTCTTATTGGTGATCATGTCATTCCTCCGCCGAGCTAGCCTAGAGCCTGCCGCCTACTACCCCATAGCCGATCGCACGCAGTCGGTCACTCGCAACCGGTCACTCCCCTGCCTCAATCCGCCTTGCCTTTTCGACCACTTCATCTATAGTGCCGACCATGAAGAAGGCCTGTTCAGGAAGATGATCATGCCTGCCCTCTATGATCTCTCTGAATCCTCGCACCGTCTCTTTGGCTGGAACAAACCTGCCCGGGATCCCCGTGTACTGCTCCGCGACGAACATAGGCTGCGACAGGAATCTCTGGATCTTCCTGGCTCTGGCCACGATCAGCTTGTCTTCATCAGACAGCTCGTCGATTCCCAGAATAGCTATGATGTCCTGAAGCTCCTTGTACTTCTGAAGGATCTCCTGGACCTGCCGGGCTGTGTCGTAGTGAGCCTGGCCGACGACACTGGGATCGAGCAGTCTTGAGGTAGAGGTCAATGGGTCTACGGCAGGGTATATGCCGAGTTCTGCAATGCTCCGGTCGAGATTCGTTGTCGCGTCCAGGTGAATGAACGTCGTGGCCGGAGCAGGATCGGTGTAGTCGTCAGCCGGGACATAGACCGCCTGTATCGAGGTTATGGATCCCCTCTTGGTGGACACGATCCTCTCCTGCAGTGCACCGAGTTCTGTCGCCAGGGTCGGCTGGTATCCGACAGCCGCGGGCATCCTGCCGAGAAGCGCCGACACCTCTTGTCCCGCCTGAATGTACCTGAAGATGTTGTCGATGAAGAGCAGGACGTCCTGGCCCATCCTGTCCCGGAAGTACTCCGCCATTGTTAGGCCGGCCAGAGCAACTCTGAAGCGGGCGCCCGGCGGCTCGTTCATCTGTCCAAAGACGAGCGCTGTCCTGTCGAGCACTCCAGACTCCTTCATGCTCTGCCACAGCTCATTGCCCTCTCTGGTCCTCTCGCCGACGCCGGCAAACACCGAATAGCCGCCGTGCTCGTGTGCGATATGCCTGATAAGTTCCACGATGAGTATCGTCTTCCCGACCCCCGCCCCTCCGAACAGGCCGACCTTCCCACCTCTCGGATAGGGGGAGAGCAGGTCTATCACCTTGATGCCGGTTTCGAATACCTCTCTCTTGGTCTCGAGATCCTCCATGCGTGGAGGGTCACGGTGGATGGAGCTCTCCTCCGTGGCGTTGACCGGACCGCCTCCGTCTATCGTCTGCCCGAGGACGTTGAACACTCTCCCGAGAACCTCCGGGCCGACCGGCACTGTTATCGGCCGTCCGAGAGACTCTGCTGGCATGTCACGCGAAAGCCCCTCTGTAGGGCTCATGGATATGCACCTGACCGTCGATCTCGAAATATGCTGTGCGACCTCGAGGATCACTTCCCGGCGCGATGAAGGGCTCTGCCTTCTCTGCCCGTCGTCTATCACTCTTATGGCCGTGTTTGCCGGCGGAAGGTCTCCGTTAGGAAACTCGACCTCCACCACAGGACCGACTATGCGCGTGATTCTACCCACACTCATCTGAGGCCCTCCTCGAGCAACGCCTCTGAACCGCCAATGATCTCCGCCAGTTCTTCTGTGATCTCCGACTGCCTCGACCGGTTGTAAAGAAGTGTGAGCTCTCGGATCATCCTGTCTGCGTTGTCCGTCGCTGCACTCATCGCCGTCAACCGCGCAGCCTGCTCTCCTGCATATGACTCCAGCAAAGCCCTGTAGATCTCGGTCTCGACATATCTAGGGACGAGATGCCCCAGGATTGATTCCTCCGACGGCTCAAAGAGACACGTGCCCTCGCGGCTCGCCCCGCGGTTCTCCTGGCCATCCTCCAGGGGAATCATCGGCAACAGGCGGAACACCCTCGGGCGCTGCTCGAACGATGAGTAGAACCTGCTGTACACAAGAAGAGCCTGGTCGATCTTCTCTTCGAGAAACAGCTTCATGACATCCGCAGCGATCCTCGTCGCAAGGGCGAAGGTCGGCCGCTTTCCCGGTCTCAGGTACTCCTCCAGCGGCTGAAATCCCTTGGAGAGGAGCGCATCCCTTCCTACCTTCCCGACAACCAGGAAATCCACATTCCCGGAAAGCGCGTTTTCGCTGATATAGTCAAATGCAAGCCTGATGACATCGTCGTTGAACGGACCGCAGAGACCGCGATCCGAGGTGAACAACACTATTGCAGATCTTCCGCCGGTCCGCACGGCCATCAGAGGGTGATGCCCCTCTCCAGCCAGACGAGCGATGTCCACCAAGACCTCGCTAATGCTTTTCGCGAACGGTCGCGCCTGCTCGATCCTGCGTTCGGCCTGTTTGAAGCGGATGGTTGAGAGCATGCTCATAGCCTTGGTTATGTGCCTGATCTCTTTGATGCTCTTGATCCTGCGCTTGATGTCATCGAGGTTCTGCACTCACTTCTCCCCCTGGTCACTGGAAACAGCAAGCGACTTCTTGAACTCGATCACAGCCTCTCGCAGCTCATCGGCTATCTCGTCTATCTTGCCGGTCTGCCGGATGTGCCTGAGGATATCGGGACGGGTCTCATTGATGTACACCAAGAGCTCCCGCTCGAACCACTTCACCTGGTCGACAGGAACGTCGTCCAGCAGACGCTGAGACACCGCAAACAACAGGACCACCTGCTCAGCCTGGTCCATGGGCGAGTGTTGCGGCTGCTTCAGAATCTCGACTATGCGCTCTCCCCGCCTGAGCTGAGCCTGTGTCGACTTGTCGAGATCTGCTCCGAACTGGGCAAACGACTCAATCTCCCTGTACTGGGCAAGGTCCAGTCGAAGAGCACCCGCCACCTTCTTCATCGCGGGAATCTGCGCATCTCCTCCGACTCGCGACACTGAGAGTCCAACATTGACGGCAGGACGGACTCCTGCAAAGAACAACTCTGACTCGAGATAGATCTGCCCGTCGGTGATAGATATGAGGTTCGTTGGAATGTAGGCGGACAGGTCGCCCGCGAGCGTCTCCACTATGGGCAGTGCAGTCATTGAGCCTCCGCCGAGATCCGGATGCATCTTCGCGGCTCTCTCAAGCAGCCGCGAGTGCAGGTAAAACACGTCGCCCGGGTACGCCTCTCTGCCCGGAGGGCGGCGGAGAAGGAGCGACATTGCCCTGTATGCGACTGCGTGCTTCGACAGATCGTCATAGACGATCAAGACATCTCTGCCGCTCTCCATGAACTCCTCTGCGATCGCGCAGCCTGCATACGGCGCTATGTACTGGAGAGACGCGCTTGTGCCCGCATCTGCCGCGACGACCACTGTGTAGTCCATCGCCCCGAACTCCTCCAGGGTGGCAATCACCTGAGATATGGTCGAAGCCTTCTGCCCGATAGCTACGTACACGCAGATGACATCTCGACCCTTCTGGTTGATGATCGTATCAACCGCGATTGCGGTCTTGCCGGTCTGGCGGTCTCCGATGATCAGCTCGCGCTGCCCCTTGCCTAGCGGAATGAGCGCGTCGATTACCTTTATCCCGGTTGCGAGGGGTTCCGAGACCTTGGCCCGCTGGGCGATTCCGGGCGCGTGTGCCTCGATGGGACGGGTCTTCTTGGTGGTGATTGGCCCTTTTTCGTCCAATGGCTGACCTAGAGCATCCACTATCCGGCCGATCATGACATCGCCCACGGGAACCTGGACCACTCTGCCGGTGAGCCTCGCTGTCTGTCCTGCCTTGATCTCTTCGTCGTCGCCGAATAGGACGCACCCGACCTCGTTTTCATCCAGGTTCAACACCATGCCGTAGACCTCGCCTGGGAAAAACACGAGCTCACCAAGCATAGCCCGCCTCAGTCCGCTGAGACGAGCCACGCCGTCTCCAACACTCAGGATAGTCCCGACGTCGTCATACCTGAGTTCGAACTCGTAGTCATGGATAGCCTGCCGGAGGGCGCCGCTGACATCCGAAGCCGTGTACCTCTCTTTGCCGCTGGGAAGAGGGACTCGCATGAGTCTCCTCTTCAGCGCGCCAAGGTGACGCAGAATGGTGCCGTCTATGACCGCGTCTCCTGCTCTAACGGCTATCCCGCCGATCAGCGAGCTGTCTTTCGTCTGGTATAGCTCGATGTCTTCCCCGAACCTCGGTTTCAGCCGCTCACGCAGCCTCTCTAACTGCTGCTCGTCGAGCGGCGAGGCGACCTGGACCGTGACCCTGGGCGGCTCCATCACATGTCTGCCGTTTTCGCGGCGGACGCCGTTCCCGTTTGCACGGCCGTTCACTCGTTGCGGTTGGTGAGCCGAAGCGCTCGTCGATCTCGAATCACTGTGCTGCATTTGGCTCACCAGTCTTCTCGACGCGGACGCTCTGAATGAACTCCTCGAACATGCGCCTCTGGTCCTCTTCCTCGATGATCCTGCCAAGCATCTTCGACGCAGCTAGCATTGCGAGCTCTACGGTCTCATCTTTCAGATCGTGCCACGCCTGGTGCCGCTCGTCTTCTATCTGCTTCATGGCTCTCTGAATCACAGCCGAAGCCTCTTCCTTCGCCTTGGCTATGATTTCATCCCTCTCTTGCTCGCCCTGCCAGCGGGCCTTCTCGATAGCGTCATGCACATCTCTCTTGAGCTGGACCATCTTGGCCTCATACTCTTTGCGGAGCCTCTCCGCCTCGGCGCGGTCGTTCGCGGCGGATTCGATGTCGTTCTTGATCCGCTCCTCCCTCGCACGCAGCAAGTTGCCAAGCGGTCGATACAAGGCGTACCAGAGTATCGCCACCAGGAGAAGGAAGTTGACGACCATGTAGATCATTGTAGCGAAACTGACTTCCATAACCTACGTCTCCTCAGTGAATGCGCGTACCGTCTCTCCTCCGTCTCTTCCCATCGGCTCACGGACTTCACACCAATGGGTTGATGTAGAGGAGAATCAGTGCGATCACAAGAGCAATGATAGGAGTAGCCTCCACGAGACCTATTCCTATGAGCATCGTGGAGAAGATCGAGGCCCTTGCTTCGGGCTGCCTGGCTATTCCATCGACTGCTCTGGCAGCGACGTTCGAGTCTCCCAATGCGGCCGCCAGTGCAGCAACCGAAGCGATCAGCGCGACAGCTCCGATGGATACCAGCTTAATGAGCACTATACCTTCCAGCATGTGACTTGACCCTCCCTAGAACGGAAACTCGCAGACCGTCACTCCTCGTATGCGACAGCTATGTACGCCAGCGACAGCATGAAGAAGAGGTAGGCCTGAATAACTCCGATGAATATATGAAACAGCGAAAAAGCCGTGGGCACTCCGATCGGTATCAACCGCACCAGGATGACTACGAGCAACTCACCTGCGAATATGTTGCCGAACAGACGAAACGCCAGCGTGATAGGCTTCGTGAAGGTCTCGATCAGGTTGATGGGCAGGAACAAGACGTTTGGCCTGATGAAGCTCTTGAGGTACCCGACGAAGCCCTTCGACTTGATGCCGTAGTAGACCATCATTGCCAACACGACCAGGGCCAGACCGATCGGAACGTTCACATCAGCAGTAGGCGACTCGAACCACGGAATGACTCCGATCAGGTTGGAAAACAGGATGAAAAGAAACAGAGTGATCACCACAGGAGCGCATCCTCTCGCTCCTTCGGGCACGCTGCTCTCAA
>JAAYAB010000137.1 GCA_012719595.1 Bacillota bacterium
TCGGGGCGGCGCCCCCCTCCTACAACTCGGTCACACGATCGGTGAACTACACAACTGCCGAACCAGTCGATCAGTCAACTACAGGATTTACTGGTTGAACAGGTCGTTGATTCTCGCCTGGATGACCGGACGGATCTCAGCCAGCCTGGTCGCGGGGCTCACGCCCTCGTCGCGCACCGCGTTGATCGCATCGTTGTACTCCGTGATGTAGGTCTCAAGCAAACGTGACGACCCGCCGTCCCAGTGCTCATGAGCCTCCAGGAGTACCTGTCCGGCCTCTCTGGTGCGCACATGGGCTGCCAGGAAGTCGTTTACTGTGATGTCGTCCTCCTGCCACAGGAATACCTTCAGAGCAACCAAAGCCTCGGGATCAGCAGCATTGACCGGGATCAATGTCGTGCTCAGGGCCTGGTTCGGGTACGCATACTCGGTCATGCGAGGCCCCTTCGGGAAGGGCACGATGGACCACTCATCCGCCATGTTGGCCGGGATGATGTTGTTCGCCATCACGGCCGGGGTGATGTTGAAGTGCATTGCCGCCTGGCCGTTGATGAACAGGTTCCTGTTGTTCGTCGTGTTGGTCGAGTTGTTCAGAACACCCGTTGACCACCACTGGACGAACTGCTCGACAGCCTCGATGTAGGCGTCCTCGTCTGCCGAGTACACTATCTTGCCGTTCTCATCGACCTTCACGATGCTGGCGCCGTTGGACACTGCAAGGTCCCAGGCACGCAGGTCAGTCATACCCCACTGGTCGATCTCGCCGTCGCCATTCGTGTCTCTCGTTGCCTTGGCGGCTATGTCGCCGGCCATCTCCCATGTCCACTCGCCGTTGATGTACAGCTCGTAGAGATCCGGCAGTCCCTCTCTCTCGAACAGAGTCTTATTGTAGCCGACGAACACGATGTCATTCGCATACCCGTACATCGGCCTCCACTCCACGTTCCCTATGCCCCAGAGCTTGCCCTTGAACTTGAACGCCTCTTCTGTTGTCTGCAGGTAGGGCGGCAGGGTCTCGAAGAACTGTGTAGGCAGGAAGTCCGATGCGGCCAGGACTGCGCCCTCAGACACGAGTTCGTAGAAACCGATCTTGTTCTGGACATGCCACAGGTCGTACTGCGACTCACCAGCCATCAGCCGAGCGAAGTTGGTCTGCGGGATCTCTCTGGTCTGCATCCATTCAATCTTGCAGTTGAACAGCCTCTCGGCTTCGGCGATCCTGTCGCGCACTGGGATGTAGTCGTTGAAGTAGTTCGCCATCCTCTCCGATGTCCACGAGATGATCGTCACTGTGTTTCCGCCGAGGTCGTAGCTGCCCAGGGGCTTCAGGCCATGATCGGTCAGAACGTCGGCCAGAGCCATGGATGAGGTCAAAACCAGGCAGGTCAATGTGAGAAACACTACCAACAGCTTTTTCATTTGGCACTAAACCTCCTCGTAATGTAATGTATCAGCCTTGGATCGCGAAACCGAACCCTCTTGATGAGTCGGTGTGTACGTCATCGACCACCTCCCCGACAGACCACCCATTGCCAGCTGTAAAGCGAGCTATCCGGCAGCTCCAGTCCGCAAGACCGGCTGTCCGACGTTTGCCGCCCGCAGGCCGAGCTACCCAATGATCCCGGTCCGCTCCACGCTCTCGACAAAGTAGCGCTGCATCAGTATGTATAGAACGAGAAGCGGCGTGATAAACAGGATCATGCCTGTGTTGTTCAGTAGAGAGATGTACTGTCCGGTAAAGAAGGCGCCTATAGAGTGCGCGTAATTGTGAGCGGCAATATCCAAACGGTGTGCGAGAAGATTGCCGCTGCGCATGAACATCAGCGTGAAGAAGTAGTCGTTGTACATCCAGACTGTTGCGAACAGGAACACTATCACCAGAGCAGGCTTGGCTCCCGGCAGCATCACCCGCAAGAACGTCTGCAATGGGTTAGCACCGTCGATGTACGCAGCCTCTTCCAGTTCTCTGGGCATGCCCTTGAAAAACTGCCTCATTATGAATATGAAAAGCCCGTTGTTGAATCCGGTCCCGCTTATTCCCATCAGGATAAAGGGCCAATAGCTACCCAAGAGATCTATGCCAGGCTCCGGAATCAGGCCCCACACTGTGAAGAACCGAAGGTTCAGGTAGAGCGGCAGTATTATGATCTGAGGCGGAACCACCAGCGTGAATATGACGAGGCCGAACAAGAGATTCGAACCCCAGAACCGAAAACGGGCGAAGCCGTAACCCACCAGCGTGCATGAGGCAAGCTGCAGCAGAGCGATGCCGACAGCGAACAGGGCGGTCCGAGGAAAGGCCTCCGTGTAGTGCATGTGGATGAACATGTTCCTGTAATTCTCGAGCGTGAAGCTTCGCGGGATCCACTTGACAGTCTGGTCATAGAGATCGCGCTCAAGCATGAACGACGACACGAGCTTGACGAGCACCGGCCTTAGTATGACGAAACAGATGCTCACGATCACTATCGCTCTCACAGCGCTTCCTAGGACGCTATACAGTCGCCGTCGGTTGGCTTTGATCACTTGCCACCTACTTCTCTCATCTCTCATCCATATACACGACCTTTCTCGAGATGAGTCCCGCTGTCAGCAACAAGAAGACCGTCACAACTGCGAAGTAGATCCAGCTCATCGCCATGCTGACCCCGTACCCCGCAGAACCGAACATATTCTCCTCTATGAACACGACCAGAGGATTGGTGGGGGTCGTGAAGAAATCCACGATGCTATAGACGATGTTCGTGACTATCAATGGCGACAGCAGCGGGAATGTAACCATCCAGAAACACTCCCATCCCGTCGCACCCTCAATCTTGGCCACCTCGTAGTGCGATGACGGTATCGACTGCAGACCCGCGAGGAAGATCAGTATCTGAACTCCCGAGGACCTGATTATGTCCGCAACCCTCAGCGCTCCCACTACGATGTACGTCAGTAGCTGTTCCGGGAGCTTCATGTACATGAGCAGCCCAAGCAACTGATCGCGGCCGACGAAAGTCATCTCGTCGACATCGACTATTCCCTCTTCGAGGAAGAGGGTGATGTAGTCGGCGGACTCCATGCGCAGAATGATGTCTGCTCCGAGGATGACCGGCAGGAAGAATATTACTCTGGCAACCGTCCTGCCCTTGAACCGCTGGTTAAGGAGTATCGCAGCGAAGAAGCTGAACACGAGTATCAGCGGAACGCCGCCGAACATCGAGCCCGCAGTCTCCAGCAGAAGCCTCGGGAAGTCTGCGTTGACGAACAGAGCGTTATGGTAGTTGGACAGCCCGGTGAATGTCAGTGAGTAACCCGTGCTGCCCAGCTCGAGTTTGGACAGGCTGAAGATCACAGACTGAAGGAACGGGTGCAGGAACATCAGCACAAAACCAAGCGTGAATGGGAGCGTGAAGAGATAACCACAGACCGCTTCTCTCCCCCTCAGGCTAAGACGAAACCTGCGTTTGGTGCTCATATCGCCTGTTCCTCCTCAAGTTCCTCCTCAAAGACTGCGAATCCCAGAGGACCTATCTTCTGCCCCTTCACAGTGACGGCGGAGTCACTGTAGTTCACGACCACGCTCGTGCCATCGTCAAAGCGGGTCTCATACACATTGTCTAAGAGCTTGCGGTGGTCGACGATCCTCTGGCTCTGCACCCTGCCGAGAACGGAGTTGGCTGTCGAATACAGTGTCGCAGCGTCTTCGAGCCACTCCTCGAACTCACCTGTATAGAGGTAGTCAAACGCTGAGCCCTTGAGGACACTGGAATCAGCGCAGTATCCGAGGAAATACGGGGCGGAGCCGGTTTCCAGCAACTTCAGCAAGTAGTGGTCGCGGTCAGGTGCGAAGTTCGCAGGATCTCCGGCGTAGTCGAAGTATCCGTGCAGGACCATTTGTGCGAACGGAACGGTCTCATCGATGATGTCCTGCCCTCCGCACGTCGTCGGGAGGTTCAGGATATCGTCTACGTACGGAAGCGCGTAGGCGTTTGCCCCGACGGCCAGCAGCCTCAATGAGTAGTCGTTCTTCGCCTCGGCAATCTGGGCCTCTACTATCGAGCGCGCCGCCTGTCGATCGATGGTGGCGCGGTGCCTGAAGTCGCTGTGAAGCTGGAACGCCAGATCGCCGAGTGCCAAGCCTGAGAACCCATAGCTCGTGTAATCCTTGAGGTACCGGCTCACCAGGTTATCCAGTCGAGACGGCGAAAGCACGTAAACGCTGTAGGGGTTTCTGTTCGCCGGATTTGCCCTCTGTGCATACACCATCGGATACAGTGCCTCCGTCCTGTTGAGGAAGCGGGAGGCGTCGCGCCATGGCCGGAACCCGCTGAAGAGATCGGCCCTGTGTATCATGACGAAATCTACAGAGGGATAGAACCGTCCTCCGATGCTGTCCATGTAATCCCGCAGTGCCAAGAGGTCTGACTTGCTGCCGAGAGCTTTCTCCAGCTTGACCCCTGTCGGATAGACGTGACTGATTCCATACCGCATCCAGCCTGAATAGACCATGCGGATGTCTTCGATCCCCTGCGCTGCGATTCTGGACACGATATCTTTCGCCTGTTTGTACGTAGTCAGGGGGACTATGGTCTCTCTCGGAACTCCAAGGACCGGCCTGAAATCGGTCACAGCGCCGACCAGCTCCACGTAGAGAGGAGTGCCGTCCTTGGGCGACAACCGGGTCATCCACCCGCGGCTGACGAGGTAATCTTGGTAGTACCTGGCCATTCCCTGGTATCCCGCATCTCCGCCGTACAGGAACGCATACCTGATCTGGATATCCCCTGTGTATATGTCCTCCTGATAGACGTTGATGGTGGTTCTGCCATAGACCCATTGTGCGGATTCCCTGTGAGTCGAGTCGACCTCACCCTGCAAACTGGTCGTGGCGTGTCCCAGCAGTCTGAACTGCGCACAGACTGTGTTGTATGACTCCCGCTTGCCGGCTATGTCGGCTGTGATCTGTGCAAGCGCATCGCCTGCCTCGATTATGCTCAGGAAGGCCTTCTCACCAGCCTTCAGCCCAAAGACAGGAAAACTGCACAGCTTAGAGTCGAGAGAAGCCGGCGGCGGGCTGAGAGCGTTGTCCCGTCCGTAGACTCTGTCGGCGTATGCGTTCAGGCCGGTCTTATTGTTGTTCAGGCGGATCAGCGCCCCTGAACCGTCCGGGACGAACATATATCCGTCTGCGGTGTTATCCGCCGCCCCGAAGTAGGGCAGGACATCTATAGTAACGAGGGGATAGGTTACCTTCTGACCTTCGGCATTGAGCACGTCCTTTGGATACCGGATCTCGGATGCAGGCACTCGCACCACGAGGTTGTCTCCATCCAGTGTGTACTCGATCGGCACGTGGAACACTACTATGTTCTGAATGCGCGGATCAAGGCCGAGCTGCACATAGCGATCTGAGACCGCGCTCGGATCCAGCTCGATGTCCTTCATCACCGCGACGATGTCCTCCAGGTCCCAAGCGAGCAGGTCTCGTTCTCTCTGCTTGAGCATGTAGAACTCCGTGCCGATGAATGGCGCCAGCGTGGACTCCTTGATGTCGTTCCTGTCTCTGAGGCCGCTCGTGTTCAGCACCATGTGGTCGATCATAACTTCGGTCAGCGTCCGCTGGTCGCGGTCCTTCAGAGTGGTGGCCGGCGACGTAAGGCTGTACCCGGCGATCGACGCGCCTTCCCCTGTCGACTTCTCCAGAGTGAGCAAGATGTAGAAGCCTTCGATGGTCCGCCTCATTCTGCTGTCTGTGATCTTCGCCAAGACCTCGTTTTCGAACGTGTCCTTACTCATGAACAGAGGAAGGAAATCGCGGTCGGCCCACTGCCTTCCTACGATGTAGCGGACTCGGACGCCGTTCTCAATCGGCTCTATCTCGAACTGGTTATGTGCAACGCTGGAGACGAAGCTGTCAACCGTCCTAACGACATCTCCAGGCTCGAAATAGGTCAGCCTGAACTGGGCGCCCAGCGCCAATTTGCCGTCGCCTCGAGCGATCTTCTCAACCTTGTCTCGATCGGGCGGGTTGGAGTACCATGTGTCGCCCGACCGCTTGTCCGTGACTGCTATTTCAGCAGTATCTGAGTTGATATGCAGAATGAGATACTCATTCTCAGCGACTGCGTCAAAGCCACGCGGCACTTGGGCTGTCGCGGGGCTGCACAGACAGAACGAGGTGAAAACCACGGCGACTGCTGTCATCAGCAGGGCTATACGAGTTAGGGATCTGTCCGTTTTCACTTGAGCTCCCCCCACTACAGCCTCAACGAATACTCACGGTAGATCTCTCTGAAGAACCCAATGAACTGCAGGAACATATCTGCGAACAGCAGTGCTATGAACAGCGCCACGGCGATTCCTACCACGATCAGCAGAGACACCGCTGCGGCCTGTCCGGTGCTGTACTCATGGATCACCATTGTGCTGAAGAACAGCAATGCGGCTGACCAGATGATCGCCACTGTCGTAAAGAGCCAGTAGTATGGCGCCTCGTTCAGCGTCATGACGTTGGACGCAGCCGTAAGCGGCAGGACTATCAGAATGAACGGGACGAGTGAGTAGGTGGACGCGATGAAGATGTCCCTGAAGTTGCCCTTGCCGCCCATCAGGGTGGTCAGCGACCAGTTGATGCCGCACCACAGCATGAACGGCGACACGACGCTGAACACCTCGGCTATGATGTTCAGCCACCTAGGGTTCCTTGTGTTGAACGGGAACCCGGTGTACTGATACATAACCAGGTAGGTGATGACCTCGAGGATGAGCAGCGTGACAGCGGTCGGCACATTTCCGCGCTTCTCATGTTTGAGGTCCCAAAAGCCGTCGAACGGGTCGACAATGACGTGGAACGCGAACTGCAGCCCTCTGAGCACTCGCTTCACATTGATGACCAGGCTGCGCCTCTGCATCTCTTCCCACTGTCTCACTTCGGTGTAGGTAGCCGCTATCTGCGCCTTTGCTTCGGCGACGCTTCCCTCGGTCACCTTCTTAGTGGCAAACAGGGCATAGAGAATGATGACCGCGACTGCGAGCAGAATCCATCCGAAATACTGCTCTATTCGCTCTTTCCTGTAGAACTCCAGCGCTTCGGAGTATCCTTGCCTATCGCCCGCGAGCCGGAAGTCCCTCATGGCGTCCGCATACCTGCCCTGCATGAACGCAGCTCTTCCAGTTCCGGAGTACGCCATGTCGAAGTTCGCATTGACTGCGAGGACTTCTTTCCACAGCTCTGTGGCTTCGTCAAACCTCCCGCTGTGGTAGGCGCCTATAGCGCCGTGAATGAGTTCCTGGTAGTGCGTAGGAGCGAACACGGTGACGTTGTTCTTCATCGCGTCCAGCACCAGCATGTGCCCATCGACTTCCGCGAGGGCAACGGGCGTGTGGAAAGTGCCCAAGCGGTCTCCGAGTGCGCCGAACACGTAGAGCAGGTGGCCATCGGCTTCGTATGTGAAGATTCTGCCCCGCTCTCTATCGAGGACGCTGTAGATATCGAGGTCGCGAGCGAGCACGTCTACGAAGTACGATGGCGGGCTTGCGTAGTAGTCGCCGATCGGCTTCAGGTGCTTGAGCCTGCGCAGGACGTCTTGGCCGGCTGCGTTCAGCCTCCTAATCCGTTCCTCTTCCTTGATCTGACCGCCCACAGCCGTCGCGTAGATGAACCCGCGGTCGTCGACGCAGAGGTTGCTGTGCTCGACCGGCAGGAACAAGGCCATGCGCTCGCGCTGAGCCGCCGTCCCTATCCTCATCCAGATGTAGTCAACGATGCTCGGGGCTACTCTTGGAGCTCCCTTGAACCCCAGAAACACTCCCTTGTCATCGAACTCCAGGATTCCATCGTACACTCCAAGCGATATCACGAAGAGCGAGCCGTATTGGTCTACGGTGAGCTTCTCAGGTCTGAACCGGAAGTCCTTTGTGAAGTACTCGGGCTTGTCGACTGCGGGTGAGCCGATGATCCGTATAAGCGTCAAATCCGCATCGAGCACGACGATTCTGTTGTTGTCCCGATCTGCGATATAGATAGTGCCGTTCTCTGAGACGTGGATGCCTCGAGGGTTGTTGAACCGTTCGGCTTTGGCTCCGTTGGTGAATCCGCGGATCTCCCTGATCAGCTCGAAGCGCTGATTCACATGGACTATCCGGTGGTTGCCCGAGTCGACGATGTAGATATCTCCGCTCTTGGTCGCGAAGATGTCCTGAGGCGCTTTCAGCGCACCTACGCCGATGTCGTTTCCGGATATGGCTCGAACCGGAACATAGGCTTGAGGCGCGGGGATCTGCACGCCCCAGTAGTCATACGTGTAGCTCGCATACGGCACCATCTGCGCTGAAGCGGGCACTGCAACGAGCGCCGCAACCAGGAGGAACAACGCCAGTCTAGCCATAGGCCTCAAGTGCCTTCACCCCGTCATATTTCAGCTGCACTGAATCAGTTCGCCATCCCCGACGTACCCATGGTCTGAATGATCTTGCTCTGGTTGTAGATGAACACCGATATCGGCAAGATCATCATGATCACAGTAACCGCGGCGCCCACGCCTTGCCGTGCGACGCCTCCCTGGACAATCTGGTTGAGGGCGTGCGGCAAGGTCTTCAACTGCTCTGAATAGATGAAGTTGCCGCCCGTAGTGCCCCACAGCGCCTGGAACAGCAGTATAATCATCGTGAGCCATGCGGGCCTGACAATGGGCATGACAACGCTCCAGTAGGTTCGGAACTCACTTGCGCCGTCGATCCGAGCCGCTTCCAGCAGCGAGTCATCGACCATGGCATCGATGAACTTCTTCATCAGGTAGAGGCCAAGTGTCGACCCCCATGCGGGTACGATTACGGATGCGTATGTGTCTATCCATCCCAGTTTGGCGATGATGATGTAGTTCGGTATCGCAGTAACCTCGCTGGCGAACATCAGCGACAGGACGACCATCCCCATGAACAAATTCGCGCCTATGAACTTGCGTGTTGAGAGGATGAACGCCGCCATAGACGCTGCGAGGACGTTTCCGACAGTTCCAAGGGCGACGATTATCAGCGAGTTGAGGAAGTACCTCGTCATCGGGACCCAGGACTGCGCCATCAACCCGAACAGGTCTTGGAAGTTGGCCAGAGTCGGGTGCCTCACGATCAGCGTGGGCGGAAACAGGAAGAGCTCACTCAGCGGCTTGAACGCATTGCTGATTGCGAACACGATAGGGAGCGCAGTGAACGAAGCTGCGAGAAACAGGAAGAAGAACGCTGCAGCATCGCCGCCGACTGAACGGGCCAGTTTCTTTTCGCGGATACTCAAGCTCAGTGCCATCCGTGCCACCCCCTATCGCCCAACCCGGTCGAGGAGTTTCTGTACCAGCCTCTGAGAGACCACCATTGCGAAGAAGAGAACGACTGCAATCGAACACGCGTAACCCATGTCGAACCTAACGGTCCCGTAGTCCTGCAAGTGCTGCATGATGGTGTGTGCCGAGTAGTCCGTGGTCAGCGGTTCCCCTACAAGCTGCGTTATCTGGGACGCCGCAGTGAACGAGCCTGTGATCGACATGATGGCGCCGAACATCAGGTGCCCTTTCATCTGGGGCAGCGTCAGGTACCAGAGCTCCTGCCACCGGTTCTTTATGCCGTCTATGGCACCGGACTCAAACAGCCTCGGGTCCAGCCCCTGCAACCCAGCTATGAACACCAGAAAGCTCGTGCCGAGGCTCATCCACAGCACCACAACTATGACTATGGGCATTATGTAGGTCGGTTCAAGCAGCCACTGAATGGGCTGGTGGATGATCCCGAGGTCGATCAGCAACCCATTCAGCAACCCATAGGTGTCGCCGCTGAATATGAGTGTCCACACCATGAAGGCGTTTCCTGAGATCGACGGCGCGTAGAACAGCAGGGCGAGCACGGCTCTGACCTTGGGCTTGAGATCGTTGATGAACCACGCCAGGATAAAACACAGCAGGTAGCTCAGAGGCCCGGTGATAGAGGCATAGAGCAGGGTATTCCTGACGGCGATCAGGAACACGTCGTCCTCCAGGAACAGCCGGACGTAGTTGTGGATGCCGACCCATCTCGCAGGCTGCAGCATGTTGAAGTACGTGAAGCTCAGGAAGATCGACATCAGGACCGGCACGACCGTAAACACAGTGAAGATGATGCCGAATGGAGCGAGAAAGAGATAGCACTCTCGATCGCGCCAGATCTGCTTCAGCACGCTCGAGAGCCGGCCCCTCACTGGGCTGCGCGCCGGTTGTGTTGTC
Source organism: Bacillota bacterium (assembly GCA_012719595.1). Taxonomy (GTDB): domain Bacteria; phylum Bacillota; class DTU014; order DTU014; family DTU014; genus JAAYAB01. Next base: position 10,233 of record JAAYAB010000137.1, read on the forward strand.
GGTGTGGTCGCGACTGCGGTGTCAGAACGCAATAGCGCTCCCCCCTCACCTATCGCCTGAGAATACCAAGAACAGGGCCTACTTCCTGGGAATGTGGGTGAACTTGTCCCAGAACGCATCTACCCACTGCTCGGGAACGTCCTCGAGCCTGGTTTCAAGGCCGAACTCCTTGCGCTTGGTCTTGAGCTCGTAGTTGATCTGCTCGTTGTACGTCATCAGCGTCTCTCGAACCGGTCTGTGATCCAGCACCACTGCCCTGAACGCCCAGTTGTACATTCTGGTGTAGTAGTAGCTTCCGGGGACCTCCTGAGTCCCTTCGATCCACTGCCACTGAGCCATGATGGTTTGCTGCTCCTCGACGGTCCAAGGGAGCTTCTTGAAGGCTTCCAGGTTCGAGGTTGGATATCTAGCCGAGGGACCCATCAAGCTCTCCAGTTCGAGTCCGAACCTCACCTGCGTGTCTTCCCTGGTGAGCCACTTGAGGAATTCCCAGGCCTCTTGCTTCTTCTTCGACTGCGAAGATATGCCCACTGCAGGGCCGCCCATTCCGGCCTGCGTCAGAGACGCTCCAGACGGCGACGAGGCCACAGTCCTGTTGATCGTCCCGTCGGGCTGCCGAGTCCCGGGAACCAGCGTGAATCCCCACTCCCCTCTCAGCTCGGGAGCGAACACCTGCAAACGGTTGTACAGACCCCAGTCTTCGATCACGATGGGCATTTCTCCGAGGCGGAATCTGTTCTCAGCGTTATACGTGAGGAGCAATCCATAGAGGCTGAAGAGCTCGGTCAGCTCGCGGAAGGTCTGGACAGCCGTCTCCGAGTCGAGGTTCGTCTCAACGCCGTCGGGCTTGAACGTGACTTCCCCTCGCTGATAGAGCCTGGTCTGGAATATGCCCGGCCCAATGCCGATGAGCATCTTGTTCCTCTGAAGGACCGGCAGTATGCGATAGAGATCATCCCACGTCTCGGGAACCTCGAGCCCGAGTTCAGCCAGGATGTCCTTTCTGTAGAACATCAGAGGGAACGACTGCATCTGCGGCAGGGCAAAGACTTTGTCCCTAAACGTGAAGGGCACGAACGCGCACTTCATGAACCTCTGGGCGACCTCAGGGAAGTCCTCGAACTCGGCGAGGTTCATCAAGCCGCCGCGCATTCCGAAGTTGATCGGGTCAGGCACGTTCAAACCAAGCGCCACGTCCGGTCCAGTCCCGGCTGTCGCAGCCCTGATGAACAGCTGATCTACGTTGGGAACCAGCTGGAGCACCACAGGGATGCCCGTCTCGGCCACAAAGGTGTCGTCGATCATCTGTTTCAGAATCTGGGCCTGGTCTCTGCCCGCGCCGATCCAGACTTTCAGCGGTTCCTTTTCCTTCGCCAGTTCCGCTGAGATTCCCATGTCGCCGATCAAGTCGTATCTTCGCGTGAAGGATGCGATGAGAGACCTCACCTCGTGGACCAGAGTCTGCCATATGGTCGGAGTAGGCCTCGGCAGCTTCTGCTCTACTGAGGCGATGAAGATCTGGTCTATCTGCAGCGCTTGCTCTCTTGTCTGATACACCCAGGTTCCGAGAGTGCCGAGGTTGTCGCGGTAGTCCAGGAGCACCCTTGGTATCAAATCCGGGTCATCCGCCATCCGGCGGAGCAGCCGGGCTACTCTACTGATGATCTCAGAGTGACCGCCTTCCATTCCGGTGATCCGCGAGTACTCTGCGACCAGGTCCTCCAACACGCCGGCCTCAACGCGCATGCGTTCGATGACTTCAGGGATCCTCCTGTGCAACTCGTAGCTTCTGAACGGGTCAGGATTCCCGGACGTGATCATGATTATCCGCCGGAAGATGGTGTTCAGCTCATAGAGGCTGTCCTCCAGAGTCCCCAGTATGTTGCCCATGTCTCCCAGCACGACTTCGAGCCTGAGTTCATGAGTGCCCTTTGTCAGGTAGAAGAGATAAGGCTCGCCAGTGGCCTCTTCTCCCAGCACATGCATCTGGTATCTGACTGAGTACGGGAATCTGAGTCTGGCCGCCTCCTCAAACGGCACCTTGCCGTCGATCATCAGCTTCCTGCTGCTGAACGCTCCAACTCTCACGGCCTGCTTCGCCTTGAGCGCTATCTTGTACAGGCCGTCATCGGGCACGGTGAAGACCCAGGAAATCCACTGCCCCGGCGAGGTCCAGCGGTGGCCGCCGATTGTGTTCAGCCTGATCTCTGCCGGGTGATACGGCTCGACTGTGGGATCGCCGAGGTCGGCAATGGGAAATAGCGTGGAATCCGATCTGTGCTGAGCGTCCTGCCCCTGGAGCCTGATGAGCTTGTCTTTGGTCGGCTCATACCCGTTTGCCTTGTAGCTCTCAACTACCTCAGCATACGGAGCCGGCCTCTCTGCCTGATAGACCTTGAGGTAGGCGATTGCCATCGGCTCTGTCCTCGAGGTCAGCCGGATAGTGTTCACGCCTTCGTGGAAGTAGAACAGATACGGTTCTCCAGAATAGCCGTAGGCATCAGTCAGAGGAACCTCGAGCCACATGGGCTTCTCGATCTGAGGCGAGCGTATCTCATTGCCCATTGAGTCTTTTCGAGGAGGGCCTTCATCTCCCCAGACGCGAGTGAACCGCAGGGACCTAGCGCCTGCGAATGGCCTTTGTCCGTTTATCCAGAGCTCGCGCTCGAGCGTCATTCCACGGCCCGGAAGCGGGTAATACCTGACTGCGATGTTGTAGAGACCCGGTTGGTCGATGTAGACTTCCCATTCGATGAATCCGGTCTCAGTCGTGCCGACAGCTGCGCCCTCGTATCCGCCCAGCCCCTCAAGCACCTGGATGTCCATGTCGGTGAAGGAATAGCCGGTGCCCGGAATCAGCACGCTGGTCTGCGGCCTGGCGGCACCTTCGTGCTGCCTCAGGTAGTCCTGGTAGCCGATTTCGCGAACGTACGCGGTGAGATCGTCTATGCTTGCGATCGTGTCGTCCGGGTAGGCAGGGCGGGCGTCAGGATGGTCGTCGGGACCGGCGGTGCCGGCGGCCTGAGCGGCGGTCGTTTCTGCCGCTCCCGCGACCGCAGCCGATCCATCCCCAATCCCAGAGAGGATCGGCCCCAATGCAAAGACAGATATGGTCACCAAGGAACAGGCTGAGGCAATCAGGAGCAATCTGAGTGCTCTGTTCCCCACGAAACCACCCCGCTCTTACGTCATCTAGAAGCTCACGAGGTCGCGTATATTCACGGGAAGCCCTGTCCTTATCGATTTGTTGGCAGCTATCCCGGTGAGCACGGACATTGCGCCATCTATGTGCGAGGCAGCTCTCTTGAAACGGTCAGGCGGCGGCGTGCCGAACAGATCCTCCAAGAGCCTTGGATCCCCTCCGCCGTGGCCTCCTTTGGCCTCTTCGACCTTGACTGAATAGGGCTGTCCGAACATTGGAAAGACTGTGATATCCTTTGTTCTGACCGTACCCTCTGCGGCTGGAACATCGCCTGCGTTTATATAAGAAGCTTCGCACACATTCACCTGAATCCTGCCTTTGGTACCGTTGAAGGCGATCCGGTACCCTTCCCAAGGAAGGTAGGCATTGAGCGAGTAAGTCATCATCGCCCGGTTCTCGTACCGGACCATAACGGCCATTGTATCTTCGATGCTAATCCCGTCGCCAAACACGCTCTGGTCGCGGAGGTAACCGTCCTCCGCTTCGGCGTCAAGATACAGCTTCGACAACTGCGGGTGCCGCTCCATGTGGAGGGCGAATGGATCGTCCTTTGCGTTTTCGCTGCCATGAGCTCTGTAGTAGAACTTGGTTATTCCGCGCTTCTCCGCGTTCTCCCTTCCGTAGAACATGAGGTCTCCCATGGCAAATACTGTGACTGGTCTGGTTCCAAGCCAGAAGTTGACTAGATCGAAGTGGTGCGTCGCCTTGTGAACGAGCAGTCCTCCGCTGTTGCGCTTGTCTCTGTGCCATCTGCGGAAATAGTCTGCTCCGTGGGTCGTGTTCAGCAGCCACTCGAAGTGAACGGAATTGATGTCGCCGATCGTTCCATCCATGATGAGTTCGCGGATCTTCGTGTTGTACGGAGCGTAGCGGTAATTGAACGTGACGCGCAGCTTTCTCCCGGTCGACTTCACAGCGTCCAGAATAGCCTGACATCTGACTTCGTCGATCGTCATCGGCTTCTCAGTGATGACATCGCATCCCAACTGCATCGCACCTATTATGTACCTGTCGTGCGTGCGGTCGATCGAAGTAACTATGACAATATCCGGCTTCGACTCCTCGATCATTCGGTTGAAGTCCCACGCCTTGTAGGTCTTCACCGGCTCGTGTCCGAACTGCCCGGAGATGATGCTGTTTGCATAGTCCATTCTTGTCTGGTTGACATCGCAGAAGGCTACCAGCTTGGCTCTATCTCTGTATGTGTCTGCGAGCGCCTGGTAGTAGAATCGAGACCTTCCGCCCAGCCCAACTATTGCGTATCTTTTGACATCTGTTTCAGACATTGCAGTTCCTCCCTGCTCCGGTCA
>JAAYAB010000309.1 GCA_012719595.1 Bacillota bacterium
AATTCCATTCCGGCGGTAGGAGGGTCAAAAGCAAACCGGCGTTGACACCGGCGTGACGTGGAAGGCGATTGGCTCGATGTTCCGGAGACGGACCGTGGCCCGCCTGAGTGGAGGAGTTTTTGGGCCCCTATGGAATAACACAGCATGGGCGGATCGCTGGACTGGCACCACAGACAAGAGCTGTTCTGAGGTCCAGGAAAGACAAGCTTTCTCACGACTTTACACCTTCTGACGCTTCTTCGTTATTCACATCCTTGAAACGGTCCATGACATCGGAACAGCGAGACGTATAGTGGGGCATGGAATTCGCGGCACTGCAGTGTTGTCTGCATGTGTGCTCGTCAGTCGCCGCTCTAGCTTAGCTATGGGCTCACTGAGCGATCTTAGGCAGGCGGTGACGATGCTAGGCAGCAGATCGCTTGCAGCATCCATGGCAGTGACAGTTGAGACAAGCCATCGCGGAGAAATGGACGCGCAAACCGTTAACCGGTTGAGGCTTTGGCCGTGCAGACGGCCTAGGGTGGCGATGCCGTGTATGACCTATGTGCGACCTGGTCGACACCGGTATGAATCGGTGCAGTGGACTGCTGGTTGCGTCGCCATCACGAGTCTGTCAGGGAGCGCTCTCATCGGTGAGCGTTGTCTCAAATGGTTCGCCATCTGATGCCGCTATTGGAGAGCGAATTCGGCGCAACGGTGCTATTCGGATCGTAGCCGGTCACTGATTGTGCGAACATGTGGAATGAATAACCAGTTGCTAGATATTGCTTGACTAGTTCCCAGTAGTCGAGGTGATTTAGGTGAACGCCAAAGATCAGTCTATCAAGCAACTCGAAAACCTATTGGCTGAATTGAGCTCTCTGCGGGCACGAACGCGGTCACGTGACCTCAAGGATCTTCCAGGCAATGAGGTGGTTCGGTTGGTGACCAGTGCCCGGGCAGCAATACGCCGAATCGCTGGTCCGCACTCGGCTTATTTCGACCAGTGCGAGAAGTTGGTTGAGTTTGCACCGCATTCTGTTAGTAGGCTCGAGCAGCTTATGGGCGTTGTAGATTCTTTGCGAGACGACCTGTCAAAGGGTTATCTCGACAGCATCGCGGAACTGATCCATGGATCGATCTTCGGTGATTACCTCGAGATGGCGCAGCATTTGCTGGACGAAGGCTACAAAGATGCTGCAGCAGTAATCGCGGGGAGTACTCTTGAGGCACACTTGCGGAAACTCTGTGACAAGGCGGGAGTCGAGTCTCAGACCCAGATCAATGACGAGGTGCGACCCAAAAAAGCGGACCAGATGAATGTCGACCTTGCTGGTAAAGGGGTTTACTCAAAGCTCGACCAGAAGAATGTGACAGCCTGGCTCGATCTTCGGAACAAAGCAGCACATGGTCGGTACAACGAGTACAGTGGGAGTCAAGTGGAGCTACTGATTTCGGGGATTCGGGACTTCATCACTCGAAACCCCGCTTGAGCGCGATGGCTGGCGCACTGTCTACCCGATGATATCGTTCGTTGGTGCATGTTCACGTACAGATGCCGAGATCGTGTCTTGTTGGTAGACTCGCCTTCCGAGACGCGAGTAGCGCGTTTTCCGCCGAGCCAGATAGTACCTAGATAGTACTGTGTAGAAGTACCTGCTTGTAGAAGTATGTAGGTATCTGGTGCGTCTACCAGACAGAGTAAGTGGTTCATACCTGCGTTAGCGGAGGACGACGCGCGCCAGTCACCGGAGCGTTAGATCCACTTCGAGGGATAGCCGGGTCATGGCAGTGGCGTTGACGGCAGAGGCGCGACAACCTCCTCATGTTCGCGATTGTGGACAGCTGTTGGCGTAAGGCCGGCCCGTTCCGAGTGGACTCTGAAGCTGGAGCCGAACCGGTCGAGGTGGGATTGGCAAGGTGGAGATCGAGGGTATCTAGTTCCTGCCTGGAGAGACGGTCTGGGTATATAGGCTTCAGCCAGGCGAAGGAGAGATTTCAGAAACGTCAGAAGCAGCTTGACTCTGAAGTGTTTAACATATCGACGAAGGCACAGCTTCTACCCTATCTCGATCCTTAGAAAGCCTTGCATCGAGCCAATTGCAACAGGACGGCCGGAAGGGTGGTTCTTGAGCTAATCAGACTCATCGAGGCGACTACACGCCATTTTGAGGAATGCAAGGAGCGCTGGCACAAAGGCAACTCTCGAGCTTACGGTGCATGAGGCCACTAGCGGTTGCACGTGCGTGTCCAGTATGCGTTAGCCCCTGGATAACGCAGTAGTGTGCGGTATCCAGCCTGTGGAGAACCGCCCGTGAGCTATCAATGCCGTTAAGTCCTAATTCTCGCCCGCAGTCGATCATCTGTCAGGGGAGGCGGCTCAACGGCCACCATCGGGAACGGCAAGTGTCTCGAGGAGACAGCGCATGATAGGGTCTCGAACAGCACTGCTCGCGACACCGCCCACGCATAGAGGCGTCGGCCATTTCTGCGTCCGCTTCGGAACCGGTTAGAGTGGGAGTATCGAAGAGAATTTCGCTGATGCAAGCAGTTGATCACTCCTGCAGGCGATGGATCGTATTCCACACTAGACTAGTAGGAGGTTTGGGAGTCGATGTCCATACTAGGAGAGGTCATGAGATCCTGCGAGAGAGTGGAGGAACTGAAGAAGGGCGGGCAGAGAACAGCTTACAAAGCCGTGCATCCTGAACACGGACTCGTTGTGATCAAGCATACTCAGTACCAATCGCCGAAAACGCTTGAACGCGTATCTCGAGAAGCTGAGTTGCTCAGATCACTCGATTGCCCCTGTATTCCAACGTTGTACGAGTTCATGGTAGATCCCTCGAGAAGGGAAGCACTTACTATCGAAGAGTATATACCGGGCGATGAACTCCAGGCTCGCAAGGCGGACTACAAGTCGGAGAGGCAGATCATTGGCTTGCTGCGAGCACTCGCTAACTGCATGCAGGTACCGTGGGCCAAGCGGGTCGTACACCGAGACCTAAAGCCGTCAAACATTCTGATTACGTCTGACGGTCGACCACATGTGATAGACTTTGGCATCGCACGTTTTCTGGACAAGGAGTCCTTGACCAATACTGTAGCTATGATGGGTCCGGGAACTGCGATGTACGCGGCTCCTGAACAGCTTGAGAATCGCAAAACCGAGGTTGACGCTCGAACAGACTTTTTCGCTCTGGGGATCATTGCGCTCGAGCTTCACTTGGGGAGGCACCCTTTTTCACCCGAAGCTGTAGGTGGAGACTCCATCCCAGCGAACATAGTTAGCGGACGGTATTTGGGTCCCGAAACAAAGGAGGGTACTACGCAGGCGTTTGTCACGCTGATTCGGCGACTCCTTCAGGTTGAGCCGTACCTGAGATTCCGCACTCCGGCGGCTCTTAGCGCCTATCTTCAGACTCATTGGGGGTGTGACCTGTGAGGATATACCATCAGTGCGGGCATTACATGAGGTGGAACATCGATTCGTTTCAGAGTGATCAGGTCGGTGACGGGTTGATCATCTCTCCTCTGAACTGCAAAGCTGAGCGAGTAGAAGCTTTGCCGGTCGGAATTCGCAGGTGTAGCATCTTTGACCCTCAATTCTACCTCCCAAAGAGTCAAAAAGGAAAGCTCGCGACTTACCCTTTCTTCCCGGCGACGAGGTGCGAGGGGTTAGCCACTTCGGATCTAGAGAAGATCATGGAGCACTGTGCCGAGGAGTGTGTGCGATTTCAGGTGGATAGCGACTTCGAGTATGTCGTTATTCCGACTCGATACCTAGATGCACTCCCTTACAATTATCTGCAACAGCTCGACGAGCAAATTGTGAACCCTTTCTTGGAGGCAGTTCGGGCCGTCGGATCCGACAAACCTGTCCTGTTGACAGTTATTGCAAAGGCCATACAGGTGACAGACAGCGATCAACGGGATGCGCTGTTGAACTGGATCACTGGAAAGGACGATATTGATGGAGTGTACCTGATTCTGGAGAATGCTAGATTAACCAAGCAGATAAAAGACGCAGACTTCCTTGCAGGGGCATTGAAAATCATCCATGCTCTGAAGCTCAATGACCTTCGTGTTGTTGTTGGGTACAATAGCACCGAAGGTATACTCTACAGCATCGCCGGACCAGACGCCGTTGCGATGGGTTGCTTTGAGAATCTGCGGGCGTTCTCGTCTCGAAGGTTCGATACCACCAGAATACACAGTCGCTCTCCACAGCCGCGTCTCTACTCACCGAAGCTGTTGCAGTGGATTGAGTATGCTTATATTGAGGCACTCAGGGAACGCTACTCGGGGTGGGAGAGTCTCTTCGGCGAGTCTCCGTATACGTCGTTGATGTTTCGTCCGGACTTCGCGTGGAATTCTCGGAGACCTGAGCTCTATAGGCATTATTTCTTCGTCTTCTCGGACCAGGTTCGAACACTGGCCGACCCGTTATCGGAACGACAGCGTCAGGTCGAAGCGATGGTCGATGAAGCCTTGGGGTTTTTCGATACGATTCAGCAGGCGGGTATCTATCCCGATGAAGATAGTGACGGATCCCATCTGCCACCCTGGATAGGTGCCATGGAGAACTACAATCGGCATCTGAAGGAGTTGGGTCTATGAGCTTCCGTACCGAGGACGAGATGTCCAGCAGGTTCTTGGAGGCATTAGTGCCCAAGATTGAGCGCTTGGGTGCATGGTACTTGCGTGAAATCGATAGTGGGATTGGAATACCCGACTACCTGTTGGTGATCACGTCTGTTCGAGCGATTAGCTA
>JAAYAB010000138.1 GCA_012719595.1 Bacillota bacterium
AGCTTGATCCCTCAACTCCATGGATGAACCCTATGCGCCTGTGACCGAGCTTCAACAGGTAGGTGGCAGCGGTCCTGCCCAGCGCAACGTTGTTTACTATGATCGAGGGCAGCTGTCCGGCGGCCTCAGGATCGTCTATCATCACTATGGGAACGTGGCCTTCACTCAGCTCCCTAAGCTCAGCGGGCGTTAGTCTGTAGGCCATCACGATGACTCCATCAACCAGTCTGCTCGTCAAGATCTCGGCCACGTTCCGCTCGCGCTCGGAATCGCCGTGAGTCGTGCACAGGTTCAGGGTGTAGCCGAGCCTGTTTGCTTCCGCCTCCACGCCGCTGACGATGTTGACGTAGAATGGGTCGGTGATGTCAGGGATCATGAGGCCCAGCATCTCCGTGCGCCGCGTCGCTAGACCTCTCGCCTGTGCGTTCGGCCTGTAGTTCATTTCCCTCATGATTCTCAGGATCTTGCGCCTCGTTCTATCGCTGACTCCGGGCTTGCCATTGATGACGTAGGAAACTGCGGCCGTAGACACGTTTGCTGCTTCAGCTATGTCCCTTATCGTTGGAGTCATGTATGATCGGACCACCCTTCGATAGGACCGAATCGGCAAAGCAGGCCAGGGCAGACCAAGATGCCTTGTTATATGTCCGCCCTGGCAGACACGAGCAGAGTGGACTTAACCGATTAAGATAGAACGCCAATTGAAAGCGGGTATGTCTTTCCCGCCATTGAATCAGGATCTACGGACTGTAAGATACGGTCGGGATCTGTCTGGCCTCCCATGAGGATCTCTCGGGCCGCTGCAGTCCAGGCTCCACGCATGCCCTGGCAAGGCCGCGATTGCTGGAGCGATCGGGTAGATCCTGCGTCTTCATGTATACTTAATCGGTTAATTCAAGAATACCAGGTGTGCGGCACCAAGTCAAGACCGGCATTTGCACCCAATCTGACTCAGTACGGTTTCGCTCCTTTCAGTGAAGTGCCTTATATGCACCATCCTGCTTGTTTAGTGCTTGGATGAAGAGAACATTCAAGGGGCCTGTGCGGCCCCTTAAGGTATGGCAGATCCTGTCTCAAGGGGATCCTATCCGATGTGTCAGTCAAGAGTTCTTGCCAAAGGGCCGTTTTCGCCGAGCGCCTTGTGAACCACGGGCATCCACTTGCTGATCTGGATCGACTGAGGACACTTCTCTTCACAAGCTCCGCACTGTATGCACATGGCGGCACGGATATCTGCCCTCGAGCTGTCACGCTCATGAGCGCGCCTCCACCAGTCGTACTCCCCTCTCCCCGGTTCGGGATTGGCATACATAAGGCCCTCGTTGTAGACGAAGAAGTTACGAGGGATGTCTACTCCCTGCGGGCAAGGCATGCAGTACCCGCACTGCGTGCAGGCGATGGCCGTGAGTCCATGATACGCTTCGCGCACCCGGTCATACAGCGCGAGTTCCTCCTCTGTGAGTGAGCCGACTCCCGATTCGCTCGCGTACTCGATGTTGTCCTTGACCTGCTGCATCGTGCCCATGCCGCTCAGTACGACGGATACCTCGGGCTGATTCCAAAGCCAGTGCAGGGCCCAGGCCACTGCCGAGCGCTTGCGCGGCGAGCTATCCCAAACTGACTGTACAGGCTCGGGCGCAGATGCAAGCTTCCCGCCAAGCAGGGGCTCCATGATCGCCACAGCCATCCCCTTTGACGCGGCGTACTTCAGCCCCTTCATGCCGGCCTGGTTTTCGACGTCCATGTAGTTGTACTGGATGAGGCACATCGGCCAGTCATATTCGTCCACAATCTGTTTGAACCCGTCATAGCTGCCGTGGAATGAGAAGCCCAGGTGCCCGAAACGTCCTGCAGCAATCGCCTTGTCCGCCCATTCGAGCACTCCGAGATCGCGCATCGTCGACCACATACCGGCGTTCAATGAGTGAAGCAGGTAGAAGTCCACGAAGTCGACTTGGAGTCGATCGAGCTGCGTGTTGAGGAGCTTGTCGAAATCGCTTGAGTCATTGACCTGCCAGGTCGGCAGCTTCGTCACAAGCTTGACCCGATCTCTGTACCCGCCCTTCAGAGCTCTTCCCAAGAAGGACTCGCTCTCCCCACGGTGGTAGTTGTACGCTGTGTCGATGTAGTTAAGCCCCTGATCGATCGCGTAGTGGAGCATCTCAGTCGCGGTTGGCTCATCGATTGCGCCGTCCTTAGTGGGCAGGCGCATTGCGCCAAACCCTAGTGCAGATACTTTGAAGTCTAGCCTGCCGAAGTTCCTATACTGCATTACGTCCTCCCGAT
>JAAYAB010000139.1 GCA_012719595.1 Bacillota bacterium
ACCTTCCTCGACTTCCCGCTTGTCGGCGGGCAGTACCTGTTCGAGACGGACACAGTTCCGTTTCTGCCGATCGTGCTCAAGGGGAGTATCGCTCTGTTCGGCCCGTTCCTCAACACGGGCTACTTCGAACGCGACCGCCTTCTCCGCATGGTCGAATATGGCGTCTGCCCGTCGTTTGTCATCACTGCGGCCCCGAGCAGTGCACTTGCCCGCACCGCTTCAGAGGATTTCTACTCGACCTGCTTCGACGACTGGAGGGAATACATCCTCGAAGCCTACACGTACGTAAAGGCTGCGCTGGAGACTGTGGCAGGTTTGCGCATCGTGGCGCACACTGCAGAGGACTTCGGGCGTGTCCAAGTGACATATGAGGACGGAACTAGGATACTGATCAACTATACCGATGGTCTTTGGGAGACCGGGCATGGCACGGTTTTGCCTCATGACTACCTGGTTGTCAAGAGAGGAATGATTCGGTAGTGCGGTGCAGAGCGATGCAGAGCATGAAGACACGCAGCGGCCTGGCAGGGCTGGCCTTCTTTTCTCCATGGCTCATAGGCTTTGCCTTTCTCACTCTGTATCCTATGATCTACTCGCTCGTCATCAGCTTCTGTGACGTCAGGATCAAAGTGAGCGGAATCGAGCTGATCTATGTGGGCCTCAGGCACTACATCTACGCCCTGAGGCAAGACACGGAGTTTGTTCCCGACCTGCTCGACAGCTTGTTCTTGATCGCGACAGGGCTCCCGGTCGTGCTGGTATTCTCGTTGATCATCGCACTGCTGCTGAACACGAAGTTCTACGGGCGGGCGTTCTTCCGTGCCGTGTTCTTCTTGCCGGTCATTATCATGTCCGGACCCGTATTGACCCAACTAGTGACGGAAACTGATGCGATGAAGCTGACGATGGACTACGGCCTCCTTTGGCGGTATCTGCGGATCTTCATTGGCAGTCCAAGCGTGAAGTACCTGGGGATCTTCATGGACAATCTCATTCGCACCATGTGGTTCTCGGGAGTGCAGATATTGATCTTCCTCGCGACTCTGCAGAAGATCGACCGCAGCATGTATGAGGCTGCGTCCATCGACGGAGCGACTGGATGGGAGATGTTCTGGCGCATCACCCTTCCCCACCTCAGACCGACCATTGTGATCACCGCTGTGTACACGATTGTGGAGATGGCCGCTGTGTCTTCGGATCCGACCAACGTTAACATCATCGCTCACTTGCGCGAAGTCCACCGGCCCTACAGCTATTCCGCAGCTATGTCGTGGATCTTCGCTCTGGCCCAGCTGCTGCTGATCGGCGTTACCGCTTTGATTCTGGTCGAGAGAGAAGGGAGGAGGCGTTCTTACAGATGATCGCCGGTAGAAAACTGCTGCTTGGAACAAAGGAGCGGACCGGACTCCTCTCATATATGGGCTTGTATGGAATTCTGCTGGGCATGGGTTTCGTGTTCATCTACCCCATGCTCTACATGATATCGACGAGCTTCATGGATACGAAGGATCTCGTAGACGCTACAGTGGCCTGGATTCCTCATCGGGTCAGTCTCGAAGGATTCGCCAGGGCCGCCCGAACCCTGCACTACTGGGAAGCATTGAGGACCTCCTTGATCTTCTCCTTGTTCCCCGCGCTTCTGCAGACGATCACACTTGCTTTTGCCGGTTACGGCCTCGGCCGTTTTGAGGTGCCCCTGAAGAAGGTCTGGATCGGTTTGATCGTCCTGGTGTTTCTGGTTCCGTCGGCCGTCACCCTCATTCCCCGTTACATGCTGTTCAACAGCTACGGGATGATCAACACCGTGTGGCCGACGATGATCACGGCACTGGGCGGGCAGGGCGTCAAGAGCTCACTGTTTCTGCTCATATACTATCAGTTCTTCTCTTCCTACCCAAAGGCGCTAGACGAAGCCGCCATGATAGACGGGGCCGGCAGGCTCGACGTCTTCCTTAGGGTCGCGATTCCACTGGCTATACCCGCAATCGTGGTCGCGTTCCTGTTCTCCTTTGTCTGGTTCTGGAACGAGACCACACAGCTTCCCCTCCTGTCGGGCACGGCTGCGCGCACACTGCCCATACAGTTGAGGGAGTTTGCCAGCACGTTCATGAAGTACTACCCCGACTCAGACGTCAGCTACGGCGGCGCCCTCAACGAGTCAATCCGCCTGGCTGGGACTCTGCTGTCGATAGCTCCTCTTCTCGTGCTCTATCTGTTCCTGCAGAATCACTTCGTGCAGAGCGTAGAACGCACGGGAATAGCTGGAGAGTGATCGCAGTTGGAGTGCTCCTAGCCAAGAACATGGTGTCTCCACAGCGGCCCGCGTGCCGCTGTTGTCGAGTCGGCTACCTGCCGCTGACCACCTGGCGGACGAACTCGCTGGCCAGTCGCTGCTTCTCGTCAACATAGACCTGCCTGACTCCGCAAGCTCTGAGCAACGCTTCTTGCTTTATCGCTATGTAGGCTTCGCGCAGTTCTGCGCTCTCCCTCAGCCTGTCTCTGAACACCAGGTGGCGAGCAAGCTCCTCCGAGTAATGCGGACATGCGTACAGATGGTGATAAGGCCATTCCTGGCGGTGCTCACAAAACGGCACGGCAGCCGACACCCGCTTGTACGCATATCTGTCCTTTATGCCCTGATCACCATTGAACACATATCCCAAAGGCGCCAGGGCGGCGGTTGCTTCCTCAATCGGCACACCCGGCAGCAACTCGATATCTATGTCGATCACCGGTTTGCCGGGCATACCCGGTATCGATGTGCTCCCCACGTGATGGATCTCGCGGGCAAGACCTTCGACGGCTGGTCGAAGAACTGCCGCCAAGGCTTTGAACTCGTCCGGCCAAGTAGGGTCGTACTCGACGACTATGGGCTGACTCATTTCCCGTTCCTCCTAAGGTACCGACGCTGCGGGTTGGCTGTGATCGCCTGTGCCGAAAGACTGCCCGTATTCCACTTCACACTGTCAATCTCCTCTATCCACAAGAAAAAGAAGACCATCGCGAAGGTCAAAGGCGGCCCTGGCAAGCAATTCGTCGTCAGCTGTCACTTCGACCTGCAGCAGATGAGGGCCTGGAGCAGGCTTGGCGGGTATGGACAGGTAGAACTCCGCCGCAATTGTCCCATGCGGACGGATCGCGATCATCAGCAGCTTCCCAGGCTCAAGAATCCAACCGCTCGCTGCCGTGATTGTCAGCCATCCCTCGATCCGCCGGTCAGTGTTGTTCTTACCGTTCCTGCCAAATCCTTCTGCTCTGCAGGTCGTTTCACCTGCCTCGTACAGCTGTGCAACTCCTCGTTTCACCACCCATCCCCTGATGGCGCTCGAGTTGCAGGAAACTGGCGCGGCTTTGGCTCAACGCTGAGATCGCGTTGGTCGTGTTCTTACTGCGTCGGATGAACTTCGCTAAGGGAATCCTAAACACAGTGAAGTAGGTATTGGTCAGGATCCCTCGTCTGTCTGCCTGACAAGGCAGGCGACAGCCAATACCAGGAAAAGGAGTTCGCTACTTAAGAGCGAAGATGTGAGCAAGAGCTGTGGGACCCAGCGAGCCTGAATCCAAAGGGAAGCCTGCAGACCGGCTCTCACGAGACACTATTCTGGTCGAAGTGGAGTATAAGCCATGCATTCGTTCGAGCAAGGGTTCCTGGAGAGACATCCAATACCTCATTCACTCCTGCGCACTGTTCGCGCTATAGGAGAGTACAAAGGCAAGGAGACGCTCTTCAAACAGCAGGTGCCTCAAGCGCTTGACTCGTTGCGCAGCACGGCGATCATTCAGAGCACAGTATCATCCAATCGGATCGAGGGAATCAAGGCACCAGAGGACCGAATGGAAAGGATCGCCGAGCACAAGACCGCACCCAGAAACCGGTCCGAGCAGGAAATCGCGGGATATCGTGACGTTGTAGCTACAATACACACCAACTACGCGAATATCCCATTCACCGTCAACACAGTCCTCCAGCTTCATCGCGATCTCTATAAGTTTACCGCCCAGCAGGGGGGACGATGGAAGCTCACAGACAATGTGATCTCCGAAACCCGGCCCGATGGGACGCAGTTTGTTCGCTTCACACCAACTCCGGCATACCTAACAGCCGAAGCCATGGACCGACTCCATATGGCCTTCCGTGAACACATAGAGAGACAGGAGATCGATCAGTTGCTTCTCATCGCTACGTACATACTGGATTTCCTGTGCATCCATCCCTTCACCGACGGAAACGGCAGAATGGCTCGGCTCTTGTCCCTGCTGTTGCTCTACCAATCGGGCTATGAGGTCGGCCGGTACATAAGCCTCGAACGTATAATCGAGGACCACCGGGAAGGGTACTACGACGCGCTCTACAAATCATCTCAGGGTTGGCATAAGAGAGAACACAGCCTGCTCCCCTGGTGGGAGTACTTCCTTGGAGTAGTGCTTCTCGGTGCCTACCGCGAGTTCGAACAGCGAGTTGGTGAACTCGCCTGGTCTCACGGTGCCAAGACCCAAATGGCCAAGGATGCTCTTCACCGGCTCCCAACCGTCTTCCGACTCGCGGATTTGGCACGCGCCTGTCCAGGCGTGAGTCGTCCAACACTCAAGCGAGTACTTAGTGAGTTCAAGGCCAGTGGCCAAGTAAGGTGCATCAAATCGGGCAGAAGCGCCACGTGGGAGAAGATCGGGCACTGGACTTCATGACCGGGTCTAATCATTGGGCTCTGCCGTTGCTGAGCGGTCAGAGATCACTGTCTTCGCCTTCGATCGAATCAAGCAGCGATAAATGGTATCATATATGGCTATAATGGTATCATAAATGGCTATGTTTTGTGCGATTGCGACACCGATTGGCCACAGCATGCATGACAACGCAGGTAACGACACGATTTCGTGCATGCGGTGCGAATGCCCGCTACAACCATCCGGCCTTCTCAAGAACTTCGAGTGCAACATCGCGGATCGGACGGCCGTCGTTCTCTACCTGGAAATCCTCTGCCGACGCCTTCTGAAGTATCTCCTCCAACTCCGCAGTTCGATTCAGGTGCCATTCCAGTCCCGCGCCGATCTCGCGCTGACGGATCCTCGATTCCCTGGTCGCCTGCGAAGCGACCAGGCGACAGACCATGATACAGGCGCCTGGCACAGCTTGCCTGTAACAGTCGAGTTCATCGGAGCATTCAACCACATGGGACACGATCAAGCGCTCACAGCCAGCTTCGCGGTAGTTGGCCCAGACTGCGGCCAGGTTCTTGAAGGCCAAGACGTTGTTGAACTGTCCTATCGGCGGCCACGACCACGAGAGCGAATCGAGGTCCACATAGGCATGCGGGACTTCTCTTTCGCACAAGATGTCTGACATCTCTGATGCTACAGCGCTTTTGCCAGCTCCGATCGTTCCACTCACGATGATCACACGCACATCTGTTGATACAGCCATTGTAGCTACCCTCCGCTGCTGCCCTATCCTGGCCTCACTGATAGCGCTTGCTTCTATCCTGTCTCAGCTTCGCCGATAGCCCGTGTCTCGTCAAGTCTCAACTGCATTCCCAAGCCTGAATCGATAGGTGTCGGGGCTGTTGAGCCACCTCACCACCTCTGCGACTATGTCTGTAGAGTCTACGATGAAGTCAGGGCACTTCGGAGACACCGTGCCGTCCGGGCCTATTCTGGCAATCTCGATCTCTCTGACCTCAACAGGGGTCTTCAGAGGACCAATTAGCCGCAGCAGCTCTTCCAGGTCGTTTTCCATCGCTCTGGTCACCATGCGCTGAACCTCCACCATGCCCTGTTCCTCGACCATCCGCTCTGCCTGCATAGCGCGCTACACTCCGCTGGGCGCGATACCTCGACCGTGCGCCATACTTCCAAGGAAAAGGTTCTCATCGCTAGAATATACATGTAACAGGCCGTGGAGATGACTCACATTCCTGGAACATTCATGAACGAGACCACCTCCACATATGCAGTAAAGGGGGGGTATAGCATGCACATGCATTCAGAGTACCTGGTCATCTTCCTCTACGTCGCTGTGGCGATCAAACTGATTCTTGCGGTGATCGCAGGTCTCTCGACCGGTTCGTTCTGGGCATTCGTCGCCGGTGTTCTTGACTGCATACCGATCGTAGCTGTGCTGGGCGCGTTCATCACTTTGCTGCGCAACCAAGAAGACATCCTGGAGATGATTCCGACGGAAGCACAGAAGCTGGAGACGCGCATCAAGCAGCATCTGTCCGGACAGAACGAAAAACGTGCGAAAACTGCAAGGCGAGCTATGATCGGAGCTATGCGATCTGTCCGCATTGCGGACACAGGGATTTGGCACGCCCGGTTCCCTGAGGTCGAGAGTCGTCCAAGGAAGAGTAACGATCAGAGCTGCTGTTCGTGCGCTGGCTGGCGGCCCGGCCCTATCACGCCGGGCCTTGTCACTCGCGGCGACCATCGGGCCAGGCCTAATGGCTCAAGGCCTAATGACGCCAGGCCGCCGTGCCAGACCTTATGGTGCCAGACCGCTTGATGAGGCTGTCTGGCTTGTGTCGCCGTCGGAGATCTCCAAGGCCCGTACCCTCAGAGAGCGGTCATCAGAGCTCGAGCCGACGTAGAAGAGATAGGTTCCGGGCTCCAGTATCCATGTCTTCCGCTCGCTGCAGTAGTAGCGAAGCTCGTCGATCTCTACAGGGATCGAGACGATCTTCGATTGGCCCGGCTCTAAGTGTACCTTCTCGAAGCCCTTGAGCAGCTTCTTTGGGCGGTCCACAGCCGACTGCTTCATTCCGACATAGACCTGGACTACCTCTGCGCCCGCCACGGGGCCTGTACTCCTCAGTTCGACGGATACCACCACTTGTCTATCCGTTCTCGTGAGCTGAGGCTCACCGTATTCCCAGCTCGTGTACGATAGACCGAAGCCAAAGGGATACGCCGCCTCGTGTCCGTCTCTGTCGAGTAGGGCATATCCGTGGTACAAGTCATAGGTTATCTCACGGTCGGTGCTGCTGAAATACGGGAGATGGCCATCTTCGCGGGGAATGGTGAAAGGCAGCTTGCCGGAGGGATTCACGTCTCCGAACAGGACACGGGCCAGAGCATTGCCACCCTCCATGCCCGAATACCAGCTGTACAGAATCGCCGGAACGTAATCCTCCCATTCTCTTGTCATGACCATGCCGCCGCAGGTCAGTGTCACGACGGTATTCGGGTTGATGCTGCCCATCCTCTTGATCAACTCGATCTGGGCTGGCTTGAGCGAGAGGCTCTGCCTGTCACCGCCCAGCTTCGAAGTCTTTGACAGAAACGGTCTCGCTGCCGACTTCATCAGAGGTTTGATGAGGATGCTCTTGAGGGGCTTGCCCATGTTGCGATAGCCTTTGCTCAGGACATCCGCATAGGAGAGCTCATCATCCTGCGGCAGCAGGAACTCGCCTTCATCGTGTGCGTCATTGCCAACTGCTATGATCACGCAGTCGGCCCGGCCAGCCTCGGCCGCCGCCCTGTCAAGCTCCTCGCGGAGGTGGACGACCTGGACGCTGGGACCGAAGTACCGGCGTAGTCCCTCAACCAGGGTGATCACATAGGGCGGATCAACCTTGCTGGAGCCTTTGTCGCCTGTAACCGCCTTGGCTGCTAGATCCCCGACAACGAGGATACGCCTGACGCCTTTGCCAAACGGCAAAACCCCATTCGTGTTCTTGATCAGCACCATCGACTTCTCGGCCACTTCCCGGGCGAGTTCCGCGTGCTCCTTGCACGCCACAAGCTCCCTGCTGTAATCCGTCTTGTCTGGGCAATTCTCGAAGACCAGCAGAGTCCGCAGTATTCTCAGCACTGAGTCGTTGACCGTCTCTTCAAGCACGGTGCCCTCCTGTACTGCTCTTAGGAGACTGCGGCCGTAGTAGGCAGGCACCGGCATCTCTATGTCCATGCCAGCTTCTATGGCTTTCTCTGTACTTCGGACGCCGCCGAGGAAGTCAGAGATCGTGAAACCCTCGAACCCCCATTCGTCTCTCAGAATATCGTTGAGCAGAGTTTTGTTCTCGCAACAGTAGTCTCCGTTGACGCGATTGTACGCGCCCATGACGCACGCCGCGCCGGCATCGACAGCCTTCTTGAAATGCGGCAGGTAAACCTCACGCAGGGTTCGCTTATCGGCCTTTACATCCACGAAGAAACGCGAGTTCTCTATGCTGTTGGCTGCATAGTGCTTGACGCATGCCATCACATTGTGTTCCTGCACACCCTCTGTAAGAGCCCTGCCCATCTCGCCCACATGAAAGGGATCCTCCCCGTATGTTTCCTGGGAGCGTCCCCAGGCGGGGTGGCGAAGCAGGTTCATGCAGACGCAGGCGCACAGGTTTGCACCGAGCGCGCGAGCTTCCTTGCCAATGGCTTCGCCGACTCGTCTCTCCAGGTCGCGGTCAAAGCTGGCGCCTCGCGCCATCGGGACAGGGAAGCAAGTCGAGCGGTTCATAGTAACGCCGCGAGGTCCGTCAGTGAACGTAATCGGCGGTACGCCAAGTCGAGGGCATCCATTCGTGGTGGTTGGCACGTCCCGCACGGTGCCATGCCTGATCGCACTGGAAATCACGTCCCAGTTGCCGCTCAACATGAAGACCTTCTCCTCAAGTGTCATCCGACTGAGGAGAGCCTGGGCTTTCTCCTCTACCTGCTCCCTACTCAGGGCGCACTGCTTGTCCTTGCCAAACACCCGCATCCCCCTCGCACTCAGATCGCTCGCAGATGCTACAGCCACATCTTTACCTTCTCGTTCCGTGGTCTCTGCGACCAAGATCGCCACTCTTGTGCGATGGAAGACTCATTCGACGAGGCAGGACTTGGAACCTGCTCCCAAGCCCGAAAAGTGGCAGCTCGCGGCCCGGTGAGCCTGGGCGAATAGCTAAGGACGGGAACCGCAACAAGCGCGTGAAGCGAACAAGGATTCTGCCATTTCG
>JAAYAB010000140.1 GCA_012719595.1 Bacillota bacterium
CGCTGTCACTATGCCGATTGCGAGTATGCCTATCAGTAGTGAGTACATCAAGGTTTACGGCGACTGACACTACGGAGGAAACACCTGCGCACGTCGGGGTAGTCAGCTTATGCGTGAGCAAAGCGGTCACCCATAGATTGAGGGCGTATTACTGAACCGTCTCAAGGCGTTCGGCAACACTCCCGTTGGCGAGAACACCCACCGTATTCTCCGAGGACGATGGTACATGACGAGACGCCGATATCGGGCAGCAATCAAATGACCGTCAAAAAAGAACGGTTCGCTTTGGCATTGACTGTTCGCCTACAAGAACACTTCTAGCTGTGCTTCGGGTGCTGCGCACTTGCGACCTCGACGCGAAGCGTGGCGCATCGTCAAATAACCGTCAAATAAAACTTAGGTCATGCCCACCAAGGCAGATATCTAGCGTACTTCCTACCTTGGCTCGGATCATAGGGCTTGATCAATCCGTCTTCCAGTGTTTCTCGGATTATTCTAGACGCTGTGGAGCTGTTGTGCTCTTCGATTCCAAAGCGCTCTCGCAGACTTGAATTTGTCATCGCATCGCGTGCTACATATCGAAGGCATGCGTGCAGATAACAAGCACGAACTCGATCGGCACGGTTCATCTCCCTTAGTGGCTTGTAGGCGAAGAGCACTGCGCGAGTCGCATTGTCGCAGGTCTCGAATGATGGTGCAGGAAGTCTGAAGCGCTCTGTCTGATATACAACCTTGTCGACACCGCTTCCGCGTTCTTCGCATATGCCGATTCTACGCATGAGCGATGCCAACGCTTCGTTTCTAGACTGAGGGGGCGTGTCGAGAAACCGATCGGTACTCATCAACGGACGACCCGGGTTGGTTATCTCCACGCGATCTCTAAACACTTCGATCATTGGCCCGGCTCCGGTCACCGAGAAGTCTTGGTGTATGAGAGCATTGGCAACCAGCTCGCGAATAGCCTGCTCAGGATACATTGGCTCGTCCCGTCGCAGTGCCTTTTCTATCACTTCGTTTCTTGGAAGAATCGCATTGAGGTACTCAATCAGGCCCTCAAAACCGACTGCGTATCCTTTGCGAACCACGTGCTCGTGGACCGTGTCAAGCCGATCGTTGCCCTTGTAAATGACAACCCTGACCGCTTTTCGGGATAGAGTCCTAAAGTCATCGATGTTCTTAGCGAACAGCACTGCACCTAGGTTCGTGATGCGCCATCTGCCGGCCTGGTCCGACTCAATCAGCCTGTCGCCGGCCAGCCGAGAGAGTACCGCCTGCTGACTTGTCGGAGGGGATATGCGAAGCAGGTCGAAGTAACCTGTGTAGTCGAGCAGACTCAACACATCTGTCTCAGTGACGCGCTCGGCCGCGCTCAGGTCCTCAAAAGGTGTTGCATCAAAGATACGCCAGAGTTCTCGCTCGATTTGAGGATGGTCCTTGAGCTTCTGTCGGCAGGAGCCCACGCGTACGTACTCGACTCCATTGAACTGTACCGGGCGATGCGCCGCCCTAGGAATCTCTAGGACAACAACTGACTTGCCGTCATAGGTAGTCTCGAAAAACCGGAAGTGCACCTGAGGGTCCAGCACACGCTGTAACCAATTCTCGAGATCCTCATTCCCCTTCTTTTTCAGCGATGGGCGAAAAGTGGTGCCCACAACATCATGGGTATCATCGCTTACGCCCCAGACAACGTATGCGTTGGTCTTTCCTGCAAGAGCAGCGGCATTACTCAACGCCGATATGTACGCTCCAATGTCTTGAGGATCACTGTTGTTTGTCTTGAACTCCACCCAGCGAGTCTCGGCGGGCAGACTGATTAGCTCTTTGATTAGGCTCTGAAGGTAGTTACGAGCCGCTTCCACATCAATCGCTGGCATCTTGCATCCCTTCTCCCGGTGCCCTTGTTACCTTTGGCTTTCGGGTCTGGCGATGTAGGCCTCGACCACAAGACTCAGACCGCACTCCCGTTGAGTGAGGGTAGAACCGCTAGGTAGTGTCCTGCACCTCCGGATCAGGGAAGGCGGCCTCTCACAGCATGTCCACACATCTACTGTACCATAGTGTAGGGAGGACTTCCAGGGGCCGCTGTCACTCAGGCTGTGTCAACACACTGTGGATTTTGGGTGGTTCCCAAGACCTCACTGTCCGATGCTCAGACGGCATTCGTAAGCGAGCGCAAGCCGTTTGTAAGAGTCATCCTCTTGCCCCGCAGTGCTGGCATATTGTGCTGGATGTCGTTCTAGAGCCGTTTTCCCTGCGCGAAGTTAGTCTCGAGCTGCGCCCTCCGTCGATCGGTGAGCCGTATCTTTTTCTTTGCTAGCCCCCTCAAGAATCGCTCGCCAATCGATTCACCGTTGGCCTAGAACACTCGCAGACGTGCCTCTTGATCCACGCCTTCGACATGCCATTGGCCGGCTGCTCATCCTGGCTGCATAGATGTGACTGACGTGGTCTTCGGCACTTCAGCCTACGATCAGCCTAGCATACTTGGACCACGCCTCAATCCCATCCCACTGCCGCATCAGATAGACACGCGTGTCTACAATCGTCTTGCGTTTGCCTTCGGTCCCCGCTCGGCTAAGAGCCTCCTTCAGCACTGCCTGAGTTCCTTCACGTTCTACCTGGCCCAGTGCCCGCCAAAGGGCTGCGTAAAGATCGCTCCAGCTGCCAACTGCCGCTGCGATATGCTTCATAGCATGGAATCGATACAGCAAAAAGGCGCTGCTGGGAGTGAGTCCAACAACGCGACGGACCCAATGCGCTTCGTCTTCGCTTACAAGAATGACTTCCACAGACTCTAGATCGTAGTGTATTTCAAGATAGTGCCAGAGCTCCCAGCACAACGCCTCCGTGTCACGGTAGGATACCGCCAAGGTGGTGCACATTCCTCAGCATCCGGCGTTTGCGTTCTCTTTCTGCCCCTGCGTGGACATAGACCAAGCGTGGCTGCCATCTGGCTCCTTGCCGATCATGATCGGGCACGTGAATCTCGTCGGCCTCAATGTATAAGTGTCTCACAACACGTCGCTCTCTTGGCCTATGATACTCCTGCCTGCTCGGGGTCTCTCGCACTGCTCGCACTATAGTCTAACCAGAAACCTGCGATGCTCCGTTACTTGTCCACTTCCAACTCCGGCGGTAAGGAACATCCATTGCTTTCTCTACCAGCCTTGCCTTGAGCGATGGTTCAACCCGTGCATGTGGAGCCAATCCGATATGCTCGTCAGTGTGATCGCCGATAGTAGAATAATCGGGGGGTGGGGGTCAAATGCAAACCGGCGTTGACACCCCCTAGGGGAGCTGTCCGTGAGGGCTCACCGCATGCGGCTACCCTTGATATCCGCTATTGTCTGCAGCAAAGATTCGAGGCTTTCCGCCATGGGTTTTTTTGAGCTCTATCGTAGACTTCATGGGCGGGCCCTGCGGCCGTCCGAACAGGTGACTGTCTGGGAGCGCGATCGAAACGCTGTGTTCAAGTGCGACTGGACGAGGTTCGTCAGTCAGTGAAATCAGAGCGATTCAGGCGTATCGATTGAGGAATCTCAGGACGATGATGTCTTCTCTGAAGATGATCCGGAAGAGATCGATATATCTGATTGCACGGAAGGCTGGATCGATGATGAGAGCGACGATCACGACGACGGTCAGCCCCATGCCCTCGACGATGACGGCATGGGTGAAGGTGATGGAGTGAACCGGGAGCTGTCGTCCAGCGAAGGTCGGTTGTACGAGGATCACCATATTGCGCGTGAGAGAGAGCCACGGATTGTAGAAGCTGCTAAGAGGCTCTTCAGGAGAAATCATGGTGGAAAGCTCTACTGCGAACTCTGCGAATTCGACTTCGGCCAGACCTATGGCAGACTAGGTGATGGTTACATCGAAGCTCATCACACAGAACCGCTGGGCCTTCGCGACCCCGAAGGAGACATTACACGACCCGAGGATTTCGTAATGCTGTGTTCGAACTGCCATAGCGTACTGCATTGGAGGAATCCGTGGCCCTCGTTGGAGGAACTGCAGGAGAAATACCAGCGGCGCAGAGGTTTGCACCTGCGATGAGGCGACGCGACATAGCGGTTGCGGTTAATAAGCGCACGGATATGCACCTCAAGTAGCTGCCCTGGTTGGAGTTGGGAGAGGATCATATGTGTGTGTCTAGTGGGCACCAAGCGTTCGCCTCGCGTGCAGGCTTGAGCCGTAATATCGGTACCGATCAAGGACTCTGATTCGGTAACTCGTCCTGGCCGCGGACCAAGTTGGCAACCGCCCCCTCCCAAGGAATTACCAGCCCTTCTGTCGAATCATACCATAACTGTCACCCGGAGGTCTGGAACCCATGCCTTCTCACTTCGCCTGGATAGACTTCTCTGACACTGAGCGTCAGCGGATGATGGACGTGATACGCCTCTTCCGTCAAGAGGACACGCGTGACGAACTCGGAATCCGCTCTATTCGCGATGCATTTGCCAATCACTTCTTCCCTGGGACAAGCACTATCCAGACTCGAGCGAGGTATATGCTCTTCATCCCGTGGATCTATCGCAGCCTGGAAAAGAGGATGGTTTCATCTCGCGAGATCGCGGAAGTCGCCCGGAACGAAGAGCTGAAACTCATAAAGGTTCTGCGCAAAACAGACGACACCAGGGGAGTGATCGGGATTGACGCTGGCAATCGATTACAGCGGCTGCCGAGTTCCATCTACTGGGCAGGCCTGGGCGTCTGGGGGATAAGACTCTTCCCTGGTTCTCAGGATCAGTATCACAGATCCTTGGATGGCTGGTATGCTCGCAGGCGGAATGTGGTTCGCGATGACGACCGCCAACCGGTTGGCCTCGGACTGGACGAGAACTGGCATCCAGGCTTGCCCGACCCACCGAGAGGCTGGCCCAAGGAAGCCGATCTGAGGTTGACTCGAGACGAAGCCAGCTACCTCTTTGAACGCATCATGTGCCTCCACCGAGACAGTCTCCTCGGCTTCCTGGTCGATGTCGATGCCGATGAGTACGTCGATGCAGATTGCTTCTGGAACCACCCCATTGTTGAGTCATTGCCAGCCCGCTTGCGCAACGAGATCACCCACGCTCGCAACTTCGCCGAGACGATCCATGGCGCCGCGTTGCTTTACAACCTCATGCTCTCAGAGGCATGTGAGAACGAGGAACTGATCGACCACTATCGCAGCGCACTGGCAGACTGGTCTGATAGGATTCACAGCCTCTGGAACGAGCTTACTCAGTGGCATGCCGATCGTGCATCGTTCTGGAG
>JAAYAB010000141.1 GCA_012719595.1 Bacillota bacterium
CGGCGGCAAGGAGCAGCGCGGGGGCGGTGGGGGCGATTCAGGACAGCAGTCGAAATTCCCGTTCGGAGGGGGAAGCGGGGCGGGCGTCTCGCTTCAGCCGACAGCGTTTCTGGTAGTCTCCAGAGGCGAAGTCAAGTTGCTGCCGGTGGTCCATGGTGCGATCGCGAGCAGGCTAATCGATGTCGCCCCGGCCATTCTCGATCGGATTCAAAGCATGCTCCATAGGGGACAGAAGACGCAGACAATAATCACAGGCACCCAGCCTCAGTGAGGCAGTGACCACAGGCCTCCAGCCTCAGCCCGGCCGAATCCCTCTGATCGGCACTGAGGCTTCTTGTCTGTCCGTGGGCATGCGCAGACGGGCCGCTGCACAGGCCTAACTAGGCCTTCCACCTCTTGTGATTTCCCGGTCGATTGACACCCCATGTGCGTGAATAGTAGACTCATAGTTGAACCAGCACTGTGCAACCCCGCGGTCCTGGGCTCCGGGCTGTCGACCGTGGCTGTCGGGGCGGCCGCGTGGGATCTCTGGTTCTGGCGGTGAGTAAGGATGAACCAGTATGCCGTGATCGGCCTCGGCCGCTTCGGATCAAGCGTGGCAAAGACGCTGTCCGACCTCGGCCACGAGGTTCTCGCGATCGACATAGACGAGGAGCGGGTCCAACAGGTCGAGGGATTCGTGACTCACGCGGTGCAGGCCGATGCTACGGACGAGAACGCCATGAGGTCCCTGGGGATACGAAACGTTGACGTGGCCATAGTCTCGATCGGACAGGACCTGGAGGCTTCGATACTTGCTACGCTCATACTGAAGGACCTGGGGATAGGGTACGTGGTGTGCAAAGCACTGAGCGAGCTGCACGGAAAGGTGCTCGAGAGGGTCGGTGCCGACCGGGTAGTCTATCCCGAGAGGGACATGGGAGTCAGAGTCGCGCACAATCTCGTGTCGTCCAGCCTGATCGACTACATCGAGCTCTCCCCGGACCACAGCATAGCTGAAATCGTAGCCCGTCCTGAGTTTGCAGGCAAGACTCTGCGAGAACTCAATCTGCGGGCGAAGTACGACTACGCGATCAACATCATTGCGATCCGAAGCGGCGACGCCGTGCGCATTTCGCCGAGAGCGGACGACAAGATCCATGAGAACGATATCCTCGTGGTCATGGGCTCCAACGAAGCCATCAAGAAGCTCCAGCCATAGCCTGGATGCAGCACAGCCGCACTCCCGTCGCATCACACTCCGACTGGTTGCGTCCGCCGCAGGTGTTCTAGATGAGTGCATCTGAGCGACTCCAAAGATATCTCGCGCGCTGCGGGGTTGCGTCCCGCAGGGCCTGTGAAGAGATCGTGCTTGCGGGCAGGGTCACTGTCAATGGCGTGACTGTGTCTGAGCTGGGTGCGAAGGTGGACCCTGACAGAGACCATGTAGCTGTCGACGGCGTGCCTGTCCGGCCGGAACGAAAGACAGTCTACATAGCGCTAAACAAGCCGAAAGGCGTACTGACATCGGTTGCTGATCGATTCGGCCGCCCTGTCGTAACTGACCTCTTGCGCTCCGTTCCGCAGCGGGTG
Organism: Bacillota bacterium; assembly: GCA_012719595.1. GTDB lineage: Bacteria > Bacillota > DTU014 > DTU014 > DTU014 > JAAYAB01. Next base: position 1,573 of record JAAYAB010000141.1, read on the forward strand.
TATCCCGTAGGACGTCTTGACAAGGATTCAGAAGGCCTCCTGATCCTCACCAATGACGGTGAACTGGCATACAGACTGACACATCCCAAGTACGGAGTGGTCAAGACCTACCTTGTCACAGTGGCTGGAGGTCCGGATCCCAGATCGCTGGACAAGCTGCGCACCGGCATTGAGCTTGAGGACGGCGTCACGGCACCGGCCCGAGTGGTTCGATTCGACCCTCCGAATGCCGCCCATGGAGGAGACACGACGCGACAGACTCAGTGGCTGGTCTCAATACATGAAGGCCGCAAGCGCCAAGTGAGAAGGATGTTCGAAGCGGTCGGCCACCCGGTGCACAGGCTGGAGCGAGTAGCATTCGGGCCGATCTCTCTGAACGACCTAGCCCCGGGGTCCTACCGGCACTTGTCGCCGGACGAGGTTCAGCGACTCCGCAGAGAGGTGGGTCTCGACTCTTGACCACGAAGAATACGGTCTGCGTCATCGGCGCCGGGCCATCTGGGATGATGGCAGCGATCACGGCCGCACGCTGCGGCGCCTCAGTGGTAGTGCTTGAGAAGAAGCGGCGTCCGGGAATGAAGCTCAGGATCACGGGAAAAGGCAGATGCAACTTCACGAATGCCTGTGACAAGAGCGTGTTCATAGAAAACGTGCCCGGAAACGGCCGGTTCCTCCATTCTGCCCTTGCCGCGCTGAGTCCGGAGTCACTGATTAGTTTCTTCGAAGAACTCGGCGTCAGGAGTGTTGTCGAGCGCGGGGGAAGGGTTTTTCCCGCCAGCGGACTCTCGAACGAAATCGTGTCAGCCCTGATGCTTGAGCTTCAACGCTGCGGCGTTGACCTCAGACTTGGCTGGAAGGTCACCAGCCTGTCTGCGGGCGAGCATGGCGGTTTCCGTATATCATCTGTGAACAGACCAGATACGGGTTGCGACTGCGCAGTCCTCGCGACCGGGGGTATCACCTACCCGCAGACCGGTTCCACGGGTGATGGGTATGCGCTCCTCAAGGCCGCCGGACACAGGATTGTCGATCCGCGTCCTAGCCTGGTGCCGCTCCATTCCGACGCCCCATGGATACCCAGGCTTCAGGGACTCAGCCTTCGGAACGTCAACGCGGCGCTCACGGTCGACGGAGAGCGTGTGGAAGAGCAGTTCGGCGAGATGCTGTTCACAGATGCCGGCTTGTCAGGGCCGATTATCCTCACTCTCAGCCGGGCGGCTGTCAGGAGCATCGACGAAGGGAAGCGAGTGTGGGTGTCGATCGATCTGAAGCCTGCGCTCGACAAGGAGACACTGGACGAGCGCCTGGTCCGCGACCTCGCCGAGTGGTCCCGCAAGTCAGTAAAGGCAGTTTTAACTGGCGCTTTGCCGCGTCTGCTGGTCCGTGTATTTGCCGAGCGCTGGGCTGTCGACGTTGACAGGCGTTGTGCCCAGGTGACCCGCGACGAGCGCAAGCGAATGGTGGATCTCCTCAAGGATTTCACGGTGCCGATTTCCGGATATGGTGCGCTCGAAGAGGCAGTCGTGACTCAGGGAGGGGTGGACGTGCGCGAGATTGACCCGACTTCGATGGAGAGCCGGCTGGTCAAGGGGCTGTACGTCTGCGGGGAAGTGCTCGACGTTGACGGCTATACCGGCGGCTTCAACCTCCACATAGCGTTCGCAACGGGGTTTGTGGCAGGCCGCAGTGCAGCCCTTCGGGTCAGTACGTGAGGGCGAGTGCCTGATTCGCACTTGTCTGGCAGATAGAGGTATGGTATATTACATTGCATAAACCCGCACTGAAGTGCACTCCTACCGGTGGGGTGCGTTTTGCTATATTCGGCAGACATATGCAGATGCAGTGCTGAGCCGGTATGAGCCGGCGAACGCTGCCTGGCTGCGGAGGGAACTGGCAGAGATGAAAGCAGTAAGAGGTATACGCGGTGCGGTAACAGTCGACTGCGACAGCCCCGAGGAGATTCTCTCACGCACTTCAGATTTGCTGAACCGGATGGTGTCCGAGAACGGAGTGGACGAAGAAGACATAATACACATTATGTTTACCTCAACACCAGATATTACCTCTGCGTTTCCCGCAACAGCCGCGCGGCACCTGGGTTGGATGGACACTCCGCTGATCTCTGCTGTGGAGATCGACGTCACAGGCAGCCTTGACCGGTGCATCAGGGTTCTCATGACTGTTCACTCGTCACGGACAAAGCAGGAGATACGTCACATATACCTTGGCAGGGCCAAAAAACTCAGACCTGACCTCGCAGGCCCTGAGTGAAACCGCTACCAATCTGGCCGCTCATCTACGGTGCTCGACACTCGAGTCCAGCGTGGCGGCAGTGTGGAGGTGACCCCATGGATTCTGATCAGAAAGCTCTGCGGCTGGCCCGCAGCTGCGTTCTGGAGATCAAGCCCTATGAGCCCGGTAAGCCGATCGAGGAAGTCAAGCGTGAACTCGGAATCAGCGATGTCGTAAAGATGGCCTCCAACGAAAACCCCCTCGGCCCGTCTCCAAAGGCTATCGAAGCAGTGGCCCGAGCCGTGGCGCAGATGCACGTCTATCCTGACGGCAGTTGTTACGAACTGCGGAAAGCGTTGTCGGCCAAGCTGAGCGTTCCCGGTGAATGGATCGTCTTTGGATGCGGATCGGACGAGACCATAAGGATGATCGCGGAGGCGTTCGTCGAGCCTGGAGATGAGGTGGTGTTCGGTGCGCACACCTTCAGCCAGTACGAGTTCGTCACGCGCGTGACAGGAGGGAAGTGCGTTTCTGTCCCGATGCCTTCTGCACGCCTAGACCTCGATGCAGTGAAACACGCAATTACGCCTCGCACGAAGCTCGTGTTCGTCGCCAACCCAAACAACCCGACGGGTTTGATGATCAGCAGAGATCAGCTCACGGGTTTCATCACGACAGTTCCCGATCATGTTGTAGTTGTTGTCGATGAGGCATACTTCGAATATGTCGAGTCAGCTGACTATCCTGATTCGATAGACGAATATGTCAAGAGCGGCCTCAATGTAGTGGCTCTCAGGACC
>JAAYAB010000142.1 GCA_012719595.1 Bacillota bacterium
CCGGAGAATCGCTACTGAGATCCGGCCGCAGTCAAGATGCAGCAGACCAGCGCCCGATCTCGAGCAACTCCCTCAGTTCGGCCACGACGTAGTCTACATGGTCATGCCTCTGCAGACGGTCCTTTGACAACAGCACGGTCGTCATTCCCATCTCGTGAGGTATCACGAGGTTTCTCGCCGTGTCCTCAATCATCACGCAATGTGTGGCCGGCACTCCGAGGTCGGCCAGGACTCTCTCATACGCCCTTCGTGCGGGCTTTCCCTCGTACTCACAGAACTCGATCGTGTAGATCCGTTCGAACACACCAGTCAAACCCAATGCGTCGATCACGCCGTCCGCGTGACCCCGCGGGCTGTTGGAAAACACTACCTTTATTCCGGGCAGCGCCTTCAGAATGCGCAACAGCTCTTCATCAGCGCTGAGGAACTTGCGGATCTCGATATCGTGGGTGTATGCGATGTAATCCAGGGGATCTATTCCGCAGTTCACCTGCGCCCCGCGCAGCGTCGTCCCGTACTCCTCGACCCAGCGCTTCCGGACCTCATCCACAGATTCGCGCCTGATCCCCAGCGCGTTCACCAGGTAATCATTGATCCGCTGATCGAGATATGCGAGAAGGCCCGACTCCTCCGAGTACAGCGTCTTGTCGAGATCAAATATGAAGACCGTTCCCTGCGCATAGAAACGTTCAGCCAATTCGGACACCTCTCACCAATGATACCCGAGGGCCGATGCACGAGTCAAACCCATGTCCGGCATTCACTGTCATCAAGCAGACTGCTGAAGCGCTCGAGCGCCTCAGGGCCCGGCAACTCCACATCCTCATATGGATATACCTTGCCGAGCCGCCGCCATTTCTCGACGCCCATTCTATGGTATGGAATGATATCCACCTTCGAGATACTCCGGTGCCGGGCGACGAGTGCTCGCAATCTCTCAGCCTCGTCAGCAGAGTCATTGACGCCTGGAATAAGGACTCTTCGCACCCACATTTCCACGCCCCTGTCAGACACTGCAGCCATATTGCTGAGGATCCTGTCGTTGTCGGTGCCTGTGATGTCAATGTGCAAGCGTCTGTCCACCGCCTTGACGTCGAAGAGGACTACATCGATAAACCGGAGGAGCTCGACCAGATCGTCCTCACGGCCGCAACCCGACGTGTCGAGAGCGGTGTGGACGCCTCTCGCTTTCGCGGCAGCCAGAAGCTCCAGACATGGTTCAGGCTGCATCAGCGGCTCGCCGCCACTGACCGTAAGGCCGATGTTAGGAACCAGCCGGCGGCTCCAGTCGAGCTTGTCAAGGACGTCTTCGACGAGCGCGAGCTGTCCTCCGTCGCAACTCCACGTCTCAGGATTGTGACAGAACTTGCATCGCATGGGACAGCCCTGAAGGAACACCACGAACCGAACCCCAGGGCCGTCCAGCGTGCTCATGGACTCAATCGAATTGACCCGCAGTATGCCTTTTTCAGCGACTGTTCTGCGCGCGCCCATCGAATCACCTCCTGTCCTAAATGGCAATACGGCAACTCTTTTCACACGGCCTCTCTTCGCCTGACCGGCACCTGGTGCGGCCTGGCCAGGGAACCGTGAAACGTCCTCTGGACCACCTCGAGCTGCTGCTCCTTTGTCAGCTTCGTGAAAGCGACTGCGTAGCCGGACACTCGTATGGTGAGACCCGGGTACATCTCGGGGTGTTCCATCGCGTCGAGCAGGGTCGCGCGGTCGATCACATTGACGTTGATGTGGTGGCCGCCGTTTGCCATATAACCGTCGATGAGATTGGACAGCAGCGCAGCCCTGTCAGACCGAGTCTCGCCAAGGGCGCTCGGAACTACGGAGAACGTGTAGGAAATCCCGTCCCGGCAAACCTCATACGGAAGCCTGGTCAGCGACTTCATCGCCATGAGAGGGCCGTTCGTCTCCCGGCCGTGCATCGGATTGGCGCCGGGAGCGAACGGCTGCCCCTGCTTGCGGCCGTCCGGCGTAGCCCCGGTCTTCTTGCCGTACACAACGTTGGACGTTATGGTCAGGACCGACAGCGTGGGCGTCGCCTGTCTGTAGACGCGATGTCGGCTCAGCGCTTCATGGAACATCCTGAGCACTTCCACTGCCATCGAATCGACGCGGTCGTCGCCATTCCCATAGCAAGGGAAGTCCATCTCGTTGATGAAGTCCGCGGTCAGTCCTCTCGAGTCTCTCAGAGCATGGACCCGACCGTACCGTATTGCGCTCAGTGAATCCGCAACGACGGACAGACCTGCGACTCCAAACGCCATGAGCCGTTCGACGTCCGTGTCGTGGAGCGCCATCTGCAGCCGCTCATAGTGGTACTTGTCGTGCATGTAGTGGATGCAGTTCATCGTGTCCACGTACAGTCGGCAGACAGCTTCCACTGCGGATCTGAATCTGTCCATAACCGAAGAATAGCTCAACTGCCCCTCAGGGAGCGGAGCTATACCCGGTACCAATTCCTCTCCCGAAATCTCGTCTCTCCCGCAGTTCAGTGACAAGAGGAGAACCTTCGCCAGATTCACTCTCGCGCCGAAGTACTGCATCTGTTTGCCGGTCTTCATCGCCGAGACGCAGCACGAGATCGAGTAGTCGTCTCCAAAAACAGGCCTCATCAGGTCGTCGTTCTCATACTGGAGCGACGACGTGTCTGCTGACAGCGTGCAGCAGAAGCGCTTGAACGCGTCCGGAAGCCGCTCAGACCACAGAACAGTAAGATTCGGCTCCGGAGACGACCCAAGCGTCCTGAGGGTGTTCAGGAACCTAAAAGAGGTCTTTGTGACCAGCGGCCGGCCGTCCAGTGCCATGCCTCCGATCGCCTCGGTCACCCACGTGGGATCCCCCGCGAAAAGCTCGTTGTACTCCGGAGTCCTGAGATGGCGGATCATTCTCAGCTTGATGACCAGCTGGTCGACGAGTTCCTGCGCTCGGGCCTCGTCCAGATCTCCTCTGGCAATGTCTCGCTCGATGTAGATGTCAAGGAACGCCGTGTTTCTCCCGAGAGACATGGCTGCTCCGTTCTGTTCCTTTGCTGCGGCGAGGTATGCGAAGTACAGCCACTGCACAGCTTCTCTCGCATTGCGCGCCGGCTCTGAGATATCATAGCCATAGCTTGTGGCCATGAGAGCGAGATCGTTGAGCGCCTGGATCTGGTCGAAGATCTCTTCGCGCAGTCTGACGGTCTCCTCGCTCATATCAGAGCCCAGCTCCCGCAGGTCCTCCTGTTTCGCAGCTATCAGCCGCCGCACGCCGTAAAGGGCCACCCGCCTGTAGTCGCCTATTATGCGTCCCCTTCCGTACGTGTCAGGAAGCCCGGTGATCAAGCCATGCCGCCTGGCCTTGCGCATCTCGTCAGTATAGACCGCGTAGACGCCGTCGTTGTGGGTTCTCCGGAATCGTGTGAAGATCTCCCTCACTGACGGATCGACTTCGTACCCGTACGCTCTGCAGGCCTGCTCAGCCATGCGCCATCCGCCCCAGGGATTGATCATCCGCTTGAGCGGTTCGTCGGTCTGCAGTCCCACAATAACCTCGCACTCAGGGTCGATGTAGCCGGGTCCGAATGCGGTGATGCCCGCGACGTGTTTGGTATCGATGTCGCGCACTCCGCGCGATCTCTCTTCACTCATTAGGCTCGAACAGCGGTCCCACAGCCGCTTGGTTCTATCCGTCGGGCCGGACAAGAAAGACTCGTCGCCTTCGTATGGTGTGTAGTTGCGGATGATGAAGTCTCTCACATCTATCCGCTCGCACCAAGGTCCCCTGGCAAATGAGTCCCATGCCGGGTACCTGCTATCGCACATGTCCACCCCTCCAATCGGTTATGTAGCTCTGTCTGGGCGACAAAACCGCCTGGACAGAGCTGCCCAGGCGGTCGGCGATATACAGTACCCTGACCGTGCTCCCCTGTGGTTGATTCCACGCAATCCGCCAGTCACACGGCCTTATATTCGATTTCAACGCCATTATACAACAGACGGCCCGCTGGGTCAACTATCAGCCCACTGGTTGTGCCTGCCGCAGCTATCCACAACGGACGGCCGGCTCAACGCGATTGCGGGGGCCCAAGGCCAGGCCTCCCGCAACCCCAGACATGAGAGAACTGATCAGTGGATCAGGCCTCCCACCACCTCTGGTTGATCATTGTCAACCACCCCCCTCTTGGGAGCCAGTGTAGAGCCTTCTCCCGAGGTACATTGTACCCCAAAACGTCACGCAACAGGGAGGTGCATTTCCTATCGGAACAGTTCTTTCTTGCCCTTGCGGACGATCTTCCTGATGCTGTCATAGCTCAAGTGGTAGTGAGCCATGAGCGACTCTATGCTCTCACCCTGCATGTATCGATACACGATGGTGCGATTCCGCCTGTCCAATTGGCTGCGAGTGCCGTTGCCCTCGCCCCATCCCAGCCTAGTCTGGGATCTCTTGGGTATGTAGATCTCCTGACCTTGGACGTACTCTTGTATCTGTTCGAGCAGGTTTCTCGGCAGGATGTTTGTTGCGTTCCTATACATAAGGCCAACGTACCCCTTTCTGGTGTCCTGGGTCCCAACGTTGGCCATCAAAAAACCCACCGGGTTGCTCCGGTGGGCCTGGCAGATCTGCTTTACTGCGGATCTCATCCGCAATGATCGAAACCAGGAGCTTCCGGAGGCAGGCCAACGTCGGTATTGGATGCGCTGGGCTCGCTGATAACGTACATAGTACGCCCGCGATTGTCGTAGATGGCACCCTTAGCTGCCCGAATCAGAACAGTGACTCTACCGGTCATGAGGCCTACCTCCTTTCGTCTTAAGAATCGCTCTGGCTGGGCTCTCCAGAGCGTGATGTTCAATTCACTAGCATTATAACCAATATGTCCTTCGGCGGCAAGGGAAAGTCACTTCGGAATAGATCTTTCCGGTGCCATATTCCATATCCAGCCGCCCTCGCATATGCCAAAAGCTTCCAGATACTCTTCCTCACGAGTTCCGCCTGCTCGCGACCAGCCGTTTGGCCTCGACTTCAGCCATCAGCTTATCCACGAATCTGACGCCACGCAGCCGTTCCAGGATGCTCGGAGGCCTTACTTCGACGGACAGCTCCCTTGGAGCCTGATACCAGGAGCATTTCGGTCCGTCAATGGCTTCGACGCGCGCGTAGTCCTTGATGAGGGTCACTCTCACTCCCCATCTCTTGCCGGGCTCAATCTCAGTATAGACGGCCATTGTGTCACTCGGCCGCTCCCACTTTCCTCTGTTTAGCCTCTCGTAGATCTCCAAGTGGAACCTCCAGTTGAGCCTTGCTGACGCAGCCGCTATTCGTCCACCAGCAGCTTCGGTCTGAACCCGAGGTAATCGGCAGACACCAACGAATAACTGACTGCGCCCAACGTTCCGTTGAAGCCGGACTTCATTCCTTCTCCGTGAAGGTGCCCGTAGACGCAGTGAGAAACCGTGTGCTCTTCCAAGATGCGCACAAACTCCGATTCGCGCTGGTTTGCGATGACCGGCGGGTAGTGAATCATTGCCAGGATGACAGCAGCGGTCCCTGTGTCCGACTCCACCGCGCTCGCACTCCTGGCCGCCGACTCGAGCGACATCCGCAGCCGCAGGATCTCTCGGGCGTAGATCTTCTGGTCATGCTCTCCATAGTCCGGGCTCCCGGGAAGCACCCAGCCTCTCGTGCCGCACACGACAAATCGGCCAAACACGATGGAGTCGTTCTGGAGTGCAAATACGTTGTTGGGAAGCGCGCGGCGCACCTTGGAGATCGATGCCCACCAGTAATCGTGGTTGCCCCTGATGAGCACCTTGAGCCCCGGACGCCTCGCGATCCAGGCAAGGTCAGGCTCCGCTTCCTCGAGGGTCATAGCCCAGCTTATGTCACCTGGAATCAGGACGAGGTCAGACGGGCGCACGGAAGCGTCCCAGTTCGAGGCAATGCGGTTCGCGTGATCCTCCCAGACGCCGCCGAAGATGTCCATGGGCTTTCCTGCGGCTTCAGATAGATGCAGATCAGAGATGGCAAAGACCCTCAAGCCATCACCTCAACAGACACGCAGTCATACAGACACGCTTTCAACCTCAAGGCCAGCTCTTAGGCTACTGGCGGGCTCAGGCCCTGCAGGCCGGCCCTTGAGCTGCTGGCCAACTCTCGGCCGACTGGCCTGCGCCCGTCCGACTTGCCAACCCCCGGCCTATCGGTGGGGTCATCCCGCCGACCGGCCGAGAGCCTGCTGAACGGCCTCAACCAGCTCCTCCGGATCGAACGGTTTGAGAAGAACGGCATCGACTGAGCACTGGGACACGCCTCCTGGCAGCTCGTCCCTGCCAGAAATCACTATCACGTGTCCGGAGCTGTGGAGTTCGAGGAACCGGTTGATCAGATCACCCGCCTGCCCGTCCGGCAGACCGACATCTGTGACGAGCACCTCAGGCAGATCCGCATCGAAGGACTGCAAGGCCTCGGCGCAACTCGCAGCCATCGCCGCGTCGTACCCGCGCGCTGACAGGTACTCCAGCAGACACCTGGTGAGCAGGCACTCATCGTCCACGATGAGAACCGAAGCCATCTCAACACCCCTCACAGCCGGACGCGGCACAGGACCGCCTCGCGATCAGTCGTCAGGCGCATCCTGACCGAGCCACTTGACAGCCGACTCCACTATATCGCTGGCGAATCCCCTTCTCATTAGAAAGGCCCACAGCTTCCGCTTCAGTGTCTGGTCCAGCAGAGGGCCTCTTCTCCTAATGTAGGCTTGAGCCAGCCGGCGGCAACGAGATATCTCATCGTCGCTGCTCGGCACTGTTTGGGCAATGATGGATTCGTGTACCCGCTTCCGAGCGAGCTCATACTTAAGGCGTCTCGAGCCCCAATCGCTTTTCGATCTGACGAACTGTCGCGCAAACTCGAGATCGTCCAGATAGCCGTACTGCATCAGGCGATCCAGCGCCTCTTCGATGACTTCGTCCGAGTAGCCCTTCTTGGAAAGATGCTCCCTGACCTCGTGGATACTCCTTGCACGATAGGACAGATACTTGTATGCGCTGTCAAGAGCGCGTTCCAGGTCATCCATGGCAGAGAGCCTCCTCGGACCGAAGGGCACCTGGGATGACAGATATGATTGGTGCCCGAGGTGGGACTCGAACCCACACGGGCGCAAAGGCCCAAAGGATTTTAAGTCCCTTGCGTCTGCCTGTTCCGCCACTCGGGCACTCATGCCACAGATATTGTACCACGGACCGGTCTGCGCCGCAACCAGCCTGAAAACGAGCAAGCGTCGAATGCCGAGCGTCCAGGCTCGCACCGACCGAATCGTGCCTCTAGGCTCCAAGGGCATAGCCGCCGCTAGGAGCTCAGACTGCCTGAAAGCAGGCGGGCGGCCAGACCCTCGACGAGGCCGCGCTCACTCACAAACACTCGATCAATCCGGGCGGCGTCCATCAGCGAGATGAGGATCGCCATTCCACCGATTACGCTGTCAACGCGGTCTTTGCTTATCATGCCCTGCATTCGCTCTCTCTCACTCCTCGTGAGCTCACACAGGCGAACCAGCAACTCATAACCCGAGCTGCGCTCAAGCTCAAAACCATGGACAGCCTCGGGATCGTATGACTCCAGCCTCAGCAACAGAGCGGCACTCGCGGTCACACTCCCGCCGACTGCTACGAACGCCTGGGCCTGAGTGAGAAGGTCATCAGCAGTAGGAGGGAACGTTTGACGGCAATGACTCAGCAGGTCGGACAACCGCTCCACAGGAAGCCTTCCATCAGCATCAAAACCGCGGCTGAGCGCAGCCAGCGCCGTCAGCGAGCCGATCTCGACACTAACCGACCTGGGCGTCTCTCCACTGCGTCCGACAGCTACCTCTGTGCTTGCACCGCCTATGTCGATAACTGCCACACTCCCAGAGGCAGCCTCCGCCAAGGCAGGCGGCAGTGCGTCGCAAGCGGCCTCGAACGACAGCTCGGCTTCAAGGGTCGGGCTCAGAATTGACAGCTCCAATCCAGCGCGATTGCGGATTTCCTCAGCCAGGTCTATGCTGTTGCCGGCGTTCCTAACTGCTGCAGTTCCATAAACCCGGATCTCAGACACTCCGCGAGAACGCGCGTCTGCGGCCAGATCAGCTACTGCTTCCGAAGTCCGCCGGATAGCCTCCTCCGTCAGCGCGGGTCCGGATGCTCCGCCTTCTGCGCTACCGGAGAGGCCGTCGGCAAGCCGGGTCACTCTGACCTGCTTGGCCAAGATCATGAGCCGTGATCTTCTGGCGTCGTCTTCGCCCGCACTTGCCACAAGAAGCTTGACCGAGTTGCTTCCGACGTTCAGCACGCCCACAGCGTCAGTGCACCCGGGGCAGCGGCGGTCACCGCACTCAGTCGAGACACCGCGGTCCTTCAGCAAAGAATAGACCTCCTCGCCTATAGGATTGTCTCCTCCGGACAGGTAGTCGGCAAGGTGCAGGTGCAGACACTTGACTCCGCCACTGGTCTCGATTCCGCCTATGCCGGGCTCAGTGAGACGCCTGCAAAGGCCCGGATGGCTCCGCTCCAGACTCTCCAGGTCTTCGAAACTGACCAGCGAGGTTCTCTCCCGTGCGTATTCCCTGTGCCGCAGTTCGAGCCTGCTCGCAAGCTCGGGGTCCTCCTGCAGACGGGTTCGAAATCGCTCTATCAGCTGCTCGCTCTCCAGCGCTGCGACTGCCTTACACAAATGCGGACAGGACAGCCAGTACACTGTCGGGAACAGCTCGGGCACTCTGCGATCGTCCGAAGACAGCACAGGCTTAGTCACCACAACCTGAGGACATCCGCCGCTGCAACGTCTCGACACGCCGATCATCCCGCGAGGCTCGCGGCCGATCTGGCGCTGCACTGTCGCACGATCCCTTTCAGTCGCGCCGGAGAACCGTCTCACAACAAGCCCCTCCTCGAGACTCATGTCTCATTCCGCCAGGCGACAAGTGAGCACATGTGGACCGTCACTGCCGGTCGGCAGGCGGCCGACAAGTACAAGCAAAAAGGCACCCATGACAAGGGTGCCACAAAACTCTCGGACTCAAATGGGGCCTTGGCACAGGCGAACCGCCGTTACCTGTAGTACCGGGAACCTCTTCCCCCACGCTTGCTCTCCGTGTTCCTGTTCAGGTCGGAGAGGCGGTCTTCGCTATCCTTGAGGAACTTCGAAATCTTCTCTTCGAACGATGCGCTGCTCCTGGCTGCCCGCCTCGGGCCGCGATCGGAAGGCCGGCGGCCGGCTGCTATCGACACCGAGTACTCCGGGCTGGCCTGCTTGATGGACAGACCGATCTTCCCATCCTTGACCGATATGACCTTGACCCGAACTTCGTCGTCAACCTTGAGGAAGTCGTTCACATCGCGAACATACGTGTCTGCGATCTCCGAAATGTGAACCAGGCCCGTAGGGCCCTCCTTCAGCTGAACAAACGCACCAAAACTAGTGATTCCCGTGACCTTGCCCTCAAGAACGCTTCCCACTGGGACTGACATCCGCTAGCCTAACTCCCTGTCCACCGAAACGGTGGTACTAGCAGGAACGCCTGTCTAGTGGCGTTCCAGCACAATTCATTATACTTAGATTGATTTGCAGTGTCAATCAGTATTCTGGAGTTGACAAGCGAATAAAGCCCCGGAAGGGCCGCGGCGGGTCTGACGGCGGACAGACGCAATGCGCACTGCCACGGACTACAGTGACGAAAGTCCGCCGTCAGTGGCCGCTAGGCAGGCTGAGGGCGAGAGCCTGGCTGCTTCCGCTCGAACCGACGCCTTCAGTCGGTTTAGTAGTACCAGTGCCCGGAACCTGGGCTACGTATAGAACCGCACCTTGATCGACTAGGCCCAGCCTCTCTCTGGCCGCCTGCCGAACAAAGGCGTCACTTCTGGCATATTCGATGAGGGCCATGACCTCCAGATTGCGCTGTTCCCACTCGACGCACTGAGCCTGCAGGTCTGCAATCTCAGCTCGAATCCGCTCAAGCTTGTACAGGTTGGGACCGTACAGTCCGAGGCACAGGATGATTCCACAGACAGCCGCGATCTTCAGGCTGCAGATCAGCCTTGCCCTGCGCCTTTCATCTCTGCGCCTAAGGCGCCGTCTCCGGTCACCGGGATCCGCCTTGACTGCGCAGGCAGGATTCACGCCCTCCTCATCCACCGGTCCGGTTCCGTCTTTGAGAGCTAGAGACGCCACGTCACTCGCCTCCCTCTTCGCCTTCGGACGATCCGATACCCAGAACATCGCCTGGCAAGATGATAACGACCTCGTACCCCTTTGCCCGGGCTCGGTTGTAGAGAGTTGCCACGGTACTAGCCCCAAGACCGAGCCGCTTGGTGATCTCACCAGTCGCGAGCCCCATCTCCTTCAGGACAACTACCTGTCGCTCTCGGAAGCTAAGCCTCTCGACGCCGCGGATCTCGATCTTCACGAACCCTCACCTGACCCTGCCTTGACACCGGGGCTTGTCCTAACCTCAGTGCCCTGGTGTTGGCGGGACTTATGACAAGACGACTACAATCTTTCTACAAAACTCTTGGTTTCCCTTCTTCAAACACAAAAATCTTACTTCTTTTTTTTCCAGTGATGGATCGTCCTCCTCAGGAACAGTGCGAGCCGAGATGACAGAAGCGTTGCCCTGCTCCGTGGCTTGATTGCAGCCGCAGGTCTGGCGCGGGTCGCTTCGCGGCGACGGCTGCGGCGGTGGATCTGCCGCCGTGCAGCCCGCACCCTGCGATTGGCTCTCCGAAAAGGCCTGGCCATGAAGCGCGACACCGACACCCTTGCCCGCGACAGCCCGTCCGCGATCCGGCCGAACAGTCTGGAGACTCCCAGGACCAGGTAGATGAATGACGAGCTGAGGATCGCCCTGTAGAACAACAGCCCGATCGCCCAGCCGAGGAACACGTACACCCGGACCTGTCCCCAGTTGTCATTCAGCAGGATGATGAACATAACAAGAGTGGCGACTGCCCAAAACAGGAGATCCCCGAGGTCGGTTATGAAGCGGTGCGGCCGGATCACTCCGCGCACGAGCCTGTACAGATCGAACAAGAACCCCGTGATCAGTCCTCCGGCGATCATATGAATGAGTGTGGACAGCTGATC
>JAAYAB010000143.1 GCA_012719595.1 Bacillota bacterium
GGAGGCCGTGCTGGCTCGGCGCAAGAGCCCATTTCCGAAGACGTACGACCCGCATTACTATGCTCTGTGCAAGGAAACACTCCTCGAAATCCTGTCTGACAAGAGCTCGCCCCTCAATTCACTTGTCGACTCAGGCTTCATTAGGCAAATCCTGTCCCGCGAAGGACGGGTGTTCAGCCAGCCATGGTTCGGTCAGTTGATGACCGATGCCCAGCTGTTGGCCTATCTGATACAAGTGGACACGTGGATGCGGACGTACCGGATCTCCCTCTGCTGACAGTGGCGGCGAACAAGTCTAGGTTGGCCAACGGCCTAAGTTGGCAAAGAGCTCCGGGCTGACGGACAAGTCTAGGATGGCCAACGGCCTGAATTGGCAAACAGCGCCGGGCTGACGAACTAGTCTAGGCCGGCCAGGGAGCCTGAATCGGCAAACAGCGCCGGGCTGGCGAACAAGTCTAGGCCGGCCAACGGACTTAGATTAGCAGCCAACTCCAGCTTTGCGAACCGCTCTAGGTTGACCAGCGCGCCGATGACGACGGGCACTCTATCTCTGCTACACCAAGCTCAGAACCCGGCTCACGAGCCCGCCGGTCACGAGGGCGACTGTGAAGGCTCCGACCCACATTGCAGCGGCCTCGAACCTTCCGCGCTCTTTCATCATGACGAGCACCGAGGCTATGCAAGGGACGAACAGAGACATCGTCACCATGGCTACCAGAGTCTGCGAGTTAGTCATGTCGATTGAGGTCAGGCCTGCTGCACCGAAGTCCCGCCTGATGAACCCCATTATGAACGAAGTCGCAGTCTCTCGCGGCAGCCTGAGCCATGATACTACGATTGGCTGAGCTGCACGCTGAACCCCGTCCAGCACCCCGCTGGCGTTCATTGCTCCGATGAGGATCGACCCTGCGGCAAAGAGCGGCGTGGCTTCCTTGATGAAGTGAACGGTTCTGGTGACAGCCTTTCTCAACACGTTGGACAAGCTCGGCACGCGCATAGGAGGCAGATCGAGCAGAAGGCTGGATGGTTTCCCCGGAAGTATGGTCTTCAGCAGGACACCTACAGCCAGGAAGACAGCGATAATGGTCAGGATATAGAACGCAAGGTACCCGATCCCGAGCTTGGACAGCATCGCGGATATGACCCCGAGCTGTGCAGAGCAGGGGATGGCCAGTCCCAAGAGGAACGTGGCGATCCGCTTTTCCTTCTGAGTACCCAACATCCTCGTCGTGACCGTCGCCATTGTGGTGCATCCGAATCCGAGGATCATTGGAATGATAGCCTTTCCGTTGAGCCCGATCGACCCAAAGGTTCTGTCAGACAGTGCTGCGATCCTGGGCAAATAACCGGAATCCTCGAACAGCGATATGAACAGGTAGAAGCCGAGGACGAGCGGAGTGAGCAACCCGAACACATACACGGGCGTCATCGTGAGCACTCCGAACTCGCCCGCTAGGATGTCCCAGACAACGCTCGTAGAGGGGATGATCTTCGAGACGAGCGACCGCATCCATGGCTCGTACAAGCCGGCCATCACAGTCCCCTCAGTAAACCCGACGATCGTGGAGGCAACAAATGACCCCATAACCTTGTACACGACCCACATACACGCGATCAGTATGGGAATGCCCGTCAGTGGCTGGATGGACAGCCTGCCGATGATCTCGCCCAGAGTCGACTTCGACCGGTCCTGCAGCACCTGGGAGACAATCCAGTTCACATGCTTTCTTCGCATCTGGTACACGGTTTCTCTATGACCGGTAGGCGCTACTCCCTCTCGGCTCGCGATTTCAGGATCGTCTTCGAGCAACAGCAGCTTGTGACCGGGTGATACGTCTCGCGACGGGCGCTCGCCGCCTAGACTGCGGCCGTCGTCGCGAGTGTCGCCTCTATCGCCTCCGGTGCCTGTGTCGGCTCTGTCAGCTCTGTCGCCTCGATCGCCGCTGGCACCCCTGCCGCCCCGTCCGCTCAACAGCGCATCGACAGATTCCAGCAGCTTGTCCAGTCCCGGAGTCCGGTGCCCGACAGACGCATCTGTGACGCGTTCGAGAACCTCGCTCACCCCGATTTTCCTCACACCGATGGTCGGAATGACAGGGACTCCGAGGAGTCTGCTCAGGCCCTCCACATCTATCTCCATGCCTCGCTTTTCTGCCTCATCCATCATGTTGAGAGCAACAACCATCGGGATTCCCGCGTCTATGACTTGCTGGGTAAGGAATAGATCCCTTTCGAGGTACATGGAGTTGACGACGTTGATCACAACATCGGCAGATAGGATGATATCTCTGGCAATTCGTTCTTCATCGTTGAACGACGATATGCCATAGACTCCGGGGGTGTCAATCAGCAACCCCTGCTCTATCTCGGAGCTTGATATGTCCAGAGTAGTTCCTGGGTAGTTGGAGACGTCCACATAGAGGCCAGTCAGCGCGTTGAACAACACTGACTTGCCCGAGTTTGGGTTACCGACGAGGACTATCCTTCGTTTGCTGTCAGTGCCGACCACTGCTGAAGAGCCGACTGCCTCATGCCTCATTTTTCGA
>JAAYAB010000144.1 GCA_012719595.1 Bacillota bacterium
ACATGCGTTCCGCAGTCGAAGAAGACTGCAGCTGGCATGGGTTCGGGCGGGAGCAAAGCTTCAGAGAGAAGATGTGGCACTGCTTTGCTTTGCTGAGCGGGGGAAGTGAGGATGTCCGCCTCGCGAATCGCATCCTGGAAGCTCTACCGCTAGACAGATGTCACTTCTCCCCCATGTCCTCGATGCAGCTGCTGCTTAAGTACGAGAACCTCCTCACGGACCGAGTAGTATCCAAGCTGGAGACGTACGTGAAGGCGAGCCTGTCGCGCCTGGCGCAGGATCGGATTCACTACACGATGTACAACGACAATTTCGCAGGAATGGCGGCCTTTACGTTGCTGACCGCTGGAGAGCGGTTCAGCGACAGCACCGCGTTCGAAGCCGGCCTTGAGAAACTCAGGGGGCTGCAGGAGGTCTTGACCAGAAACGGGACCATCATGGAGTACTGCAGCCCTACCTACATTGTGACGGACCTGCATCCGCTGGCTGAAATCGTGAACCACGTCCAGGACCCTGCGGTCAGAGACTTGGCTCTGAAGTGCGAAGAGAGAATGTGGGCGGAAATCGCCACTCACTACCATGCCCCTTCGGCGCTCCTGGCGGGACCGTACTCTCGCGCATACATGGTCGACACAGTCGGGCATCCTCATCAGGTTTGCTACGTGCTCTACCTCGTCTTTGGCGACGTGGTATTCATTAACCCGGTTGCCGACTTGTTCCCGCCTCGGGAGAATCAGGTGATTCATCACGGTCTCGACACCCTGATGTGGCCCAGCCTGATCTGGCACCTTTCAGGCGATTACCACTGCCCGGACTACCTGGCACACATTCTGCTCAATAAGCCTTTTCCATTCACTGTTGTGACAAAGAGCGAGTGCCTGCCGTCCCGCATCGAGGGATATCGGACCGACCCCAAGACAGGGCAACAGCTCTTCGTTCCCAATATTCTCGAGTTTGGAGGCTTCTCCGGGCCCAACACGACGTACATGACAGAGGACTACGCCCTCGGCACGGCCTATTCCCAATTCCACGACGGCGGCCTGTCGGAGTCGTTCTACGTGGTTTACCGCAAGCGGCGGCCGGCGAGAAATCTGACCGAGACGGGAGTCGTCTTCGCCAGGTACATCATCAACGACCGCATCCCGGACCAGGACAACCACTACAGCGTCTATGGAAAGGCGACTAAGGAGGCCTTCCGGGATGAAGGGCGCAAGTTCGGAATGCAGCACGAGTCGTGTTCCATGATGGTCTACAAGCCGAAGCAGTTCGAGGCCCATTCTGTGTCGAGCATGAAGCTGTCCATCATGTTCCCGTGCCACTTCGGCTGGACTCAGGAGGTCGTTCTTGGGGACGAGCATCGAACAAGGGTAAGTCTCGGACCCGTCTCGGGTACTGGAGAGGCCCCGACAGGAGAGGTGTTTGCGAGAGAGGCGCTGACCACAGAGGTGCTCGCCAGCTGCAAGGAACCCTGCCCGGTCTTCGTCAAGGATGGACCCGTGTATATGGCGTTCAAGCCGCTTGCCCTAACGGATCACGGAAGGGAAGCCGCTGTGAGGATCGAGCGGCTGGGCAACTACCTGGCTCTCTCCTTCTACAACTACGAAGGGCCGAGCAGGCCATTCGAGGTCGAGGAGATGCTCTTGACCTCGTCCGGGTTCATAGCACATCTTGGCACTGTCGACGAGTGGGAAAGCTTTGATGCTTTCATTGCCGATACAAGCATGGGAACGATCAGTGACCGCATGACCACTTCGGAGGGCGCGGTCACCCGGTGGGTCCGATACAGGCACGGCAGCTTGGATATGCACTTTGCGTATTCGCCGCTGAGCGAAGGCATTATGATAGATACGATCGGGGGCAAGCCCCGGCCAAGGCCGATCTTCGAAGCCACCGGGCTGGATTCCCGCAGGCTGCCTTTCCTAGCGGACTGATCTGCGCTGTTCTTGGGGGACTGATCTCTCGTGCCAGACTACCGTTCGCTGGCGACAGAGATTGCTGAGGCCAGCCTGTCTCGGACACTTCCAATGCAGATACGAGCGGAGGGCTCGCCCGACCTCGGCGGTATTCGCGACCCGCTGACCGGGCTCGTGAATCCGGGCGAGACATCTAGATCCCTCCGCCTGTTTGCGTCAGTGTTCCTGGACGAGAGGTCCCGGTACTACCTCGCACCTGACATCGCGCTTGGAATGCAACTCGCTCTAGGCTTCCTCGAGCGAGTCCAACGGCCAGACGGCACCTTCGACCTTCTCACGACCAACTTCTTCTCCGCTCCAGACACGGGCTTCACGGTACACGACCTCGTCTACACCTACCGCCTGATCGAGAAGTGCTCAAGTCCGGACGCACGCGCAGTGCTGGCTGTAGCTGCTTCGATGCATCCTGTGCCGTCTGCCGCCCCGGTAGAGCAAGGTCGAGCGACATCTCCGGGTCAAGCCGGGGAGAGACTCGCCGAGGGTGCTGACAGCTTCGCATCGAGGCTGCAGCTGCTCATCAGTCGCGCCGGCCACGGCATGTGCTGCGGAGGGTTTCACACTCCCAACCACAGATGGGTGCTCGCGGCTGCACTCATGATGGCCTACAACGTCTGTGGCGTCGAGCGGTTTGCCCAATCCGCCAACAAGTACCTTGCAGAGGGCATAGACTGCGATCACAACGGGGAGTTCACTGAGAGGTCTGCGGGGATTTACAACGCTACCAATGATAGCTCTCTCATCATCCTGGCTGAAGAAACCGGACGCAGCGACCTGCTCGCCCACGTCCGGCGCAACCTCGAGATGATGCTCACCTACATGGATCCCGACGGCACTGTGTTCACTCAGAACTCTTCAAGGCAGGACAGAAGCAGCGTTACAGGGCTCTCTCCTGCGAGATACCTGCCGCTCTATCTCTATATGGCCAACCAGTGTGGCGACGAGCGGTTCAGTGCAATGGCGGCTCGCATTGCAACGCAGCTGCGAGAGTCGGGTCTGGCCGATCCTGACCTGGATTCGGCAGGCCTTCTTCACCTGCTGTTGCTCAAGCCTGGCCTCTACCAAGCGTCGGTTCCTGAAGGCGTCATTCCCTCCAGATATGAGGTGTTCTACGAGGAGTCCGGGATCGTGAGGATCAGGAGGGACTCAGTCAGTCTCTCGCTGCTCAGAGACAACAGCAGCTTCCTCTTCTTCCAGGTAGGAGCACTGAGATGTCGCATGAAGGTATGCGCATCGTTCTTTGCCGTGGCCCAGTTCAAGGCCGAGAAGCTGTACAAGACAGATGAAAGCTACGTACTGGAGTCAAACGCCACAGGCGTATACGGACTCCCGTTTGAGGATCCGCCTGAGACCTCGGACTGGCGCAAGATGTGTCATAGCAGGCGCAAGATAGGCACTCAGGTTGAGCTGGCCACCAGGGTCGTGGTGTCGGAGCAAGATGGAGAAGTACGCGTCGCGATTCAGACCAGCGGCTGCGACCGGGTCCCTATCAAGGTCGAGCTCTGCTTCAGTGCTCCTGTCCAAATGTATGGAGACGGATTCATACTCACCGGCTCAAGCGGGCAGAGCGTCGTAATTCGCTCCGGCCATGTGGTGCTCAGTGACGGGAGGAGCGCGATGCGAGTGGGTCCCGGATTCGCTGCTCACACATACACGAGCACCATGCGCGGCAGTGAGCCTCAGAGCGCCAGCGAGTTCACTGTCTACTTCACGGACTTCACGAACATCGATCGAGAGATAACGCTCGCTCCACTGCCAGCGTCTGCGGTTTGGGCGCCTCCGGCAGAGCCGTAGGCTCTTGCCTCAGCGGCCGCGCTGTGAGTCCGTGCGCGCACACCGTAAGCCTCGGGTTGATCACAGCAATGGCCCTGCCGAGCCGGGCTGGCACGACAGGGCCAAACCAATACCAAGACTGCGGTTCCAACACCGACGTCACTGCGCCGGCGCCGATGCTACCGTTCAGGTTACATCACAGCTGCCGCAGGACAGCCTGTTGCGTCCTGCACCACTCTGGTTGCTTTCCGATGGTTGATCATCCTGCACAACCGTCCTTCGTAGTTGCGCAGAACCACAGAGTCCTCGTCCCTCTCGACTATCGTGTCAGGCGCAATCGGTATCTTGCCGATCGGGCTGTCAATGACAAATCTCGGCACAGCAAGTCCGGAGGTCCATCCCTGCAGATGCTCTATGATGCTGATGCCGTCCTCGAGACTGGTCCTGAAATGAGCAGTGCCCTTCAGCACCTCGCACTGATATAGGTAGTAAGGGCGAACCCTCATCTTAAGCAGTCCCCGCACAAGCTGGAGCTGAACATTAGGATCGTCGTTGATCCCCTTCAGCAGCACCGATTGG
>JAAYAB010000145.1 GCA_012719595.1 Bacillota bacterium
CACTGCGCCTGCGAGTTGCCCGCAATTCGTGGATAGGTCTTCCATATCTAGACTAACATGCGAAACGATCGAGCGTCCACAAAAATTAGGGCCGCGCTTTAGCTGACCGATCGCACCGGCTTGGAATCTTGTTCTAAACATGCTATGCTCTATAGTAGTGAAATCTAACTGTTTAGAATTTGGTTAGAATGGTTAGTGCCACGAGCATGGGACCGAGAGGGGGACTGGATCGATGGTCAAAATGATCGTCAATTCGGACATCAGGAAGGGTGCCATCGACAAGAACATCTACGGGCATTTTTCAGAGCACCTTGGACGATGCATCTATGAGGGATTCTGGGTGGGTGAGGACTCGCCAATACCCAATACTCGCGGGATACGCAACGACGTCGTCGATGCAATGCGCAAGATCAAGACACCCGTGCTTCGCTGGCCCGGAGGGTGTTTTGCTGACGAGTACCACTGGAAGGACGGGATAGGCCCGCGTGAGCAGCGCCCGTCAATGGTGAACACACATTGGGGAGGCGTTACTGAGAACAACCATTTTGGGACTCATGAATTCATGGACCTCTGCTCGCAGTTGGAGTGCGAGCCGTACATCTGCGGCAACGTTGGCAGCGGCACTGTTCGCGAGATGCAGGAATGGGTTGAGTACATAACCTTTGATGGGAAGTCTCCTATGGCTGACCTCAGAAGGATGAATGGCCGGCTGGAACCGTGGAAGCTCACGTACTTCGGCGTCGGCAACGAGAACTGGGGTTGCGGAGGCAGAATGCGGCCGGAATACTATGCGGATGAGTATCGCAGGTATTCGACGTATGTTAGGGACTTCTCGGGAAACAGGATCCGCAAGATCGCTTGTGGGCCCAACGCTGCGGACTACCGCTGGACCGAGGTCTTGATGCGCGAGGCGGGCAGCATGATGTGGGGCCTGTCGCTCCATTACTACGTGGTGCCCACCGGAGCATGGCACAAAAAGGGCTCTGCAACCGAGTTTGACGACAACATGTGGTACTCTACCATGAAGCGCGCTCTCTTCATGGACGAGTTGATCACAAAGCACTCTGCGATCATGGATAGGTACGATCCGGGCAAGCGGGTAGCCTTGGTGGTCGATGAGTGGGGAGTATGGCACGACGTTGAGCCCGGAACAAATCCCGCTTTTCTGTACCAGCAGAACACCCTGAGAGACGCACTTGTCGCAGGAGCCACCCTCAATATCTTCAACAACCACTGCGACAGGGTCAAGATGGCCAACATAGCTCAGACCATCAATGTGCTGCAGTCCATGATCCTGACTGACAAGGAGAAGATGATAGTCACTCCAACCTACCATGTATTTGATCTGTACAAGGTGCACCAGGACGCAGAACTGCTCGACACCTACCTCGAGGGCCCGACTGCCGGCGAAGGCGATAGCAGCATACCGCAGCTATCCGTGTCATCGTCCATTGACAGCGACGGCGCAGTTCACATCTCGCTCTGCAACATGAGTCTGTCGCAAGACGCAGAGATCCGATGCGACATTCGCGGCATGCACGTTTCGTCGGTTGAGGGAAGCATCCTGACGGCCTCAGAGATGAATGCTCACAACACGTTTGAGAAACCTGATGCAGTAAGGCCCGCTGACTTCGATGGAGCCTTGTTGAGCGGAGGCGGACTGATGATCCAGCTCCCAGCCAAGTCCGTGGTTGTACTGACCATTCGCTAACGTCGCACTAGTGCCGACGCGTAGATGGGCTCGCATGGATCCCTGCGAGACGCCTGATCGGCATGACTTCCTCGGGATTCCTTCATGGCGGTGTGCCGACCAGGCAGGTTCTCTTGACCTGAAAAGCGGAATAGGAGGGAAGTGTGATGTTCGCTATTGATGTAGCCGCTGTGCCTCCGGCATACATTAGGCCGGTTGATGCGGAGCTCCGAGGCAGTATTGCCGAGGTATCGTACAGCGTTGACAACTACATCAACGAGTCTCGACAGCTCGTGACAGATCAGGACATCAGCGCGGAAGAAGCGGGAAGAGAGACGGTGAAGGGCCAGGCGATCACGAAGAAGTGCATGGTGTACCTGCCCGCGGGATACGATCAGAATGACCCTGATACCAGGTATAATGTTCTGTATCTGCTCCACGGAGTGGGCGGGAACCGCTATGAGTGGCTGAACGGCAGCGGCAGAGTCGACGGAAACTACGCAATATGCAACATATTCGATAATCTCATTGCCAATGGCGATATCGATCCGCTGATTGTGGTGTTCCCTGAGGGCAGAAGCGCACACGACTGGACGGACACCTCGTTCAACAGTGCAGGGACCAACCTGCTCGGTTTCTACTACTTCGACTATGAGCTGAGATACGACCTCATTCCCTTCATTGAGTCCACGTACAACACATATGCGGACATACGAGATACATCGCCTGAGGGAATCGAGCGCAATCGAAGGCACAGAGCTATAGCCGGCTTGTCCATGGGTGGGATGCAGGCCCTGAACCTTGCCGTCGGCGGCTACAGATGCGATTCGTCGTTGTACACCGGCACACGGGGAGTCTGGGGCAACTTCCTTGACACGACGGTTCTTGCGCCGGGCATGGAGGATCTGTTTGCGTACGTGGGAGCCTTCTCGCAGGCGCCTACATCGAGCAATGGAAAGACTTTGGGTGCCAGCATAGCGTCTAGCAGCCACAGACTCGATCTCCTCTATGTCACCTGCGGTGACGCTGATGGCGTGGCATTCGGGAGCGGCTATGCTCCATCGGTAGACGGCCTGGTCGAAGCTGCCGGAGACAAGCTGCGCCATCTCTACCAAGTGGTTATTGCGGGCGGTGCTCATGATTTCAGAGTATGGAACAACGGCGCCTATAACTTCGCCAGGCTCGCATTCGGGAAACTGGATGAGCTGTCGTTGCCACAGGTGATCAAGGTCGGCATTTAGCACGTGTCATACCGAGGAGAAGCTGAGGTGGTTGATAGTGGCAGTCTTGCAGGCCGAGCAAGGTAGGATCACTCTGCAGAGGAGAGATGAAACAGTCGTCATCGAGCCATATGGCAGGGATACACTGCGCTTTCGCTCAACCCGAGATGGAGAGATCCGACAGGAGAACTGGACGCTCCTTCCTCCAGAAGAAACTGATTGCGCAACTGAATTGAGAGATCACAGCGCGCTCATCGTGAATGGCGCGATCTCCGCGCAGCTGTTTGACAACGGCAAAGTCGTCTACTGCAAGCACGGGAAGGAGTTGCTGGCGGAACGGTCCGAAATGGCTTTCTTCAGTGGGTATAGAGAGTACCTCCCGGTCGGTGCCGATAACTACCGAGCTACTGTCATATTCGAGCCGTATGCGGATGAGCACTTCTTCGGATTGGGCCAAGAACAGAATGACGTCTTTGACCTAAAAGGATCGACCAGTCAACTCATACACAGGAACACCAAGTCGTCCATACCATTTGTCTATTCATCCAGAGGGTACGGCTTTTTGTGGAACAACCCGTCAGTCGGGCGCTGTGAGCTGACTCACAACCACACTCTCTGGGAGGCCAGCTCGACCAAGCAGATAGATTACCTGGTGATAGCGGGAGATACCCCTGCGGATGTGATGCACAAGTATGCAGACCTGACAGGGCATGCTCCCAAGTTCCCCTCGTGGGCCTCAGGCTTTTGGCAAAGCAGACTGCGATACGAGAGACAAGAAGACGTGCTCAGAGTGGCCAAGGAGTATGTGAGACGAGGAATACCGCTTTCCGCGATAGTCATTGACTTCTTCCACTGGCCGGAGCAAGGGGAATGGAAGTTCGACAGTAGATACTGGCCTGATCCTGAGGCGCTGAGCAAGGAACTCGCTGAGTTGGGCATCAGGCCTATAGTGTCTATCTGGCCCACTATCAACCCAAACAGCGAGAACTACAGGCATATGGATGA
Organism: Bacillota bacterium; assembly: GCA_012719595.1. Classification (GTDB taxonomy): domain Bacteria; phylum Bacillota; class DTU014; order DTU014; family DTU014; genus JAAYAB01. The sequence goes on from JAAYAB010000145.1 coordinate 3,916, forward strand.
TCGCAACATGCTGGTCAGAACTCAGAGAGGCCTCTATGGGGTGTTCCCGTTCCACGGCCATCAGACGTATATTGACCCGACCAATCCGAAAACGAGGGAATTCGTCTGGTCAAGGATTCGACAGAATTACTACTCGAGAGGTTTCAAGAACTACTGGCTGGATGAAGCTGAACCGGAGATCAGGCCAGTTCACCTAGACAACCTCCGCTTTCATGCCGGAAACGGCGAGGAAGTGGGCCTGCTCTATCCGTTCTACTACGCCAAGCTCTTCCACGATGGATTGATGTCGGAGAATCAGGAAGAGATCATATTGCTCATCAGGGCCGGGTGGATTGGTATCCAGCGGTTCGGGGCGCTGGTCTGGTCGGGCGATATTCCATCGACATTTGAGGCACTTCGAATGAGTGTCAAGACTGGACTAAACATGGCCATGTGCGGCATCCCTTGGTGGAACAGCGACATCGGCGGATTTTGGGGCGGAGATACTCAGAGCGAGTACTTCCGTGAGCTGATAGTCCGCTGGTTCCAGTTCGGCGTGTTTTGTCCGGTCATGCGGCTGCACGGGGCTCGCCGCCGCACAGAGAATCAGGGGAAGCCTGACCCGGCACTCAAGGAACCCTCCGGAGGAGAAAACGAAATCTGGAGCTTCGGAGACCAGGTCTATCCGATCCTGAGGAACTTGATTGGTCTGCGGGAGCGTTTGCGCCCCTACATCCATAGGCGCATGGACATTGCCAGTGAAACAGGTGCTCCCCTCATGAGACCGATGTTCTTCGAGTATCCGGACGATGAGGTCTGTTACACACTGGACGATCAATACATGTTTGGAGAAGACATTCTGTTTGCCCCGATCGTCAAGCAGGGCCAAACGCAGCGCGAGGTATACCTGCCTGAGGGCGAGTGGGTCAACGTCAATGATGGAAAGGTCTACAAAGGTCCTGCGTCGGTCTATGCGTCTGCCGAGATCGACGAGTTCATCGCGTTCGTCAAGAAAGGCAGTGATTGTCTGAAGGCGTTTCGCAAGTAGACGATTGGAGACCCGTGACTGCGGTGTTACGGACGGAAGTACCGAGAGAAGGGAGCATGAGCCGTGTTAAGAGAAGTGAGGGTTGAAAACGGGATTGTACGAGGGCTTCCTGCGGCTGATCCGCGCATCACAAGCTTCAAAGGGATCCCATTCGCTGCGCCTCCAGTAGGCAAGAACCGTTGGCGCGCGCCGCAACCGGCAGAAGACTGGGACGGAGTGCTGGAAGCGTTCCAGTTCGCACCTATAGCGATGCAAGCAAGACCGGGAGTAGACAAGAACAACATCTATAGCAGAGAGTGGCATGTGGATCCCGACATACCTATGAGCGAAGACTGTCTCTACCTGAACGTATGGACTCCGGCAACCAGTCCTGATGAGCGGCTCCCGGTCTTTGTCTGGTACTTCGGTGGCGGGCTTCAGGTCGGTTATACATCAGAGATGGAGTTCGACGGGGAACGCATAGCCCGAAGAGGAGTAGTTGTGGTAACGATCAACTACCGCCTGAATGTGTTTGGGTTCTTGTGCCACCCAGAAATTACCCGAGAGGCTCCAGATGCCCCTGCGAATTTCGGCCATCTCGATCAGCAGTTTGCGACTCGGTGGGTGCAGCGCAATATCGCAGCATTCGGTGGTGATCCGAACAACATCACCATCGGTGGGCAGTCTGCCGGCGGTGGGAGTGTGCTCGCTCAGCTGACTTCGCCACAGAACCAGGGGCTGTGTCAGAAGGCTATCATCCAGAGCGGCATCTTCGCACCGGTATATCCTAGCAACCGTATGCCGCCACGCGGACGGAGCCTCAGAGACGCGGAGAGTGACGGCGTCAAGTTCTTCGAGACCTTGGGAGTGTCTTCTCTAGAGGAGGCCCGCCGTCTAGATGCCAAGTATGTCATGGCAAAGGCGCTCGAGTACAAGGGCTTCTGGGGGACGGTGGCGGACGGCGCGTTCTGTGTTGGCAACTCATTCGAGCTGTTCCTCGACAACAAGCGCTTGAACGTGCCGGTGCTGTTGGGTCACACGTCGTCCGAGTTCTTGAGCAAGCCGCGTGTCGAGACCAAAGACCAGCTGAAGGATCTTGCTGTCAACATGTTTGGCGACGACGCGGATGAGTTCCTCAGGCTTTGCGAATTCGAATCAGACAGCATCGAGGAAGTGTTGGAGAGGGCGTCGGTGAACAGCATAGAGTACGCGGTTCGTCTCGCCGGGAAAGCCAATGCCGATACCGGAGTCAATGCGCCGCTGTACTACTACGTCTTTGCTGCAGAGATACCCGGGTGGGACAATCCCGGAGCGTTCCATTCTGTCGATCTGTGGTTCTTCTTTGAGACTCTGGCTAAGTGCTGGAGGCCGTTCGTGGGCAAACACTACGATCTTGCAAGACAGATGTGCAACTACTGGGCCAATTTCATCAAGACCGGCGATCCCAATGGACAGGATGCCACCGGCGAGGACATGCCCCGATGGTCTCCCTACACTCCTGCGGAGCCATATGCAATGGTATTCGGAGACAGATCCGAGTTCGTAAGAGAGAGGCCAGGAGCCCTGGTAGAGTTTCTTGTGGAGCAGTACTTCAAGAAGCGGGGATGAGAAGCATGAAACAAAGGGTCAACCCCTACCTTCCTTCGTGGGAGTACATACCAGATGGAGAGCCGTATGTCTTTGGCGACAGGGTTTACGTGTATGGCTCCCATGATCGCTTCAACGGATATGTGTTCTGCCTAAACGACTATGTGTGTTGGTCTGCTCCTGTGAATGACTTGAGTGATTGGCGCTACGAAGGACTGATCTACAGGAAGACCGATGATCCTTTCAATCCTGATTCTAGAATGTGCCTGTACGCTCCGGATGTCACCGTCGGCCCTGACGGCAGGTACTACTTGTACTACGTCCTGGACAAGGTGTCCGTTGTTTCAGTTGCTGTCAGTGACACACCGGCAGGAAAGTACGAGTTCTACGGATATGTCCACTATCCGGACGGGACTCGTCTCGGAGAAAGAGAGGGAGATCAGCCTCAGTTTGATCCCGGAGTGCTGACCGAGGGCGACAGGACCTACCTGTACACCGGCTTCTGCGGCAGGGGTGACAGGACCAGAAAGGGCGCTATGGCAACCGTCCTCGGGCCGGATATGCTGACGATCATCGAAGAGCCGGTGATAGTAGCTCCGAGTCAACCCTACAGCGATGGGACGGGATTTGAGGGGCATGAGTTCTTCGAGGCGTCGTCCATAAGGAAGCGGGGAGACACTTACTACTTCATCTATTCCTCTATCGCGATGAACGAACTGTGCTATGCCACCAGCAAACACCCGACACAGGGGTTCAAGTACGGCGGCGTGATTGTGAGCAACTGCGACCTCCATATCGATTCCTACAAGCCTGCGGAAAAACCAATGTATCCTCCAGGGAACAACCATGGAAGCATAGTTGAGATCAACGGCGACTGGTACATTTTCTACCACAGGCACACAAATGGCACGTGGTTCAGCAGACAGGGATGCCTCGAGAAGATCAAGTTCAATGACGATGGATCGATTCCTCAGGTAGAGATGACGTCGTGTGGATCCATTGAGGACCCCTTGGTTGGCAGGGGAGAGTATCCCGCCTACCTGGCATGCAATTTACTGTATATCGATGAACAGAAGCACCGCTTCCCAAAGATAACGCAGGACGGAAGAGATGGAGACGAAGAGTTAGGCTATGTCGCTGACGTAAGTGATTCTGCCACGGCGGGGTTCAAGTACTTCGACTGCAGAGGAGTCACGAGAGTCAAGATCAAGGTGCGCGGCTACATTCGCGGGCTCTTTGAGGTCAAGACGTCATGGGATGGCGAGGTTCTAGGGGCTATACCGGTTGAATTCTCGAACATATGGACCGAATACGCTGCAGATATCGCGATCCCAGATGGGATACAGTCAATATACTTCACGTTCCGAGGCCACGGAAATGGTCACTTCGGATCGTTCACTCTGGAATAGGAGGGTGGAGAGGCCTAGCCCTTTCAAGAGAAGAGGCGATGCGGATGCGGAGGCAAGTCATATGGACGATTCTGATCCTGCTGGCGACTTGTGGGCAGGCTGCGTGGGCAATGGGAAATGCTGAGACCGCTAAGAACCCGATTATCTGGGCTGACGTTCCGGATCCGAGTGTCATCAGAGTCGGAGATACCTACTACATGACCAGTACCACGATGCACATGAATCCGGGCGTTCCGGTCATGAAGTCCACCAATCTCGTTGACTGGGAGATTGTCAATTACGTCTATGACGTTTTGGCTGCCGGCGACGCGCAGACGCTCAGCAATGGTCAGAACGAATACGGAAAAGGCTCGTGGGCCAGTAGCCTGACGTATCACGACGGGGTTTTCTATGTGGTATTCAGTTCCCAGACTGTCGGCAAGACCTTCATATTCCGGACCAGAGACATAGAAAACGGGCCATGGGACCGGTCTACCATAAGCTTCACACATGACATGTCTCTGCTGTTCGACGATGACGGTCGCGTGTATCTGGTCCACGGCGGTGGAGACATCCGAGTGCTCGAGCTGACTGCGGACGCCACTGAGATCAAGACAGGAGGGCTGAACCAGGTAATCATTCGAAATGCCAGTGCAGTTGTAGGTCGCGGTGTGATTCTCCCGGCAGAAGGCGCGCACATCCACAAGATCAACGGCAGATACTACATCTTCCTGATCACGTGGCCGAGAGGCGGGATGAGGACGCAGATCTGTTTTCGATCGGACAACATAACTGGCCCGTATGAAGGCCGGGTTGTGTTGGAAGATGCCGGCATCGCTCAAGGCGGAATCATTGATACGCCCGACGGGCAGTGGTATGCGCTTCTGTTTGGCGATCGGGGAGCGGTCGGACGGATTCCGTACCTCGTGCCAGTTACCTGGGAGGACGGCTGGCCGGTTTTCGGGATCGATGGCAAGGTCCCCAAAGACACCGGCATCCCTCTCGATTCCCGCAGCATGATCGTCGCTTCAGATGAGTTCAACGGCTCCAACCTTTCATTGGTGTGGCAGTGGAACCACAACCCCGATAATCGCTATTGGTCTTTGACCGAACGCCCCGGGTACCTGAGGCTCATCAATGGCAGTGTGAGCACGAGCATCCTCGATGCAAGGAACACGCTGACTCAGAGGATGTTTGGCCCTAAATGCTCAGCGGCCGTGGCGATCGATGTCAGCAACATGCGGCATGGGGATTATGCCGGCCTGGCTGCATTCCAGAAGAACTATGGATTTGTCGGCGTGAAGGTGTCTCAAAAAGAGAAGTACATCATCATGGTAAATGCCAGCTCAGGAACTGCTGTTGAGGTCGAGAGCGTTCCCATTGCTCAGAACACGGTATACCTCAAAGTGGAGGGCGATTTCCGTGACCAGAGGGATCGCGCGTACTTCTACTACAGCCTTGACGGGTATCAGTGGCACGCCATAGGCGATACCCTGCGCATGTCCTATACTATGCCGCACTTCATGGGCTATCGGTTTGCCCTATTCAGCTTCGCAACAGTAGACGCGGGCGGGTACGTGGATTATGACTGGTTCCGAATGACTGGTTCAGAGTAGGTGATAGGATGACTGGTACGAGCAAGCCTTCGGCTGTCCCAGAGGTTAGGCTGGGTGATGTTGCGCACACTGCCGGTGCGCTTGTCAAAGCGCCCGGCCTCGGCAATCCGCTCAGGGACTACAGGCTGGGAGCAGACCCATACGCCATAGTCTATGATGGCCGAGTCTATCTCTACATGTCGAGCGATGAGTATGTCTACGACAACAAAGGTGATCTGATCGAGAACAACTTCAGCATGCTCAACAGAGTGTTCGCTATGTCTTCGGACGACATGGTCAACTGGACCGACCACGGCGCAATCCCGGTAGCCGGGGCCCGCAATCTCAACGATGGCCAGGGCATAGCCAAGTGGGCTGGCGGTTCTTGGGCGCCGGCCGCGGCATACAAGAGGATCAACGGTGAAGACAAGTTCTTCTTGTACTTCGCCGACAGTGCCGGAGGAATCGGTGTCCTAACAGCCGACAGCCCCATCGGACCTTGGAGGGACCCGCTTGGAAAGGCATTGGTTACGCATTCGACCCCTGGCGTTGCGGGTGTAGTATGGTTGTTCGATCCTGCCGTACTGGTGGATGACGACGGGAAGGCTTATCTCTACTTCGGGGGAGGCGTTCCTGGCGGCCGCAATCCAACTCAAGAACAAGTCGCCGATCCGAGGACAGTGAGAGTGATTCAGCTCGGCGATGACATGATCAGCACGGTAGGTGCTGCTGCTGTCATCGAAGCTCCCTACGTGTTTGAGGATTCTGGGATCCATAAGTACAACGGCAAGTACTACTATTCGTACTGCACGAACTTCGGACCACGCCCACATGGGGAAGATGTGCCGGCGACTGGTGAGATCGTCTACATGGTCGGCGACAGCCCAATGGGACCGTTCAGGTACGTGGGCAGCATCCTCAAGAATCCCTATCATTTCTTCGGAGTTGGTGGGAACAACCACCACGCGATCTTCGAGTTCGCTGGTCAGTGGTATATTGTGTATCACGCTCAAACCGTCAGCAAAGCAGTGCATGGCAACGGCTATGGCTATCGGTCTCCTCACATCAACAAGGTTGAGTTCTACGACAACGGGTTGATCAAGGAGATCAAAGCCGACAGGTTCGGAGTGCCTCAGCTAAAGCCGCTTGATCCATACCGGAGGGTCGAGGCTGAGACCATCGCCTGGCAGCTCGGCACCATCACCGAACCATGCGATGCTCCGGGCGGCTTTGTTGAAAGCGTCAATCTCTGCGTTGCCGGGATCGACGACGGCGATTGGCTGGCAGTCGCGAATGCTGACTTTGGTGCCGATGGGCCTTCGACATTCGTGGCCAACGTTGCTTCCACTGCAGGCGGACGAATAGAGATCCGCGTGGACAGCCCTGACGGGAAGGTGATCGGTACACTCTGTGTCCCAGCTACCGGTGGAGAAGAGGAATGGAAGCTGGTGCAGTGCGATGTGGAGCCCGTTGCAGGCGTCCATAGCATCTTCTTCATGTTCAACGGAAGCGGTGAGTCCCAGACAGATCTGTTCAGGTTTGACTACTGGCAGTTCAGATGAACAGACTGGCTTGCTCAAAGTAGCCGGATGACCGCTGCTTCCCCGCTATCGCAGCGGCGAAGCAGCGGTTTCCAGGACTGGAGAAGGGAGTGGCCCGCAGTATGACTGCCGAAGAAATGAAGGAGAACTACTGGTTCAACAACCCCATGATACAGACCAATTACACGGCAGATCCTGCTCCTATGGTTTACAACGGCCGGGTGTACCTGTACACGACCCACGACGAAGACGGCTCGACGTGGTTTACCATGAACGAGTGGAGGTGCTACTCCTCTGCTGACATGGTCAATTGGACTGATCATGGCTCGCCTTTGCATTACACTGATTTCGAATGGGCGCGTGGAGACGCGTGGGCCGGCCAGTGCATCGAGAGGCACGGCAAGTTCTATTTCTACGTTCCTATCAGCAAGAAGGGCGGCTGGAACGCGGTAGGGGTTGCAGTGTCTGACAGTCCTACCGGTCCATTCAAGGATCCCCTCGGGCATCCCCTCGTCGAAACTGGTACAGGCGATATCGATCCCACAGTGTTCATTGACGATGATGGTCAGGCGTACTTGTACTGGGGCAACCCTTACCTGTGGTATGTGAAGCTGAACGAAGACATGATCTCATATGATCAGGAAGTCGGGATTGTACAGGTGCAGCTGACTGCGGAAGGCTTTGGTCACAGGGAAGGCGGCGACCCGAAGCGGCCGACTCTATACGAAGAGGGCCCATGGTTCTACAAGCGCAACGGCCTCTACTACATGGTCTTTGCAGCCAGCGGGATTCCAGAGAACATAGCTTACTCCACGAGCACTTCTCCTACAGGGCCTTGGACTTTCAGGGGCATCATCATGCCCACCCAGGGAACCAGTTTCACAAACCATCCGGGAGTGTGTGACTTCAAAGGCAGATCGTACTTCTTCTATCACAACGGCGCGCTGCCGGGAGGCGGAGGATTCACTCGCTCTGTCTGCCTGGAGGAGTTCACGTACAACCCGGACGGATCATTCCCGACGATAGACATGACGGCCGAAGGGGTTGCTCCTGTAGGTACCCTAAACCCGTACGTCAGGAACGAGGCTGAGACCATTGCCTGGTCATACGGTGTCAGGACAGAACCCTGCAGCGAGGGAGGAATGACTGTCTGCAACATCGACGATGGAGACTACATCAAGGTCCGCAGCGTCGGTTTTGGCGATCAAGGAGCTGTCTCGTTTAAAGCTAGCGTCTCGAGCGTCACTGGAGGAGGAGTGATCGAACTCCACCTGGACAGCCCCGACGGGCCGGCGATTGGGGCACTTGACGTGCCGAATACGGGCGGCTTCGACAACTGGCAGTTGGTTGGCACCAGCGTTGCAAACGCAAACGGAATTCGCGATCTATTCTTCGTCTTCAAAGGCAAGGGCGCAGCCAAGAATGATCTGTTCAGATTCGATTACTGGCAGTTTGAGCCAGCAGCGAACGCAGGGGAGTGACCGCGGTTGTCTAGAGAGATCAGGATTCCTGCAACGGGGAAACCCTTCAAGAACAATGCGACCTGCTGTGTTGGTACAGGCAGACTGGGATTGGCTCTGCAAAAGGAGTACTTGGACCATTTGCAGTTGGTGCAAAGGCACATAGGGTTCAAGTACATACGCGGGCACGGCCTGTTTTGCGATGATGTGGGAATCTATAGGGAGTATGAGGTGAATGGCGAGCGGCATCCGTTCTACAACTTCACATACCTCGATCGCATAATCGATTCGTATTTGGAGCTTGGGATCAGACCATTCCTCGAGCTAGGCTTTATGCCCGAAAGGCTCAAGACCGGGGATCGGACGGTGTTCTATTGGAAAGGGAACGTAACGCCCCCGGCTTCATATGAGAAGTGGGCAGACCTAGTCAAGGCTACACTGGAGCACCTGATAGAAAGGTATGGCAGGGACGAAGTCATCACATGGCCTGTGGAGGTTTGGAATGAGCCTAACATTCCTTTCTGGGCCGGTACCATGGAGGAATACTTCAAGCTCTACGATTATTCTGCACAAGCAGTCAAGGCAGCAGACAGCCGCATCAGAGTGGGTGGGCCTGCCATCTGCGGAGTGGAGACCGAGAAGTGGCTGAGAGGATTCATCGAACACTGCATACAGAATGACTCGCCCCTAGACTTCATCAGTCGCCACTGCTACACCGCACATCAGCCGACCATGCGCGGGCACTATACTTATCACACTTTGAGCGAACCAACTCGCATGATCGAGGAACTCAAAGAAACGAGAGCCATCATGTCGGACTATCGCTTGACTAAGGATATGCCTCTCCACATCACCGAGTTCAACAGTTCGTACAATCCCATTTGCCCGGTTCACGATACCACTTACCAAGCAGCCTACATCGCGCGAATCCTGAGCGAAGCAGGTGAGTATGCTGACTCATATTCGTACTGGACATTCAGCGACGTCTTCGAGGAGGCTGACGTGCCCAAGTCGCAATTCCATGGCGGATTTGGACTGGTTGCCCTCAATCTGATCAAGAAGCCGGTTTTCTACACATTTGAGTTCTTCTCCAAGGCTGGGGATGAACTGCTCTACCGAGACGACAACCTGATAGTCACCAAGCAGGACAACCGCTACGTTATCATAGGCTGGAACTGGCATAGCAGATGGAGTGACGCACAGCCGTTTGATCAGTCCTATCGTCTGTTGCTGCCCTCTGTCGGCGAACAAGCGATCCTGGTCAAGAGGGCGGTTGGGGGAGACCACGCCAATCCCTTGCAGACGTGGAGCAACCTTGGCAAGCCGCGCAGTCTCGACAAGGAACAGGTAGGGATCTTGACGGCATCGGCGCAACCGTTGCAGACAGATGCCAAGTTGGCCGCGGAGAATGGCGGGTACAACGTCGAGTTGGTCATACCATGTAACCATGTCTGTATGGTAGAGATCATGCCGGTCCAGGATCACACTGGTACCTACGCGGGCTTTGATCCGGACTTCTATGGGATGAGATAGCTGCGGAACACCTTTGGGAGAGTGGCTAAGGAGGTGTATCATGAAGCCTTTCCTCTTGGTCCGTGTATCCGTTCTGTTGCTGGTTGTCTTTGCGGTTGGGTGTTTGTTTGTCAGTCAAGCTCACGGTCAGGATGACTCGACTGCCGTAGATCCGGCTGCCTTGTTCAGGAACGTGACAATGGCAGAGGCCTACAAACCTATCGGGCAGCACAATCCGATTCTGCCCCACAGGTTTGGCGCAGACCCCTACGCTCTCGTGTACAAGGATCGGGTGTATGTCTACACTACCAACGATGCCATCATTCGCGACGGCCGCGGCAAGGTCATCAACAACATGTATGGCTTGATCCGTTCCATTAGCTGCGCTTCGTCTGCTGACTTGGTCAACTGGACCGATCACGGATTGATCGAAATCGGACCTCCGCTAAAGGGCATAGCGACCTGGGCAGGCAACTCGTGGGCTCCGGCCGCCATCTACTCTGGTGCCGCCTCAGATGATAGTCATTCCTCTGTTTCTCAACTTCCGATACTTCGACTTCTTCGGGCTGTTGGAGGGAGGAGGCTACAACCTGATCGGGACCTACTGGCCCTTCCTTCTGACCGCGCTGACTGGCACAGG
>JAAYAB010000146.1 GCA_012719595.1 Bacillota bacterium
GTCCTTGGAGACGGTCATTGGAGACTGTCCTTGGAGACCGTCCTTGGAGACCGTCCTTGGAGACGGTCATTGGAGACTGTCCTTGGAGACGGTCATTGGAGACTGTCCTTGGAGACCGTCATTGGAAACCATCCTTGCAGACCATCCTTGGAGACCATCATTAGCGACTGAACTGGAGGTAGCCATATGCTGCAGTTCGTAGTTACACCGGCAGCAGGGAAGAGACTCATTGCAAAGGGAATTGCCCAGCACCCTGAAGTGAAGAGGGCGCTGACGGAGGCAACAGTCGTGGTCGTTGCTGGCACAACAAACGGCTATGTAGCCGAAGAGCTGCTTCAATCGATAGGTCAGTCTGAAGGCTTTAGCAAACAAGGATTCATGCGGGGTATCACAGTGCCTCCGCACGTGGCCACCAGTGAGATCGGCCGGTTGCCTAACGAGTTTGAGTTCCCTGGCGATGTGATAGTCGCCAAGGGGCAATGGGTCAGAGGGAAGACTGTATTCGACGTCCTCGACGATCTGAAAGAGGGAGACATCATCCTCAAGGGCGCAAACGCGATTGATCCTGGACGCAAGCAGGCAGCAATTCTCATCGGGCACCCGAAGGCCGGGACGATCGGTTCAATCTATCAGGCGGTGGTCGGGCGGCGTGTTCGACTCATACTGCCGGTTGGCCTCGAGAAACGCGTTGCGTCAGATCTCAACGAACTGGCCGCCAAAGTGAACAGCCCTGGGTCCCGGGGACCAAGGCTCTTCCCAGTTGCGGGCGAGGTGTTCACAGAGATCGAGGCTCTGCGGCTCCTTGCGGGTGTTGAGGCGGAGATAGTTGCAGCCGGCGGTGTGCGAGGAGCTGAAGGTGCAGTGTGGCTTGGCGTGTGGGGACCAGATGACGCCGCTGAAAAGGCGAGCGAACTGATAAAGTCTGTCGCAGGTGAGCCTCAGTTTCCATTCTGACACGCTGCTCCGGTTGTGACGCCCTGTTCCGGTTCTTAGGGAGGCCTGTGCAGATGCAGTTCCAATCACTTGAGCAGCGCATGCTGCACACGTATGTCGACACGTTTCCGCCTTTCGTTCCTCTGAGGGAGGCACCGGCGTCGGAAGAGTCGCAAAGGCAGCTTCACGCCTTCTTCGAGGGCATGTACCAAAGATTCGCTGCCGATCCGTCTATCTGGTTTAGTGAGCTGCACGAGGACGATGCTCACCCGTATCGGTTCAACAAGGCGGCCTATGGCAAGCCCAAGCTCATCGTCGACATGAGAAAGGTTCTCAAGACCGTCGACTCTTTTCTAGGTGTGCTCTTCTCCCTTGGAAAAGAGGGGAGTCTGGAGGGCAACATCCTTGTGCTGGGCGACACTAAGGGTGTCTCCAGGAAGCACCGTGCAGTGATGGCTGAACTTGGTCTCAAGCTCGGAGGTTTGGCAATGCCGACAAGCTCTGCACTGCCCAAGGGTTCAGGGCCCTCGAAAGCCTGCGTGCTCTCGCACGATGATCTGCCTGAGATGTTTGCCGCCTGGAAGTGGATGGCGTCACGGCCCGGCGCGTCAATGCTGGCGTTTTCGCGTTGCATGTTTGACCCAGATCACTCCTATATGAGGGACGTGTATCGGCGCCTATCAGGCTGTGAAGGCGCGTTCGATATGCTGGAGCGCTACCTTCTTGAAGCTGACCATCAGCTTGTGGATCGCCGTGATGGCGGACTGACCGTGGACTACGTCAAGTGTCGCGGCGATGCAGGCGCTAAGTTGGGCCACCCTGCCTATGATCACAACTACACCGGCATTGCCGCAGATTACGACCATGTGATAGTAGTGCCACAGTACTTCATGCTGCGCATCCTGAGGATGCGAGATATCCTGCCTATGTTTGACCGAATGGACGAGGACCTGAAAGACTTCGTGATCGAGTATAACCAGCGCTGCCATGGCTGTGACTTCTGCATCCAGCGCCACAAGGCCAGGTCTTCGGCCGTAAAGCGTTTCTGCGTAGTCGTGGAGCACCGAGGGAAGCGCTATGGCCTCTGCCCGCTCTTCCCGGGACATAGTTACTGCTGGACGTCTCTGGATGAGAAGCGGGTCAAGGGGATCATAGCTTTTCTATCCTTCATGGAGCGCGAGCTCTTCGCGACTTGATCGCCATGGGTCCGGCCGGTCAGCTTGCCGGCGACGTGACGGGCCGGCCTGGCCATGAGCCCGGCCTGCCTGCCTGGCCGTAGTTACGGCCAGCCGATCTGTCCAAAGTTGTGGCCGCTCAGTCTGGCCACGGGTGCAGTCGGCTAGTCTGCCCGTAGTTGCGGCCAGCCGGTCTGGCCATAGTTGCGGCCGGTCAGTCCAGCCCTAAGCTTGACCGATCCGCCTTGTCAGTGGCGTGCCTGGCCCGCGAGGCCTTGGGCATTCCCAGCCCGCCTTATCCTGCAGGTAGCTGGCCTATCTTGTCCCGCACGTGACCGGCCTGCCGGAGTGCTGTCTTGGCTGACATGCGGCAGCCTGCAGCACTGCTAAACCTATCGGAGCACCGTTGGATCATATAGGTTGTTAAGGTATATTTAAGATGATAATAAGGCGACGTTAACACTCTTTGAGCGCCGTCGGGTGTATAATCGAGGTGGTGGTCGGCCTGCGCAGATAGCTAGCGATTGCTCCTGATTAACCTCGGTTCATTGCTGTTGCGCTAGATCTGCCGCATTGCTCCTGCTGGACTGTTCCTGGTACACGGCTACTGCTGCGGCCGCTTGCCGAACAGGACGGAGACTCCTTCGGAGAGTGATAGACGTTGTCCAGCGGCGCGACGCATTTGAAGAGATCAGTCGTTGCGTCCCTCTGGCTTGTGGTTCTTGCATTCGCCGCAGAGGGTGGACTCCTTCTCACTCTCATCTACCTGGTCGGCTCAGCCTGGTTGTTCATCGCATTCCACCGTTACCATGCCCCAAGGCGGCTTTCGTGCCATCTATCAGTTGATGCTACTCGCCTGTTTGTCGGTGAACAGAGCAGGGTCGTCGTGACCGCCCACCACCGAGGCTCCTTGCCTGTGAAGAACCCCGTGCTTTCATGCACTTTCCCTCCTGGCCTGAAGCCTCTATCCGCGACATGGGTCGTACCTAGGCTCGGCCGCCATGGTCGGGCCGTAGCTGAGTTCCTGTTTGAGCCTGTCATGCGAGGACGGTACTGCATTGGGCATTGCGTGGCGACACTCGAAGACTCAGTCGGCCTGACTCGAACGACTGCAACGGTTCTGCCTTCCAAGGAATTGCTGGTCTACCCGAGGGTCTGGTCTGTGGACAAGCTTGGCATACCGTCGCAGCTTCCTTTCGGTCACAGGACCTATAGGATACCGGTGCTAAGTCAACCGGAGGAGGGAACGTCTCGTCGTCCTGCCCGCCGAGCTGATGAGAGCTGCCCGGACGCACGGAACCTGCATAGACCGCCGCATATCGTGGTCAAGGAGGTTTCGTCCACCTATTCGACACAGACCATGCTCTTTGTCGATCTGTGTGAGAGAGACTACGGTGACCTGGAGAACCACCCTCACCAGGAACTGGTCGTGTCGGTCGCGGCTTCGCTTGCGCGGCACATTCATCTTTCAGGTGAGCTTGTCGGCCTATCGTTGCTGGCGAAACCGGGCTCGGTCGGTCCGCCTCTTGAGCAGCATCTCAGACCGGGAACCTCGCGGGTGTATTTACCTCCAGACAGCGGTCAGGAGCAGTTCGAGCGGTTGCTTGAGGTTCTTGCCACTGCGGTCGGACCGAGGCAGGGTCACTTCGGCGAGTGCTTGGCATATGGTATGCGCACCATGGCTTTCGCAACGAAGGTGTTGATTGTGGCACCTACAGCCAGCCACGACATCCGCGACTATGCCAGATGGGCTGTGAGTAAAGGTCATAGGACTGTCTTGGTGATCTGTGGGGCGGGTGCGGGAGCGGCGGCCGACGTGGGGACAGGAGCCCGGGCAGAAACTGGCGCCGGAGTAGGAGCTGAGGCTGGGGTGGGAGCGTTGGCTGGCGTCGGGATAGGAGTTGGGGCAGGAGCTGCCGCTGCAGTAGGAGTTGAGGCTGGAGCGGGAGTGTTAGCTGGCGTCGGCGCAGGAGCAGGAGCCAGCGCATGGGTCGGGGAAGCCGAGGATACCGGCGACGCAGCGATTGTATACGTCTCAACAGACGCACTCACCCGACACGACCGCCACCTCGAAATGGAGACGAGTGTGCGCCAGGTTGTGAATGCCTGATCGGCTGTTACAAACGCTTGATATGATGCTGTGAATGCCTGGCATGAAGCAGTAAGTGGTTGGCGTCAGCCCTGGACAGCTCCCGCTTCTGGCGCAATAGATGCCCTGCCTTGGCTGGCGGCATGTGCTTGATTGTTGGCAGTGAATGCGTGGCGTTGGCCGTCAGCACCTACTGCTCTGCTTGCAGCTAACGCCTGGTTTTGTTGAGCAGCCTGCCGATAGCGCAAGCTCACCTCCTCAAGGAATCGGATCACGGGTCCCTTCTTGCGCAGGTCACGTAGTGGCAGGTAGTTGCCCACCTTCTGAATCATCCTCTCAAGAGTCAAGTCTTCCGGGTGAACGATTATGAGCGGGA
>JAAYAB010000147.1 GCA_012719595.1 Bacillota bacterium
ATTGGATACGGTCAGACGATTTCCCAACCCTACATAGTTGCGCTCATGACTCAGTTGCTCGAGACCGAGCCGGAGGCCACTGTACTTGAGATAGGCACCGGTTCCGGTTATCAAGCTGCTGTGCTGGCCGAGCTCGTGAAGCATGTGTACACTGTCGAAACCATTAAGGAACTCGCAGACAGGGCACGCAAGGTCCTCGAGAGTGAGGGCTATACCAATGTGACAGTGTACCACAGGGATGGCTCCTACGGATTGCCTGAACACGGCCCCTATGACAGAATCATGGTCACTGCAGCGGCGCCGAGGGTTCCGGATCAACTCAAAGATCAGCTGGCTGACGGAGGCGTAATGGTCATCCCGATCGGCCCGGCATACGGCGTCCAGGTGCTCAGGCAGATCAGGCGGGTAAAGGACGATTTCGAGTGGACAGATCGCGAGTACGTTCGATTCGTCCCGTTCACCGGAGGCGTCTCGCAGTCTGAGGATGAATGAGACCGATTCTGCCCGGCGTTCATACGATGGAGTGTCTGCTGCAGCCGGAAGGCCCAGAGAGGCCGGCCGCATCAGTATGCAACTCCAACAGACCGGGCAGGTGGAATGTGTGACCATAGAAGAGGCCGTTCGCAGGTATGTCGGTGTTCCGTACAGACACAACGGTCGAGACATGAACGGTTTGGATTGCCTTGGGCTGATCTGGCGTTTCTACCGAGACATGGGCGTATACGTGCCAGATTCAGATGGAAAACCGATAGACAAGGAGTGGTACAAAGAAGATCCAGAGCGCTATATACGCGGAATCCTGAGGGTTGGGAAGCCTGTTACAGGACGTCTGAAGCCGCTCGACCTGGTGTATTTCCAGCTGAAAGGCGTCGTCCGACACGCCGGGATAATGGTGTCGCCCTACACGTTCATACATGTCCGGGAGAACCGCCCGGTCATGGTGAGCCGGCTGAGCGGGCTGTGGCTTCGAGCGTACGCAGGCGCGAGAAGGCTGGTTGACGAGCAGGATTAGCGCCGCGCAAAGCCAGAGCATGTGGAGACAGACGCGAAGCTGGCATGGCTCGATACTCTCGTTGACGGCAACACAGTGTATGGTATAATAGAGGCGATGTCTATATACCCGGGGTCTTCAGGACCGAAAGAAAACGATTCGCACAAGATCAACTCCCGATCCTGGCGCCCTGCGGTAGACGGCACAATCTCGGTCCGATAGGGCTGCATGGTATCAGGGAGGTTCATAATGTACGAAGACAAGGTTTTGGTCTGCAAGGACTGCGGTGAGGAGTTTGTCTTTTCAGCCGGCGAGCAGGAGTTTTACGCGGAGAAGGGTTTCGAGAACGAGCCGGGGCGCTGCCCGGCCTGCAGATCGGCACGGAAGCAACGGCGAGCTGAGATGGGCGAGAGACAGATGTACAACGCAGTATGTGCAGACTGCGGAGCGGAGTGTCAGGTGCCGTTCAAGCCTAGCGGAGATAGGCCTGTCTACTGCAGAGAGTGCTTCCAGGCAAGAAGATCGAACGCGAGCAACTGGTAGACCAGTAACAAAACACGCTGACGAAAATGAGGGGCGACAGAGATGTCGCCCCGTTCTTGTTCCTGAATGTGGAGGATAAAGGCGTGTCCCGTCGAAGATGTCCGTAGTATCCGCTGGAGGTCAAGCTTGTCATGAAGAAGCGAGTCTTGACGTGGTTGCGGAAGGCGCGAAGAAGCCGAATAACGCTTATGGCAGTCGGCTCCTCTGGCAAGTCGGTCAAAGGAATCGCCGTTCCGGCTCTGGCCGCCTGGGCGCTTGTGGCTGTGATCGTCTTGCTACTCAGCTCGGCGTCCATATCTTACGTGATGATGTCAGCCTCTCTAGTTCGTCACGCCAGGCTCAACAAAGAAAAGGACTTAGTGATTCGCGAACTTGCCGCAAGGAATCACGAGCTGCTTGCCGTGGCTGATGCTCAGCAGAACCGGTTGGCGTATTTGTCCGAGCAGCTGCAACTCGTGGAGCTGAAGATCAGCGCGATCAGCAGCCTGGGCGAGGAGATCATCGCTACCCTGGGCAGCGACGTACAGCTGTCGTCGCATCTGGACTTTCTGTCTTTGAGCGTGCCAGCAGAGAGCCGCTTTCCAGCCATTGATCCGTTTCTAGGTTCGGGAGGAGTCGACCGGGCACTGCCGGGCAGTGTCCACGCGGACTCGCAGCGGACTGTCAGCATCGCAGATCTTGTGTCGACGAAGGTCGAAGCCATGCTGGGCGCTCTCGCTCACGACGTCGAGGCGTTCGGACTGCTGAAAACCGAGGCCGAATCGTATGCTTACAGGGTGAGTCACACTCCAACTGAATGGCCTGTCACCGGTCGCATTTCCTCGTCCTACGGCTCCAGGGTTCATCCCATATATGGAGATCGCCGGTTCCACGATGGCATTGATATTGCTGTTCCTGTGGGGACGCCGGTGAGAGCCTCCGCCGACGGTGTGGTGACCTGGTCTGGA
>JAAYAB010000148.1 GCA_012719595.1 Bacillota bacterium
ACGATTGACATAAACATGTCCTTGATCCATAATATAGAAGAAAGCGATTCAGAAGCCCTACGGTTGCCGTGGGCAGGACCGATCATAACAAGGCGCTCACAGGCACTGCAGCTTGGACACTGCTCTGGATGATTGGCCGCCTCTGTCGGTACCGAAGAGGCATAGATTGCTCGGGCTGTTCTCTTAGCGGAGGTCAGGATGATGAAGACTGTATGTGCTATGGTAGGATCCTTTGGCAGTGGCTGCAGCTACATAGCCGACAAGATACTAGTAGAGAGGCACGGACTCCGCAAGGTGTCGCTGTCAGGTATTTTGAGGGATGAGCTGCGCAGAGAGACTGAAATCGCGAATCCCTCCCGGGATGAGCTGCAGCGATATGGCACCGAGCTTAGGCAGAGACATTCGCCAGGATACCTAGCCGAGCGGGCCGTTGATCAGGTCCGTCAGATGGCTGACGAAGCGAGAGTCGTCGTGGACAGCGTCAGAAATCCGGGCGAACTCGCCGTCCTACGAAGGGAGTTCACAACCTTCTATTCGATCGGGGTGTATGCTAGCCAAGAAACCCGTTGGGAGCGAGTGAGAGAGCAATACTCAGGTAATCACGACGACTTCATCAGAGACGACAAGACAGACAAGGATATTTGTTTCAGGGGGGTGCACACGGTGCTTGAGTGCCCAGAGTGCGGTTGTGTGGTGTACACGAATTCCTTCTTCAATATTGTCAAATGCTCTAGCCCTAGCTGCAACTGGGAGGCAAAGCTCAGCGAGTACAGAGAGGAATGGCGGAAGCAATTCATCGACAGCATCAAGGAAAGGGCTAAGAACAGCCGCGAGGAGCGTGACCATGTGACGGTCTAGCCGAGGATCTGCGTTGGGTTTTCGTGGCGTACGCTTTCGAGATCGATCGCCTATTGACAGCTACATCATACGAGCCAGCGACTCAGAGCAGTCTGTGACGCTGGCTCTAGTTCTTTACAGTGAGGATCCCTGCTTGGCAGACGGCAAAGCCGACTGTTCGCGTTGGTTTGAGCCATTCCTGGCCCTCTTCGCTGAACATCCTGAGATATAACGCCTCAACTACATGAGCCGGGATTACCGTGGTGGGACGCGCTACGAAGCGGTCGGGTGGGGCGACGCCCGCATTCAGGCGAGTAGTTTCGTGCAAGAGCAGTGGATCAAGGCTCTACGCGACCAGCGCTTCTTTCACGCTCCACAGCCCTAGGCAGCCCTGACCCTCACGTCTGTAAGAAAGCGAGGCCTGCGTGAACCGATTCAGAGTAGGTCCATCATGGCCAAAGAGCTTAGGCATTACAGAGTATTGACCGAGCAACTGGGGAAGTTCACCGACGAGAGCACCAGCCGGAATGGAATTGACCCCTTCGGATGGTATGACCGCTAGTGTCACGAATCAAGTGTCAATCGGTGTCCGGCTTCACCTGCGGCCGTGACTCGAAAGATCTCTGTGATTCAAGAGGACATCGGCATTCGTCGTAGAATCGCGCGAGTGGCAGGTCGTCCCGCCCCGGTGTGGTTCTCGATTGTCAGTCTGACCGACGAGGGCGGGGCAGGGGCGGCGGGCCAGACCGAGTCATGACTGAGCCATCACGATCGTCTTCGAGGAGAGCGTCATAAGTGCAGGCACACAAATACGAGACACACACTCACACATCAGAGGGCAGCAAGTGTTCGCACATCAGTGCGGCAGATCTAGTGGAGCTTTACTGGGAGCATGGATACAGCGGGGTTTGCATAACCGACCACCTGGACTACTTCCTGAAAGGTTGGGCGTGGGTCCCGGCGGACGCGCCGTGGGCTGAGCGCGTTGAGCAGTTCTGCAAGGGATACGAGAACGCTCTGGTTGCAGGCAAGAGGCTAGGAATCGATGTGTTCTTCGGTTGGGAGTACACAGAGAGGGGCGCCCACTTTGTGACGTTTGGTCTGGACAAACAGTGGTTGCTGGATCACCCTAACCTACTTGAGTTGAGTTTCCATGAGTATTGCACCCTGGTTCATTCGGACGGCGGCTTCATCATCCATGCTCACCCATTCCGCCTAGAGGAATGGATAAGCGAGATCTGCCTTTTTCCTAAAGACGTTGATGCTGTCGAGGTCATCAACGCGTGCAGGACTGACTTCCAGAACCGACTAGCTGATCAGTACGCCGACAACTTCGGCCTTCCAAAGGTCGCAGGATCGGATAATCATTTCGGACCTCTGGAGCGGCTAGCCGGCATAGAGGTGGCCAGGCGGCTTGCCGGCGTGAATGACATGATCAACGCGATCAAGAGCGGTCAGGTCGAGTGCTTCGTAGAAAGCCGGTCCTAGTAGCTGGGGCCGCCAGGATCCGTGGCCCCGTGTTCTCATAGCTTGATCAAGAGCAAGGACGACAGTGGGTGTTGAGGGACACCTCGTTGTCGTCCTTGTTTCTTTTGCGGACTCAGGACAGTATGCCGCCTCAGTGTTACTGGAGATTTTGCGGGCGGCTGACACGGAGTGGGTTCTAGCGTTACTCCTCACGCCCGCCCGAACGTCAGGTCCAGCCACTCGATGCACAGACCCATCCACGTCGCTACATGCGGGTCAGGAATCATGTCTCCCTGACAGGTCTCTGGCGTTGCAGTCGACAGCCCGTGCCTGCCCTTCGGGTATATATGCATCTCAAAGGGAATGCCGTGCTTCCGCAGACCAGCGGCGAAGAGCAGGGAATTCTCAACCGGAACAGACTGATCCTCATATGTGTGCCAGAGGAATGTGGGCGGAGTCTTCTCGCTGACCTGCATGTCGAGGGACATCAGATCGAGCAACTGCTGGTCTGCATCCTTGCCAAGCAAGTTGACGAACGACCCTCGGTGCGCAAACTGATTCCGAGTGATCACAGGGTAGCAGAGTATCAGTGCGTTGGGTCTGTTCATGCCGGGTTGGATCCCTTCGGCAGAGGTGGCGAACTCCTTATCCCAGTGCACTCCGAGGCTGGCAGCGAGATGGCCGCCGGCGGAGAATCCGCAGACTGCTATCTTGTCCGGGTCAACCCTCCACGCCTCCGCATTCTCGCGGATGATGCACATCGCTCTCGAAGCGTCGAGTATAGGCAGTGGGTGTCTCCTGGGATTGACAGAATAGTGCAACACAAACGCGTGATAGCCTGCAGCTGCGAACTGGATGGCTATGGGTTCGGACTCGCGAGGAGACGTGACC
>JAAYAB010000149.1 GCA_012719595.1 Bacillota bacterium
ACGACGAGTGGGATCTCATGGTCACTGGAGGATTCGCGTATCTGCTGCCTCACACCCGCCATATCTTGAATGTCCCTCTGGAATCGAGCGGGTTTTCGATCCTCGACGAGGATGTGCCGTTCTACCAGATGGTGCTGCGCGGCTATGCCGATTACACGGGTGAACCCATGAATCTGGCTCAGGACTACGAGGCCAGCCTTCTTCGGACCATAGAGACAGGAGCGTCTCTCTACTACTGCGGTTTCTACGCAGACCCATCCGTTGTGAAGCACACGGATTTCGACCACTACTACGCTTCGGGGTTCAGAGACTTCGCCGATCAGGCTGTATCGCTGTACAAAGAGATCAACGGTCTGCTGGGCAGCACCGCAGGCGAGCGGATCATCGACCACTCGATACTGGCTTCGGGCGTGCACATGACCACATTCGAGTCCGGTGTCAGGGTCGTCGTAAACTACACTGAGGAACCGTTCGATCTCGGGGATGTCCGAATCGAGAGAAGAAGCTACCGGATACTCGAGGAGCATGATCGCCATGAGGATTAGCAAGATCAGGATGAAAAAGGGTCACAGGGAAGCGGTGAACGGCATCATATTCACGCTGCCGTTCACTCTGGGATTCACCTTCCTGTTTCTCAGACCGTTTGTCCAGGCGATCATCTTCAGCTTCCACAACCTGCAGATAGGTTCGCATGGGTACAGCCTGGACTTCGCAGGGTTCGGCAACTACGTCAACGCTCTGTTCGTTCAGCCTGAGTTCGTTCGGACATGGGTGGAGACTACCGCGCAGATGTTGCTGAACGTTCCGTTGATCCTTGCGTTCTCTTTCTTCTCAGCGGTCATGCTCAATCAGCCGTTCAGGGGCAGGACAGCCGCGCGAGTCCTGTACTTCCTTCCGGTCATCCTGGCATCAGGCATCGTGCTTCAGCTCGAACAGGACAATTACTTCATAGAATCGCTGCGGAGCATGGAAGAAACCGAGCAGGGATTCATCAGCCTGCAGACACTTGGCGTCTTCCTGATGAGGCTCAGACTGCCTGCAGGATTGCTCGAGTTCATCATGGCTGCGGTCCAGAGGGCGCCGGTCATAATACGCAGCTCCGGAGTGCAGATCCTCGTATTCCTCGCCGGCCTTCAGTCCATTCCGCCGTCGCTGTATGAAGCGGCCGACGTCGAAGGCGGGACCGCATGGGAGAACTTCTGGATGATCACGCTGCCGATGCTCAGCCCGCTTATCTTGACCAACATCGTGTACACGATTGTCGATTCGCTGGTCGACCCTCAGAACGAGCTCGTTCAGTTGATACGCAAGTCGGCCTTCGGGTCCGCAGGCTACGGGGTGAGCACGGCAATGTCAGTGCTGTACTTCATTGGCACGTTCGCGATTCTGTTGATCGCGATCGCGATCGTGTCGAAGTGGGTGTTCTACCATGAGTGAGACAAGTGCACGAGCGGCCTTTTCGAGGGTGCGCAGGCTCCTGACGGCTCGCAACCTCATTGCCGCGGGCTTCGCTCTCGGCCGCCTCGGGGTGCTGATCGGAGTCGCCTATACCATACTGTTCCCGCTGCTGGCAAAGGTGTCTTCATCGTTCATGGCCGAGGTTGACATCTTCGACAAGACCGTGAATTGGATACCCAAGCACTTCACGCTGAACAACTACAGAAACGCTATCAAGTACATGAACTACCCACAGGCGTTCCTCAACTCACTCGGTCTCACGCTGGGCTTGAGTCTTCTCCAGCTGGCCTCGTGCTCGGTCGTGGGGTACGGTCTAGCCCGCTTCTTTTTCAGGGGCAGAGAGATCCTGTTTGGAGCGGTGATCTTCACGCTGGTTGTGCCGCCGCAGATGATCATGATTCCGCTGTACCTGAACTTCCGCTACTTCGACTTCTTCGGCCTGGCCAAGAGCCTCGAGCTGAACCTGCTCGGAACCTATTGGCCTCTTGTGCTCATGGGCACGACGGCGATGGGAGTGAAGAACGGGCTGTTCGTGTACATCATGCGCCAGTACTTCAGGGGTATGCCAAGGGACCTCGAAGAGGCCGCGTACATCGACGGCGCAGGAGCGTTCCGCGCTTTCTTCTCCGTCATGCTGCCGGGCGCGATGCCTGCGCTTATAGTCGTGTTCCTATTCGCATTCGTCTGGCAGTGGAACGATTATTTCTTCGTCAACATCTTCGCGGGCAGCCGCGAGCTGCTGCCGAACGCCCTCGCAGAACTGGCCGGCAGATACTCCAGAGACCTCTCAATTGCCGGTTCCGAATACGTGCCAAGAGCACATCGCTCGCTGCTGAACAACGCCGGGAGCCTTCTCCTCATCGCTCCTCTCGTGATTCTGTACATTGCACTTCAAAGGTACTTCATTGAGAGTGTCGAGAGGACCGGACTGGTGGGCTGAGAGGGCCCGAATATTAGGGAGGTGGTTCTGCAGATCGCAATACCGGATTGCTCAAGTCCCTCAAGCATAGGACTAACGAAAACCCAGGAGAGTAGGAGACGAAGAAGGAGGTAAGTGACGATGAAAGCAAAGCTGTCCCTAGTGGTCGCACTGGCGATCATCATCGCCTGCGCAGGCGTAAGTATGGCGGCGTTTGACTATGACAGCCTTGACTTCGGAGGCAGGACGATTACGTTCCTGTATTGGGATCCCGCCAATGTCCTGGATACCGATGTGCTCGCCGAGGCTCAACAGCGCTTCAACTTCAAGTTCGAGTACAAGATCGCCGGCTGGGAAGAGTACGTGGAGATGGCAATGGCCAGACTGCTGGCCGGAGACTCCCAATACGATGTGTGGATGATGACCCAGCCTCACTTCGTGCAGCTCGTCGGCAACAATGCCGTCATGCCCCTCGATGATATACTGCCTGCTGACTTCTTCGACGATGCCGATCCCACCGTCGTGCACCGGGTCAACAGCCTGAAGGTCAAAGGCAAGACATATGCCTTCTACACCTGGCAGAACGTGCTGAACGACATGGTGTTCTGGCTGTTCAACAAGGACATATTCGAGAGAGAGGGACTTCCCGATCCCTATGAGCTGTACGACAAGGGCGAGTGGACATGGGATACGGTAGAGCAGATCGCGCTTCAGGCTACAAAGGACACTGACAACGACGGCGAGATCGACCTGTACGGCATTGGAGAGATGAGGACGCTCTTCACTCTCATGCCGAACTTCGCAAAGACCGTTGAGCTGGTAGGCGACAAGTACGTCTTCGCGTTCAACAAGCCGGAAGCCCTCGCTGCCATCAACCTGGTGTACCGCTGGAGAACCCTGCTCAAGATCTCGCAAGGGACCTGGGACGCCAGCGAGTTCGCTGCAGGAAACAGAGCGATGGCTGGAGTGATCGGCTGGCAATTCTGGAGCCTGATGGGCACAGATCTTAACTACGGAGTCGTTCCTCTGCCCAAGGGACCCAATGCGACCAAGTACGTGTTCCCAATCGACAAGGTGGGCATGTTCTATCTGCCTGCCAACGCAAAGGAGCCTGAGAAGCTGGTGGCATTGGTCAAGTACCTGTCGCCGAGTGCAGATAGACTGCAGACAGGCATGTTTGACGAGTGGATACCGATGTGGGTTAGGGACGAAAAGTCCGCCCAGATCATGATCGAAGGAATCGAGTCCTGGGAGGGCGAATTCGACCTGATGGAGGGCTCGCTCAGCGTCCCGCTCGATCCGGTGTTCAACGGCGAGAAGAGCGCGGCAGCCCACATCGACGAGATCTATCCTCAGATCCAGGCCCAGATCGACGAGCTGTTCAAGCAGTAGCCTTCCGCAAAGCCGAATCTGCGGCACAGGCCGCGTGCTGAGCAGAGGCCGCATGTGGACTACGGAGCAGGGCGCCGGTCACACGGCGCCCTGCCTTCAGCAATGAAGAAGATCGCGGAGGTGAATGCTCGTGAAGATCGCCGACGTTCGGGCGGTGGCCAATGCAATCGTCCCGCTGGTGTGCTTCATAGCGTTTTTCGTCATGTCTCATCCTGTCTCTGCGGAAGTGCAGTTCTTGATCGACGCATCTGCCACAGGACACAGGATAAGCCCGTACATCTACGGCTGCAACTTCCATGTTCTCGGCCCTGATGAGAACCCGGCGTCGCAGCGATTCGGCGGCAACCGCTTGAGCGGCTACAACTGGGAAACCAATGCGTCGAACGCAGGCTCGGACTGGCACCACATGAGCGACGGCTATCTGTCGAACAGCTTGGAGCCTGCCTGGGCACTGAGAGAGTTCCATGAGACGTCCCTCAACATGGGCGTATCCCACACACTTCTCACGCTCCAGGCTGCAGGCTATGTGGCCGCAGACCGCAAGGGCACGGTGAAGGAATCGGAAGTGGCTCCGTCATCGCGGTGGAGAGAGGTCAAGTTCAGAAAGGGAGAGCCGTTCAGTCTGGAGCCGGATATCAGAGACGGCTATGTCTATATGGATGAACTCGTCAATTTCCTGGTCACAAAATACGGTGATGCGTCCACTGCCACAGGCGTCAAGGCCTATTCCGTAGACAACGAACCGGCTCTCTGGCCGCACACGCACCCCAGGATCCACCCGGAGAAGACTACGTGCGCAGAGATCATCCAGAAGACGGTGGAACTCGCGTCTGCCGTCAAGGACATCGATCCGCATGCAGAGATCTTTGGGCCGGCCCTGTACGGATACGGTGCGTTCGACTCGTTCCAGGACGCGCCGGATTGGGCCCAGCTGAAGCTGGAAAGCGGCTACGACTGGTTCATCGACTACTACCTCGACGAAATGCGAAAGGCGTCCGAAGCCGCTGGAAGACGGTTGCTGGATGTCCTCGATCTGCACTGGTATCCAGAAGCGCGAGGCTTCAGTCGCATTGTGTTTGACAAAGGCGCGACCACCTCGAGGGATATCAACGCCAGACTGCAGGCTCCGCGCTCGCTCTGGGACCTCACATACATCGAAGACAGCTGGATCAGCCAGTGGGCGTCGCCCTCGAGGGAGATCCCGGGATACGGACGCACGAGGACGCGTGCCATAGCCCTGCTGCCGAGAGTGCTCGCGTCGATCAACAAGTACTTCCCTGGCACCAAGCTGGCGATCACCGAGTTCACGTACGGAGCTGACGATCATTTCTCAGGTGGCATTGCCATGGCCGATGTTCTGGGCATCTTCGGCAAGTATGGCCTCTACGCTTCTTACTACTGGCCGTTGACCGACAAGGTCGATTACGTTGCAGCCGCCTACCGCATCTACCGCAACTACGACGGGAACAAGTCAACGTTTGGCGACGTGAGTCTGAATGCCACTACCTCGGACGTTGCCAAGACGTCTGTGTACGCGGCGCTGAGCGAGTCTGATCCGGGACGCGTCCACGTCATCGCCATCAACAAGAACGAAGAACCGATGACCGCATCGCGCTTCACGCTGGCGTCTGACCGGGCGATCGCCGGCGTGGAAGTATGGGCATTCGACAGCGAATCACCGGTGATCAAGGCGCTGCCCTCACCGGATCAAGTCGATGATGATGGCTTTGAATACACGCTGCCGCCTTACTCCGTGTGTCACTTCGTGATACACTTGAAGTAGGATCTATCGAGGGAGCGACCGTAAATGGTCATGATCTTCGACAAGAGCGTGCAGCGCGTGCCGATAAAGGCGTGGGTGAGCGATGCGAGCGAGATCGAGAGCGGAGCGATGCAGCAGGCTCTGAACCTGTCGCGCCTTCCCTTCGTCTTGCGCCACGTTGCGCTGATGCCCGATGTGCACGAAGGGTACGGAATGCCGATCGGAGGGGTGATTGCCGCCAAAGGCGTCGTGATCCCGAACGCGGTCGGAGTCGACATCGGGTGCGGCATGATCGCGTCTGTGTTCGACGCTCCTGCCAGCCTGCTGAAGGAAGTGAAGACGCAGAACGGCACCCTTGCACAAGCCATCGTTGGAGACATAATGAGAGCGATTCCACTCGGGTTCGATCACCGCAAAAGGCCGATCGATCCGGAGATCGCGGTCACGTCTGAGATGTGCGAGATCAAGGGTCTGTGCAAGGAGTGGGAAGCTGCGCCCTATCAGTGCGGAACGCTGGGGGGCGGGAACCACTTCATTGAGTTGCAGGAGGATCGAGCCACCGGCGAGACGGTCGTGATGGTCCACAGCGGGAGCAGGAACTTCGGTTACAAGGTCGCCAACACCTTCAACGAGCTCGCAAAGGACTACAATGCCAGCACGCGCAGTGAGATTCCTCCGAGCTGGCAGCTGGCGCACTTGCCGATCGACCACCGACTTGGCCGCCTCTATCTCAAGTGGATGGATGTCGCGCTGAGGTTCGCAGCCAAGAACCGCTCAGTGATGATGGACATCGTGACTGATATCCTTCTCACGCGTCTGTCGAAGCACGCGTCTGTCGATGCAACTGCCATCGATACGGTTGCGTGCCACCACAACTACGCTTCGATTGAGCGACACTTCGGCGAAGAAGTCGTAGTGCACCGCAAGGGCGCTATTCGCGCCGCTCGCGGCGAGAAGAGCATAGTCCCCGGAGCCATGGGAGGGCACAGCTACATAGTTGAAGGACTCGGAAACCCCGAGTCATTCTGCTCCGCTTCGCACGGAGCCGGCCGCGTCATGAGCCGGAACGAGGCGAAACGCAAGTTCACGGTAGATCAGATGACGAACGAGCTGGCGAGGAGGGACGTGGTGCTCGGAACTCCGAAGAAGAGCGCAGTCATAGACGAGTTCATCGAGGCATACAAAGACATCGATACGGTGCTCGCTCAAGAGCTGGACCTCGTCAAACCTGTCCGCACTCTCCATCCCATCGCAGTAGTGAAGGGTTAGGCGCATATCCACAGCGAACCGCCAGGCCTGTGTCCGAAGTGTCGCGCCAGGCGCACACCATAGTCCAGCAAGAAAACGCAAAGGCTTCGCAATCAAGTGCATGGATGCAGAGGCAGAGCTCTGCTATGCTTAGGCTGTAATGCCGACCAACTAGATTGGATTACTAAGCTATCGGAGGAGTCTCTATGCGCACCTCGTTCTCAAGATTGGCCTATGAGTCAGCAGACGATCTCGTGTTTGGAAGCGCGCCCAAAGCGGTGAGGTTGCGCAATGGAATCGCTATCGGCGGCGGACGAGTCTTTCCAGAGGTCAACTTCACGCTTCCTGCTATGGAGGTAAACAAGGACACCATGCCCGAGGTGCTGTCCCAATACCGGGAGATGGTATCGGGCATCCTTGCGAGGGCCTCCGAGCTGTCTGTGCCGTCGCTAGTGCTTGAGGTCGAGCTTTTGCCCCCTATGACGAACAACCCCGGATGGGGAATCGATGTGATCAAGGTCGTCAAGGAAGTCATGACGGAGTTCGAGGCGAAAAAGGGGCTGGCGGTCGGCCTGAGGGCGACTCCGAATGACACCCGGGAGTTCGTGCGCCCCACTCAGATGAGAGATGGGAAATACCTTGATGCGATGCTGCAGACATTCGCCGGCTGTGCCGAAGTTGGAGCGGACCTGCTGTCGATCGAGTCGACGGGCGGCAAGGAACTGCACGACCTTGCCTTGATTCAGGGAGACATCAAGGGCGTGATCTTCGCCTTGTCGGTCATGGGCGCCCGCGACATGGAGTTCCTGTGGAGCCGTATCGCATCCATAGCGAAGTCGACTGGTGCGATCGCTGCAGGTGATACAGCCTGCGGATTCGGAAACACGGCCATGGTGCTCGCCGAGAAGGGGTACATCCCAAGGCTCTTTGCGGCAATCGTGAGAGTGGCAACGGTCACTCGCTCGCTCGTAGCGTACGAGGCAGGCGCGGTCGGCCCGAGCAAGGACTGCGCGTATGAGGGACCATACATCAAGTCAATAACAGGCTTCCCGATCGCGATGGAAGGACGGACAGCCGCTTGTGCCCACCTTAGCCCGGTAGGAAACGTCGCAGGAGCTGTATGCGACCTATGGAGCAATGAATCCGTTCAGAACGTCAAACTCCTGGGAGCGATGGCTCCGACGGTCTCGCTCGAGCAGCTCGCTTACGATTGCCGGCTGTATGACCAGGCGATCATCAGCGGGGACGATGGCGTGCGCCAGCTCAGAGACTGGTTGACGCAGTCGGATGCACCTCTCGACCCGCAAGCATACGTTCTCGCTCCTGACTTCGTCTTCGAAGTGAGCAAGAGTCTCGTTCAGGGAAAGAGCGATTATGAGCGAACGAAGCTGGCAGTCGCCAAAGCGCTCGAGCTGCTGAAGAATGCAGCCAATGACGGTGAGCTTCAGCTGTCAGACCGGGAGAAGCCATGGCTGACGATACTCGAGTCAGAGGTGGAGTCGTTACCGGAGTCTGAGGATGAGCTCTGGAGGGAGATACGTTCCACCTACGACACCAGCTCATTCTCGCCGAACGACTACGGATTGTCATGACCAGTCGGGCGT
>JAAYAB010000150.1 GCA_012719595.1 Bacillota bacterium
CACTGCGAGGAGTCCGAAACCTCGTTACTCAAACTCCACGCCTTGTCTCCTCAATGCATCAATTGCGTTCTCAAGCTGGTCAGCCTTCACCAGGATGTAGTCGGTGTCGTACGTAGATAGTGCAAAGATGCTGATACCTGCATCTGCGAGGGCGCTGCTGATAGACGCCATGATCCCGGTCAGTGCGAAGCTCAGCGGGCCCGGCACCTTGAGCACCCTCCAGCCGCCTTCATGCAAAACCCCTCCAGGCACGCACTCCTGCGGGCACACGATTGAGAGTTCGTCAGATGTCTGGGTGATCGACCAGAACCCGCCGCGGACCCAGCCTGGGAAGCCTGGTTCCGAAGCGCTCTCGCCTCGAGCGCTCGAGCCGAAAATGCTTGAATGTGGAACGCCCGAATCTTGGACGCCCGATCGAGTGTCCAGCCTGCACACTGCATAGGTGCCATCGAGTGTTGTCATCTTGAAGTCCAACGGGTTCACCACTCTTGACTGGCCGTTTGCGCTCGGCGGACGATGTAAGCCTTGCTGTACCCGACTGCGGTGCCTCACAGCCGGAAACATGGCTCCACGATCGCTTGACGATCTCAGCTCAGGTCCACTCCACCATGACCGGATACAGCCGTGCCCAGCACACGTCGGATGCGACTTCCTTGGGTGTAGGGATCGCTTTGACGATGTCGGTTCTCGTGATGAAGTCCTCGAGCTGGGAACGAAACGACTGAGGATCCTGTTCGCCGAGGTGCTTAAGCGACCGAATGCCCACGGCAATGAACAGCCGGACCTCTGTCGCCTTCACTCCCGGCTTTCTCATCAGATCCGCTGCAGCAAGCAGTCTCTCGAGTTGTTCGAGCGGGACGTTCGTCTCCGATGCCAGGCGGACCCGGTCAGCCTGTGTCCTGCCAGCCAGCAGCAGCGCTCCTGTGTTCTTGATGCCTCTGGGTGTGAGTGCCTCGATATGCGCGCGATCTATGTCCTCCATCTTCGCGAGCGGCACAGGCTTGAATCGATGATGCGAAAGCAAGCTGTTGAGGCAACTCAGGTAGTCTTTGGGGACGAGTGTCTTCGCTGCGATTGCTTCCACTCTGGCGGCGTCGGCGAACACGTCAAAGACATCAGTTGAATGGCTCACCCCTGCATCATGAAGCCTCTGGCAGTAAGATTGCGCATTCTCTATCAGGCGCCAGTGGCCCTCCATCAGGGTCTCCTTCTTCAGGACCTGCGGGAGATCCTTGATGGCTATCTTGTTCAGCTCCACTCACACGGCACCCCCGCTCGATATATCATCGTCGAAACAGCTGCGGGGCGAGTCTCTCCAGCACTCTGAGCAGCCACGGTTTGCTCACGCTGGCTGTCTTAGACTTCCTCACTGCTCCCACCGCTTTGGTCTTCCTGGCCGCTCCGGCACCTTTGGCCTTAGCTGCCGCCCCGGCCGTCTTGGTCCTCTTCGTTGCCGTAGATGTGCTTGCTCGACTCGTCGATGCCCGGCCTGCACAGCGATCCAACAGGTACTTGAAGTAGCAGACGCCATCCTTGTCTGTGCACGCCAGCAGTTGCAGTGCAGAGTGCACATCGGGAGCACCACGGTGTGCCCGTTGAGACTCTATGCCGTGGTCCCTCAGTAGACTCTGCAGCCCTCTCGATGCGAAC
This sequence comes from Bacillota bacterium, assembly GCA_012719595.1. Classification (GTDB taxonomy): domain Bacteria; phylum Bacillota; class DTU014; order DTU014; family DTU014; genus JAAYAB01. Next base: position 1,651 of record JAAYAB010000150.1, read on the forward strand.
CCCTTCCGTCTCCAGGGGATTCCATTCATGGAGCATAGCCAGGTCTTGCCCACGACTTCCGGGTACAGCCGCTCCACGAACGGACGGTCAAAAGACTCGTTGTGAGCCACCAAGAACTCAGCCTGGTCTATCAGCCTGAGAACCTGTCCATCATCGAGGCGTTTGCCCTTCACATCACAGTCGCGAATCCCATGGACTCCTGTTGCACTGCCCGGAATGGGCCTTCCTGGATCCCTCAGGCCGGAATACTCATCCACAATGCCCTTGATCTCGCCAGTATCGCGGTCGAAGGCGAATAGGGCAATCGCGAGTTCGACCACTTCATCA
>JAAYAB010000016.1 GCA_012719595.1 Bacillota bacterium
CAGGAATGTCTCAATCGCAAATCTGATCTACGTTATGAAGACAATGCTGAGCGAGGTCTTCAGAACAAACGTCACTGTGAGGCTTCGTCCAGGATACTTCCCATTCGTGGAACCCGGATTCGAGCTTGATCTGAAGTGCCTAATATGCGCAGGGCAAGGATGTCCGACGTGCAAGAAATCTGGATGGATAGAGTTGGTTCCTTGCGGCATGGTTCACCCGAACGTGCTGAGATACGGCGGAGTCGACCCTGAGGAGTTCTCGGGTTTTGCCTTTGGCCTGGGACTGACCCGGCTCGTGATGATGAAATACGGAATCAGCGATATCAGGGTGCTCAACAGCGGCGACCTTAGAAGCCTGTCGCAGTTCGGCGTAGCAGACGCAGGATCGGCTTAGTGGCTGATCGCCCAGTGGCTGGCGGCTCAGCGGCTGGCTGCTTCGTGGCTGCCCGCTTCGTGGCTGACCGCTTAGCGGCTGGCTGCTAACGGGCTGACGGTCTGGCGGCTGGCTGCTTCGTGGCTGACCGCTTCGCGACTGACTGCTAACAGGCTGACGGTCTAGCGGCTGACGGATTAGGAGCCTGACGGTTTAGGAGGCTGATGCAAAATGAAACTCTCTCTCAACTGGTTGAGAGATCATGTCGACATAGATGAAAAGACCGCAGAGCGACTTCCTGAGCTCCTGACTATGTCTACTGCGGAAGTCGAGACTGTCGAGCACAAGGGCACTGAAGTGAAAGGCGTCGTAGCCGGCAAGATCGTGTCGATGTCGGACCACCCGCAATCGGAGAAGCTGAAGGTGATCCTGGTCGACACCGGTTCCGGCCTGGTCCAGAGCGTGTGTGGTGCCCCGAATGTGCGGCCGGGCATAATGGTGCCCTTCGCGCTGCCGGGCGGGACACTTCCCGGCGTTCCCAGAGTGGAGTCTGCGACTGTCGCCGGCGTTTCCAGCGATGGAATCGCCTGCTCCCCCAGAGAGCTCGGTATCGGAGAAAGCCACGAGGGCGTCCTGGAACTTACGGATGACTGCAGTCCGGGGGACGATGTCGCTCGACTCCTCAAGCTGCAGGACACAGTGATCGAGATCGACAACAAGTCGCTGACGCACCGGCCAGACCTGTGGGGTCACTATGGTTTTGCCAGAGAAATCGCAGCGCTGACGGGGCAGCCGCTCAAGCCGCTGCATATGTCTCCGATGGACGATCTCACATCGCAAAGGCCGGTGGTGACGGTAACGATCGACGATCCGGAGAAGTGCCTCCGTTACTGCGCTCTTGGGATCGGCGCAATCGATACTCGCCCATCGCCCGGCTGGCTCCAAACCCGCCTCGCATACGTCGGGATGCGCCCGATCAATCTGATCGTCGACCTGACCAACTACGTCATGCTCGAGATCGGTCAGCCCATGCATGCGTTTGACGGCAACATGATCGATCACGTCCGTGTCATGACATTCGGCCAGGTCAAAGCTGCGGGGTACCAATCATCGACATTTGCGACCCTTGATGGGATCCCGCGGGAGATTCCCGACTCGACGCTCATGATATGCAATAAGTTCCATCCCGTGGCCATCGCAGGCATAATGGGTGGAGAGAACTCGGAGGTTGCACAGTCTACAACGAGTATCCTTCTCGAGTCTGCAACCTTCGATCCCGTTTCGGTCCGAAGGAGCGCTGCCGCACTTGGGCTGCGCACTGAGGCGAGCATGAGGTTTGAGAAGAGCCAGGACACCAACCTCTCCCTTACGGGAATCAGACGCTTCCTGTATCTTATCAGAGAAGTAATACCTGAGGCAAATGTCTACTCAGGTCTGGCGGACGAAAAGCCTAGGCCCACCAAGCCCTTGACGCTGACGATAGACAGCAACTACGTAGCGAAGTACGCCGGGGTGAGCATCCCCAGCGAGCGGGTCGAATCTATCCTCTGCTCGCTCGGATTCGAAGTCACGCGTCGGCAGGGACCGAGTGATTCGAGTGGTGACAAGGGCACCATCGTCTGGGATGTCGTTGTGCCTACCTACCGAGCTACTAAGGATATTACCCTTAGGGTGGATCTGATCGAGGAGATCGCGAGGGTCTACGGGTACGACAACATCGAGCCCCAGTCGAAAGTCGTCACCCTGTCACCGGTGCGCCAGGACCGCCATATCGATCTCCATTACCGAATCAAACAGACCCTGGCGACCAGCTTCGGGATGTCGGAGGTCCACACGTATAGCTGGTATGACAAGGAATGGAACAGAGCAATAGGTCACGAGGGCGAGCATTGCCTCAAGATCATCAACCCGGGCATCAGCAAGCACGATACGCTCCGGCGCCACTTGGTCCCGAACCTGCTTGCGACCACGAGACGGAACGAGGGCTTCTACGACGAGTTCCGGCTGTTTGAGGTGGGCAGCGTCTACCACCCTGTTACAAAGCCCGACGGTCAATCAGCCTCTGGCTGCAGTGTTGTCAAGGGCGGAAACCTACCCTCACCCTTGCAAACCTATATCAACATGCAAGACCGTGGACAACTAGTCGGGAATACTCCTCCTGCCAACAAGAGCGGGAACTCAGAACGAATCGAGAACATCCATCTCTGCTGCGTCGTGCACTGGAAAGGTCGGTCCTCTCAAGAAGAGGATGAGGCAACAGACCTTCTCAAGCAGGCAGCATCGGCGGTTGCGAGGGTGATGTGCAACCATCCGGCAGAGTTCGACCCGATTGATCCGGAGGCCCAGCCCGAAGCACGCCTATCATGGGTACATCCGGTGAAGCGCTGCTCTGTATCGTGTCAAGGCATTGCGCTCGGCTACATCACTGTGATCAACCCGCACCTGCTCGATGAGTTCGATCAGAAGGCGGACATGGCCTTGATGGAGATCAATCTGAGCGCACTTGCCGCAGTGAAGACGGCCAAGCTGTCATTTGAGGAGCCGCCTCGATATCCCCAGGTCAGCCTTGACTTCAGCCTCCTGGTCGACAGGTCGAGGACCTACCGCTCGCTGCTTCAGGAACTCGAGGAGTTCTCCCATGAGCTGCTGCGGTCAATATCGTATGTCGACACGTACTCAGGCAAGGGTCTGCCAACTGGAAAGAAAAGCGTCACGATCGCGATTACGATCGCGTCCGACAACCACACGCTTTCGAGTGAGGAGATCAGTGACTTCTCGTCCTGTTTCGTGAAGTGGCTAGAGACACGTGGTATCTGTCTGCGGTAAAGCGGGCAGCGGCTAGCTGCGCAGAGACCAGTTGTGTCGGCCTGCCGCTGAGGCGCATGCCATCAGGCCGCTTTGGAACCGGCGGCAGAAACCTGCACCGAGGCATCATATCGTATCAGTCTGGGCAGCGGCAGACGAGACGAGCGGCGTCGGCCCATGCCAGGGGCCCCAGCACCTAGTGGTGCTGGGGCCTCGGTCTGTGCTGGGCACACGCGGTCAGTGCGTGCCTCGCCCGGCTGCGTCGACCCGAGGCCAGGCCCGCAGCGCCTGCCCCCTCCCTAAGCCCACGTTGCGGTGTCATAGAGCTCTGGATCAATGCCGGACAACAGCGGCGTGAGGGTTCCGGTGTAGAATATGAAGAGGTCATGAAGTGCCCTGGTACACGCAGTGTACAGCAGCTTGCGCTCGTTCTCCCGGCCATAGACTGCCGCTCCTGCGTTGTGTATCAGGACTGCATCGAACTCGAGTCCCTTGGCAAGGTATGCAGGAAGCACGACAGAACCAGTCTCAAACGCAGTAGCTCGATGCGTCACGAGAGCTATCTGACCCAGTCGCTCGAGCCGTCGGAATACGCGATCCGCGTCCGCCGCGGACCTGCATATCACAGCGATCGACTGGACTCCCGACCTACGCAGCTCAAGCAACCTCACCTGAAGCGCACGCATCAGCGCTTCTTCGGTTTCAGCTCTAGTGATCACCGGCTTGGCGCCCTCTCGGGCAATGTACTCAATGGTATCCCCACCCTCGAGCATTGCGCGAGTGAACTTCGTGATCTGCTCAGTCGAACGGTAACTGCGGGTCAAGTGCGTCAGCGTCGATCTCTGCCTTCCGAGTATGTCGAGCATGGTTTCGTAGTTGGCAGAGGCATATGGATGCACTGACTGGTTGATATCGCCCAGTGCAGTCACTCCGCTCCTCGGGAATAGCATCTTCAGTATCTCGAAGTGGAACGGCGAGTAATCCTGCATCTCGTCGAGCACCACATGACGGATGTGGCTCAACTCCTCGATCCCCTCTACCATCGCTTTGAGAAACACAACTGGCGCAAGGTCTTCGAACCGGAGCTTGCCCGCGTGTATGTGATTGACCGTCAATGCGCACATCTCGCTTAGTCGCTCAGGCAGCCCATCTCCTCCGGCAAGGCTCGAGATCAGCTCAGGCGATTCGAAGAGGCGGCGGTAGAGGTCGACCGCCTCGATCTTCGTCAGCTGCCTAACCCGTGCCTTCACCGGGCCGAACTCGCGCTTGACCGCGGCTAGGCTGAGTGCTCTGATCTCCTCTTCCGATGTATGCAGCTGGGACGGATCGTCCTTGATCTGCTGGTACAGCTCAGCGGCTCGCCTATCCTCGTGCGGCTTCATGAGGAACAGCACTCTCCGGTACACCTTTTCTAGCCTCTTTCCGATTGGAAGATAGGTGTACCTCTCTCTAAAGAGCTCAGTAAGCTCCTCTTTCGTCGCAATGGTCTGGCCCTCGACAACGACGTCCTCGAGGACTACACCCTTCTCCTCGATGTATCTGGCATACTCCCGCAGCAGTGATACGAATCGCGGCGAGTTCTTGTACTTGATACCCTCGATCCTTGCAGCATACCTGGGTTCGGACTCTTCGCTCTTCGTCAAGATGTACTCCAGCTGCTCACTCATGTCTTCTGTAGCCACCGAACTGCCTAGCAGCCTCTCAGCGAGTTCTTGGAACGTCGTCTGGTGAATGTTCTGCTCGCCCAACTCCGGGAGCACGTCAGAGATGTAGTCTCCGAATATCCGGTTTGGCGAGAAGATCACCATGCTGTCGGAACTCATCGCGTCTCTGTATTTGTACAGCAGGTAAGCGACGCGATGGAGCGCCACCGAGGTCTTCCCGCTGCCCGCCGGTCCCTGCACTACGAGGACCTTGTTGGCTTCTTCCCTTATGATCCTGTTCTGTTCTCTCTGGATCGTCGTAACGATGCTGCTCATCCTGCCGTCAGCGCTCTTGCTGAGCACCTCCTGCAGGATTTCGTCGCTCACTCTAAGGTTGGTGTTGAACATATACTGAAGCTGGCCGCGCACAATCTTGTACTGCCGCTTCAGCGTCATGATGCCCTTGATCGGGCCCTTTTCCGTCTCGTAGGAGGCTTCGCCGGGCTCGAAGTCATAGAAGATGCTCGAAATGGGCGCTCTCCAGTCGTAGACCAGATGCCGGTTGTCCACATGGTCGATCAGGGTCGAGAGTCCGATGTATATCTGTTCAGGGGCATCTTCCCCCTCTGCCCGAAAGTCGACCCGCGCGAAATACGGGGAGTCGACGAGCTTCTCCAGGGCGCGTTCGAGCCTCTTGACCACGAGGTAGTCTCTTTCTTCGCGACCCAACGCCGCGAGGTAGATCGCGGCGTTGATCTGGTCATCTACATCTCGAATCAGCCTGGGGCCGTCCTCCCACATGGATCGGCGGATGTCCAAGACGCTTCCCTTGCGTCTCTGAACGGCCTTTCGCATCTCGCCGAGTTGGTAGTCAGCCTCAGCAACTACGTGCTCAAGCCTGCTCCGCTCCAGTGCCCATTCCTCAGCACTGATCGTCACCAAGATCCCTCCGGCAATATCCGATGCCTACTGTTCGCTGGGCCCTTCCACTCGTCTTACCCTAAATAGGGTATTGTGTCCGTTGACGTCCCATTCCTCATAGCTCGAGTCCTGCTCGACCTCCGAACTCTTTGGCACCAGCTCGAGCCTGTCGCACAGGGTTTCCCTCCTGATGTAGGCCTCATGCGTCCTGACGCCCTGCTCGAGCACAGCGTCTCCAGACAGCCACAGCTCAATGTGGTCAACCACGTTGAACCCGCTGTTGCGTCTCATTGTCTGGACCTTCGACACGACCTCGCGGGCTATCCCCTCAAGGATCAGATCCTCCGTGAGCTCGGTGTCCAGTATCACGAAGACGTCGCCTTCGATGTCGACCACGAAGCCTTCCCGCTCGCTCATCCGGATGCTCAGGTCCTCCGCCGTAAGGCGAACGGTCTCGCCGTCGACCTGCAGGTCGACATGGCCGGCAGTCTGGACGGCCTCAGCAACCGAGCGAGCGTCCGAGGAGGCGAGCACTTGCGCAATGCTCTTGAGCAAGCGTCCGAATCTCGGCCCCATCACAGGGAAGTTGGGCTTTACCTCGTAGTTGACGTAGTCTGCCACGTTCTCGACGTACTGGATGTCCTTTACGTTAAGTTCCTCTTTGACCAACCATTCCATTCCCGCAATCAGATCTCTGTCCTTGGCTGCAACGAGGATCTTCTCAAGAGGCTGCCTGACCTTGATCTGGACCTTATTCCTGGCTGCCCGGCCCTGAGACACGATCTGCATGACCATGCCCATCCGCTGCTCAAGTTCTGCGTCGATCAGCGCCCCATCAGCGCAAGGGTATTCCTCGAAGTGCACCGAACCCAGAGACTCAGATCCCTTCAGATTCAGGTAGATGTGCTCAGGCAGGAACGGTGCAAACGGAGCCATGAGTTTGGCGACTCCCAGAAGGACCTCATACAGCGTGCGATAGGCTGCCTTCTTGTCGAGGTCAAGGTTCGAGGTCCAGAAGCGGTTCCGGCTCCGCCTGACATACCAGTTGGAAACCTCATCCACCACGAAGCTGGAGATGGTTCTCACTGCCTTGGTCAGATCGTAGGAGTCCATGTACTCGCGCACCGACTTGGAGAGGCTATTCAGTCGTGAGATGACCCACCGGTCGATCTCCGGCCGCTCAGGAGCCGGAACATCAAACGTCCTCGGATCGGCCCCGTCGATGTTCGCATACATCGTGAAGAAGGAGTATACGTTCTGAAGGGTGCCGAGGAACTTGGCAGATACCTCTCTGACCCCATCCTCGTCAAATCGAGTCGGAACCCAGGGCGGCGAGACTGCGACCATGTACCAGCGCAGAGCGTCCACACCGAACTTGTTGATCATGTCCCATGGCTCGACAGCGTTCCCTCGAGACTTGGACATCTTCTGGCCGTTCTTGTCGAGGACCAGATCGTTCACCATGACCCGCTTGAAG
>JAAYAB010000151.1 GCA_012719595.1 Bacillota bacterium
CGGAATCGCAGAGATGAGCCACCAGCCGCCTGAGGTCAGGCAGCGGACTGACGCACTTGACTCGCTTGGCAACACCACCGCCGCGACAGGAAAAGGCTTTGCCATCGGCTCCGCAGCGCTGACTGCGCTCGCTCTGATTGCAGCGTACAAAGACCAGGTCGATCTGATAGTCGAGAAGACGGCGGCTGTGTTCCAGATGAACCTCAGCATCATGAACCCACCGGTTCTCGTCGGCATATTCGTGGGCGCAGCGTTGCCGTTCCTTTTCTCATCTCTGACGATGCAGGCTGTGGGCCGCGCCGCCCAGAGCATCGTGATGGAGGTCAGGCGTCAGTTCCGAGAGGTCGTCGGCCTGATGGAGGGCAAGGCGGACCCGGACTACGCAGTGTGCGTAGACATCTGCGTGAAGTCTGCGCAACGTGAGATGATTGCTCCTGCGCTGGCAGGCATTCTCAGCCCGATCATCATTGGAGTCGTCCTCGGTGTCAACGGCGTGGCCGGGTTGCTGGCCGGTGCCACAGTCACCGGGTTCATTCTGGCTGTGATGATGGCCAACTCAGGCGGGAGCTGGGACAACGCGAAGAAGTACATCGAAGGCGGCGAGTACGGTGGAAAGGGCAGCGACTGCCACAAAGCAGCGGTCGTGGGCGACACCGTAGGCGATCCGCTCAAGGACACGTCAGGGCCGTCCATCAACATCCTGATCAAACTCGTGTCGATGGTTTCGATTGTCTTCGCTTCGTTCATAGTGCAGAACTCCCTGTTCAGATAAGGCACCGTCAGAAGCAAGCAAGAGGGCGATCGAATAGAAGAGCGTCTAGCAGGGCGCCGGCAGCGGGCTGAAAGGCACCGCAGCCGGCGCCTTTTCTTGTGCACCGGCGTGTCACACAGAGAAGCTGTAAACGGGGCATGTTATTCTTGGGCACGTTTTCGACATACACGAAGGAGTGATGTGTGATGGAGATAAGGCAGAACGTCGTCGTGCCGCTGGGATACGGCAAGTACGTCCGCTCGGACAAGGTGATCGGTCTCGAGCCGATCGAGGACAACAGGGGTCCCGGCAGGCGAACGCTCGTATACGTAGAGGAAGTGGATCACCCGATAGTAGCATCTCGAACCGAGAACTCGATCCTGGCCAACATGGCAGAGGCGCCTCGTGAGGTGATGGAAGCGACTGCTGCGCTCGAGCTGTTGCAGGACCTTCTGGATGATCTCGATCAGGTAGGACCGATGCTGCGGAAGAGCATAAAGAAAGAAGCGAACCTCGACCTAGACAGACTGGAAAAGCGGATTCAGGAGATTCTCAACCACGAGATAGAGCTTGATGTCAAGCATTAGGGAAGGCGCAGACGGTTCGAGTATTCGACCTGGTGCGAAAGGGGGGACTTGAACCCCCACGAGCTAAGCTCACTAGATCCTAAGTCTAGCGCGTCTGCCATTCCGCCACTTTCGCATTCGATGGGGACTCAGGAGAGTGGAGAAAGTGGTCGGGGCGACTGGATTTGAACCAGCGACCTCATAGTCCCGAACCATGCGCTCTACCAAACTGAGCCACGCCCCGACACTTCAGGAGTATTATACTTCGCCTGCTTGCGGTTGTCAACGCAACTGCCGGTCTGGTCATTATCTGCGCCCCTGTACAATAGAGTACTAACGCGGGCGCCTATGGCCGCGTGGGCCGCACCGCCTAGGATGCTCGGCCAAAGGGCACCGGTTCAAGTCGACCGATCAAGGAGGTTGATTTCATGCCCGTCATGCCGTCATCAAACGGTGCGAGATCGCAGAGCTTCATCAGGTCGGTAGTAAAGGGTTGCTCTGTTGCATCGATTTTCGTCATACTGGCGACGATCCTCTTCGCGTTCGTGACCACCATCGTGGATGTAGCGGAGACCACCTGCCTGAACGTCCAGGCAGGAGTCGGAATGATCGGTGTGTTCCTCGGCGGAGTGGTCGCAGGCAGAGCCAGCGCAGCCCGCGGGTGGCTGGTAGGCTTGGTAGTCGGACTGGTGTTCGCCGTCATATACTTTGTCGCGTCCGGCGATCCTTCACTCGGAGGGCAGCGCTTCTTCGCAGCCGGCCGGCAAATGCTCACGATTACAGCCGCCGGACTCCTCGGAGGCATACTCGGCGTCAATCTCTGAACCCCGAGTGTGCATACGCAGGCCCGTCGGTTGGCATTCTAGTAATTGAAGGAACATGTCGCCTGACGGGCCCAGAGAACACTTGGCCCGGCTGGTGCTGAGGACGAACTACTTGTTCGCTGAACCTGTTCGTGTTGGGGGGATGCCGAGCGTGAGCAACGGACGCGACAACAGCCGTATCGTAAACCTGCACAGCCGAGGCCGCCCGGCCGAGTCTGCGCCGCTGTCCTGCGGGATCATTGTCGGCGAAGCGCGATTGCTCGGCTCTCTGGTTCGCAACGGCAAGGTAGTGGATTACTACCAGATCGACGACGGTGAAAAAGTCTCATATGTCTATAGCGAGCGATCGGAGAGAAATGACGAATAGCAGGGGACACCGTGGCGGACGCCACGGTGTTTTTGCATTCTCGCAGGATATTGGGCCACTCGGGCCGGGCGCTCCGCCACCGAGTCGAGTAGAGGATTTGACGTACCGGCGTCGAAGTAGTCAACTGACGAACGAAGTCAGTGACTTCCATCCTACGTCGCCTCACTTATATAGGCCTAGCTGGCCGGACGAGCGCAGAGACGTCCAAAGCATATCATTGATAGGGGGAATGCCTCTTGGTCTACCTCGGCCGTGACGACCTGATCAGCAGCCTCAAGAGGTTCAAGAGCTACGCCAAGCAGGAACTGCTGGCTAGCGACCTCACGAGCCATCCTGAGACGACGCGGGCGATGGCCCAGGCCCGAAAGGATGAGTACGAGAGACTGATACAGATCGTGGAGGACAAAGGCGTGAGTTCAGCTTATGACGAGGCCACAGCGGCCTACAGAGAGCTGAAGGCACGCCTTTCAATGTACGACGACGACAAGACCGAGCAACTCAAGGTTCAAGACTCGTCATTTGCCAGCGAACTAGGCCGGGAGCAGGCGCTTGGCAACTTCCTGCACATCCTCGGCGCAAGAGAAGCCGAAGATGCGGCGGGCCAAGGAGTGTCCTGACCGCACAATCGGCCAAGGCTGGCGTAGGTGTGCAGGAGGCTGAGCTGATGTCTCCAGGATTCTTTCAGAGACTCATTGACATGTTTTCCGGGAAACCCACTGGAAGCGGCCCACAGATGAGCGCCAATGAAGTCCCCATATACCTCAAGTGCGGGAGATGCGGGCAGAAAGTGCTTCTCAGGTTGAGGAAGTCATCCGAGATACAGCGCAACTTCGACCCCGAGAATCACCCGGGTTGCGAGTTCTATGTCAAGAAGGTCGTGAGTGACAGCAACTCGAGGTGCCCGAACAGGATGCAAGTCGAAATCGAATTCGACGAACGGTACAGAATCCTGAAGAAGCAAATAACTTCAGGCGTGGGCGAGTTCATCACCGCTGAGGAATACGAGGAGTCTGCTGACAAACCCGCCGCCCAGTAGTCAGTGGACCTTTCTGACCAGACCGACCACTTTTCCGAGCACCCGAACATCCACGGCGATAATCGGGTCCATGTGAGGGTTTTCAGGCTGAAGCCTCACATGGTCCTTTTCTTTAAACAGCCTCTTGACCGTAGCCTCGTCGCCGTTCACCAGTGCGACCACGATGTCTCCATTCTCCGCAGCATCCTGCTTGCGCACTATGACATGGTCTCCATCGAGGATGCCTGCCTGTATCATGCTGTCTCCGCGCACCTTGAGCATGAAGAACTCTCCCGTTCCTACAAACTCGGTAGGAATGGGGAAGTAGTCTTCGATGTTTTGGGATGCCAGGATAGGGGAGCCCGCGGTGACTCTGCCAACCAAAGGGACGTTGAGCATCTCTTTCAAGGGCTGGGCGTAGAGCGCCTTGTCGACCAACTCGATTGCGCGCGACCTGGAAGGATCCCGCTTTATGAACCCCTTAGCCTCCAACTGCGCAAGATGAGCGTGCACCGTAGAGCTGGAGCTGAGGCCGACAGCGGCCCCGATCTCGCGGACGGACGGCGGATATCCTCGCTCTCTCAGGGTATTGACCAGGTAGTCAAGGATCTTAGCCTGTCGTGCAGTCAGGCCCTCAGGCAAAGCCAACACCACCGTTCCTTGGAAGTTTTCCTAGCACGATTATAGCATGGACATGCGCGAGGTGCAAACATTAGTTCGATTTAGGTGTTGACGAGAACATTTGTTCGTAGTATGATTTGCACAGAGAGGAACATATGTTCGGGTGCTCTCATTCATCTGCAGAGCTCTTGCCGATCTGTCTCTGGAGGTGTGCCATATGCAAGCGATCGAGTTCACTGGTATGGGGTCCAGGTCACGTCTGGCAGCCACTGTCGGATACGTAGTCGTAATCGTCCTGATTACCGCTGCGTCGATAGCATTCGCCATGAACCGGATTTCCGACTCTGGAGAGCGCCCAGTGGGCGCGTATCGGGAGATTGTGGTCCAGCCTGGCGACACCCTGTGGGATCTGGCTAGATCCATAAGCCCTGAGGGCGCTGACCTGAGGCGGGCCGTCTTCGAGATTCGGACTCTCAACGGACTGACGGACGCAGAGATATTGCCGGGACAGCGTCTGCTGTTGCCGGCGAAGTAGGTGGAGCAGGCCTAGCGACTCGCTCGACTCCGACGCCTCAAGCCGTTTGCTGTCGTCCGTCTCTCTGGACCTGCAACTGAAGCCACTGCGGAATCCAATCCAGATAGTCTATTGGCCAATGGGATGAACGTTACGGCCAACGCACTAGTGAACTCCCTCAGGAGCCCCACAGACAAGTGGGGCGTTCTTATTGTGTCAGTCGACACAGACACATATAACGTCGCATAATATATATTATGTTAAC
>JAAYAB010000152.1 GCA_012719595.1 Bacillota bacterium
AGCTGGGCGAGTCGGTCTCTTATGCTGGTGATAGCCACCTCGTCCAGGCTTCCTGTTGCTTCCTTGCGGTACCTGGCGATGAAAGGCACAGTAGCGCCGTCCGCCAGAAGCTCCGCTGTAGCACGGACCTGATCCGGCTTGATGCGGAGTTCGGCGGCTATCTGGCTGACGTGTGCTAGATCGATTGCGGGCGTCTCAACAGTTGTCTGAGTCACGGTGAACGGCCTCCTGAAGTGGGAGTTGTGCCTGTGCGATTAGGCATCCGCAATTCTCGGCATCCACAATGGCTCCTTGCCCATCTCTGCAAAGAGCAGCTTCATCATCAGGCTTGTTCTTAGATCTCTGGCATCTGGGTCACTCCAAAGATTGTGCAGCTCGCCAGGATCCTCCTGTAGGTCATAGAGCTCTCCGTACTCTTGATTATAGTATACTGTTAGTTTGTATCGATCATCGACATACGTCTTTACGTGAATCGTCGTTGGCTCGTGTCTGTTCTCTACAATGACATGATCCCTAATGCTGCCTATCTCGCCGATCCAGACCGGTTTCTGAACGACTCTGGTCATGGATCTTGGCTTTTCGATTCCTGCGAAGCTTAGGAAAGTGGGTGCGAGGTCTACCAGAGACTGCAGCGCGGAGCAGGTGCGGCCAGCCGGTATCACGCCAGGAAGGCGAGATATCATCGGGACCCGGATCATGTCCTCGTAGTGAAATGCTCCTTTTGCGATCAGTCCGTGCTGTCCGAAGAAGTGACCATGATCTGTGGTGAATACGACTAGTGTGTCTTCCTCTAAGCCGAGTCTGTGCAGCCCGTCGAGGATCTTTCCGATGTACTTGTCCATCAGGCTGATCATGCCATAGTAGACGGCTATATCTTTAGCAAGCCTGTCTCGGTCGTGAAGGTGTGAGTGGAAGCCATGGAGACACTTGCCTGACTCACGCCACATTGAGAAGTCAGGCTCAGCCGTCTGCGTCAGCTGCAGATGGGGTGGGCTATCGTCATGCTCGCCCGGCACAACAGACGGGACGGTGAGGCGCTTGGGATCATACAAGGTGTCCCAGGGCTCCGGAACGAGGTATTCTGGATGCGGATCGAAGAAGCTTGACCAGAGAAAGAACTTCTCGCCGGTTTCTTTGTAGTTTTCTAGCTGGGCGAGAGTGCGTTCCGCAATCCAGGCGTCATAGTGGTATTCCTCTGGCAAGAGCCATTTGTGCCTCTGCCTTTCAGCATGACCGGTCGGCTTTCGGAAGTAGTCGCGCCAGTTCTTAAGCCCTTTCTCCTCCATCCATATGGCATAGTGCTGGCCTACGTGAGCTTCGTCCACGTGATTGCGTGCAAGCTCGACATGATCTTGCCAACGTGTTCCAGTGCTGTTGGTCGCTTGTGATCAGTAGTATGTTCATTGCTCTGCTCTCCTGCGCCGAACTGCTCGATCCAGACCGTCGTTCTGATGGTCGATTCCAACCTGATCGATCTTGACATGCATCTGATTCGGGTTTCTGCACGGATGAGCTGGCTCCTTCTCGCGCTGGCCCGTTGCGGTTCAGCGGTCAAGCGGACCAGGGACACCATCAAGGAAGGGAGGATTTTGCATGGAGGTTAACAAGAGTATGCGATACAAAAACCGTGGAAACTATAGTGGTGAGGTCTTCCTATGATGCCAAAAGCCGCTGGAGCGGGTGCTAGTCCACTTTCGGCGTACTTGAGGGGGTGGTTTCGAACCGGTTAGATTCCTGGTGGATTCCTCATTGTCATCAAATCTGTTCAGAGCAGAAGGAGATGAATGCCATGAGACGCTGGATAAGAATCCTCAGCATTGGATTGCTGTTGGCTATGCTCTCAAGCCTGACTGCCTTCGCACAGCCCATTGAGCTTCAGTTCTGGACTCCGTTCACAGGTCCTGACGGCGCTTACATGGAGAGAATGGTGAATCAGTTCAACGCGGAGCACGAGGGAAAGATCAAGGTCGAGCTCTTCGTCATAGCTGGTGGTGCTGATTACGTTACCAAGCTGGCTCTCGCGATCAGGACTGGCGCACCTCCGGCGGTTGTGATCCTTTCGCCGGCCGACTACATCCGGTTCCTCGACAATCTGACGTCGTGGACAAGCGACGAGCTGCTCAGCGAGTATGGATTGGACGCTTCGGACTTCAGCCCGAACATCATGGCGTCAGTCACGAAGAATGGAAGGATCTACGCCATACCTCTCGGGACTTACTGTCTAGGTCTGTACTACAACATCGACCACCTCAAGGCAGCCGGACTTGAGCCGCGTCCGCCGCAAAACAAGGACGAGTTCCTCGAGTATGTCAGGAAGCTGACGATCGACAAGAACGGCGACGGCACCATTGATCAGTGGGGCTGGTATTCCTTTGGCGGATGGCCGTTCAGGGTTCTGTGGCAGTGGTATACGCTGCTCTTCCAGAACGGCGGGTCTCTTCTGAGCAGCGATGGAAAGAAGGCAGCGTTTGACTCTCCGGAAGGAGTCGCTGCGCTGCAGTTCTATGTCGACCTGATCCACAAGGAGAAAGTGGCTCCAAAGGACCCTGCAGATCCTGAGGAAGCGTTCCGAGTCGGGATGCTGTCCCTGCACGTCAACGGGCCATGGATGATCAACCTCTTCAAAGAGCAACCGGGCCTCAACTGGGCAGTCGCACCGATGCCGTTGTTAGGGAAGACTCAGGCTGTTTGGGGAGACGCTCACCTGATGTGCATTCCCAAGCAGTCAGCTGAGAAGACACAGGCCGCGATTACCCTGGCCAAGTGGCTGAGCGACAACTCCATCGATTGGGCCAAGGCTGGACAGGTCGCAGTGAGGAACTCGGTCGTCTCGAGTGATGCGTTTGCGGAACTCGTAGAGCAGTCTGAGTTCGCCAAGCAGTTGCCCTACGTCCAGTTCTTGCCGCAGATAGAGAGGTTGGCTGAGATAGAGAGCGTCCTGCTTGAGTACATGGATGCCGCCTATCTCGGGTCAATGACGCCGGCCAACGCGCTCGCGGATGCAGCAGAGGAAGTCGACGATATCTTGTCCAGGAGATAGGACCTGATCTTGCTCCCGCCAAGAGGGCGATGCCTCTTGGTGGGAGCCGTGCCCCAGTGTTGCGGCCAAGCAGGTTCTAAAGCCTCGGATAGTGCCTTTGTTGCGTGTTCAGAAGGTTCTAGAGCCCCGGTGAGGTACGTCCAGGAAGGGGAGAGAGCTATGAAAGGGACCGCAAGAAAGCGTCGCGATCTCACCGCCCTGTTTTTCCTGCTACCTTATCTTCTGTTCTTCGTGGTGTTCATCCTGATCCCGCTGTGCCACGGACTCATACTCAGCTTCCAGGAGTGGTCGCTTCTGTCAGACCCGGTGTGGGTCGGTCTGCAGAACTACATCGAGCTGCTAGACCTCCGCAGGTTCAAGGCGGCAGTGCAGAACACGTTCATGTTCGCACTCGAGAGCGTCCCTCTGCTTTTGATAGTGCCACTCCTAGTGGCCTTGCTCCTCAACAAGAAGTTCTTCGGCAACAGGTTTGCACAGAACGCCACCATCTCGCCTTTTCTCATTCCGTCAAGCAGCGTTCTCCTGCTGTGGATCTGGATGCTGGATTCGCAGACAGGGATGATCAACCACGGCTTGAGGGCCCTGAGACTGCAGCCTCAGTCATGGCTTAGCCACCAAGGCTCAGCAATGGGGGTCATCGTGTTCGTGACTCTGTGGTGGACGGCCGGGTTCAACATCATCTTGTACTTGAGCAGCCTGCAGGACCTTCCTCCAGAGCTGTATGAGGCAGCTGCAGTTGACGGAGCCAATGGGTGGAACCAGTTCTGGCACATCACTCTGCCCCTGTTGCGGAGCAGGATGCTGTTCATCTGCACGCTGCAGATCATCGGTTCCTTCAAGCTCTTCGACCAGGTCTACATACTCACCGGAGGCGGCCCGGCTGGAGGCACGCGGACTCTAGCGTTCTACCTGTACGAGACGGGATTCAGAGACTTCATGTTCGGCAGGGCGGCCGCGGTCAGCTGGTACATGTTCATCCTGATCGGCTTCTTCGGCCTGCTTCAGGCCAAGTTCCTGAGTCGCTGGCTTGGGGAGGGGGTGTAGGACAGTGCTGAGGCTTAGAAGAACAAGCAGAGAGAGGCTGGTTCTGAGCATTGTCGGCATAGCTCTGGGGATAGCCTGGTTCTTCCCCATACTGTGGATGTTCTTCTCCTCGCTGCAGCCAAACTCAGAGCTGTTGATCTACCCGCCGAGGATCATTCCGAGGGTGGTCACGCTGGAGAACTTCAGGACCATCCTTTTCAGCGGACGAGGCGTCAACGTGGGAAGGTCCTTCCTCATCAGCGTGTTCCTCTCCTCAATGGTTACGGCCGGGGTCCTGGTCACTGCGACGCCTGCAGCCTATGCCTTTGCACGGCTGCACTTCAAAGGGAGAGACGTTCTTTTCTGGCTCATAGTCGCTACGCTCATACTACCGGTGCAGATGTTCATCGTCCCTGTATACCTGCTGCTTGATCGATTGCACCTGCTCAACACCTTCTGGGCGATCATATTGCCGCCGATCGGACCGGCCTTCGGGGTCTTCCTGCTCAGGCAGTTCATGTTGACGATCCCGGATGAGTTGGAGGATGCAGCGAAGATCGATGGGTGCTCGCCTCTGCGCTTCCTCGTCCAGATCGTAGCTCCACTGATGAGGCCTCCACTCGTGTCGTTGGCGATCCTCACCTTCCTGGGGATATGGAATGACCTCTTGTGGCCTATGCTAGTCATATATGACAGCAAGATCATGCCCCTGCAGCCGGCTCTGGCTCGGATCAGAGGGGAGTATCACGGCACGTTTGAGGCAGGCACCATCATGGCAGGCGCGTTCATCGCGGCTATACCGGTCTTGGTCATATTCGTCTTTGCCAACCGGTACATAGTCAAGGCGATCTCGACATCGGGAATCAGCAGGTGACGGCTCAGCGGTCGGCCGCGGCCGGCAGGCAGTGCGTGCGGTGCGCGAGGCTCGTGCCGGCGGGCGGCTCACGCAATGGGAGTCAACAGGCGATGGGTGCAATAGGAGGTGGATTAATGCGGAAGATAGGTGTCTTTGATCGGCTGAGGGGTGTCCGTATCTGGCCGGCACTCTGTTGTGCAGCAGTGCTCTTTCTTGTCCTGTGTTCGGCCGCAAGTGCCGTCTCAGCTCAAGCAGAGACAGATGATCAAGCAGAGGCGGACGAAGCGCTGATACCGCCTCTGATGAGTGCGTCAGTGCACGACCCGTCGATCATCAAGGTCGGCGACACATACTACGTGTTCGGTTCGCACCTTGCGGCCGCAAAGTCGACGGATCTGAGGAACTGGAAGTCCATCGAGACCCGTGTACACAACGGCAACCGGTTGATTCCCAACGTGTACACGGAACTCGAGGAAACCTTCAAGTGGGCGCAGACGGATACCCTTTGGGCGCCGGACGTCGCTCAGCTGCCGGACGGCAGATTCTACATGTACTACTGCGCGTGCAGGGGAGACTCGCCCCTGTCGGCACTTGGTGTGGCGGTGGCCGACGACATAGAGGGGCCGTACAAGAACCTCGGGATCATCTTTACATCCGGCGGGCTGAGGGCCCCTGACGGGAGCTTTTACGATGCGACAAGGCATCCAAACGTGGTTGACCCGCAGGTCTTCTTCGATGCACAGGGGAAGCTCTGGATGGTCTACGGTTCGTACTCCGGGGGCATCTTCATCCTGGAGATGGACCCGGCGACTGGTTTCCCGTATCCTGACCAGGGCTATGGGAAGAAGCTGGTCGGAGGCAATCACAGCCGCATCGAGGGGCCGTATATACTCTACAACCCGGCCACCGAGTACTACTACCTGTTCCTCAGCTTCGGCGGGCTGGACTCCCGCGGCGGGTACAACATACGTGTGGCCAGGTCTAAGAACCCCGGCGGACCGTACTACGACTCAGAGGGAAAGAACATGGTCGATGCGCACGGACCGAGAGGGAGCTTCTTTGACGATCGGGCCATCGAGCCCTACGGCGTGAAGCTGGTCGGGAACTTCCTGTTCAGATCGGACTACGACTACTACGGATACACTTCTCCCGGTCACAACTCGGCTTGCCATGACCCGGAGAGTGACAGGTACTTCGTGATCATGCACACCAGGTTTCCGCGCACGGGCGAGTACCACGAGGTCAGGACCCACCAGATATTCTTCAACGAAGACGGATGGCCCGTGATGTCTGTGTTGCCGTATGCCTATGAGAGCGCAGAGGAAGTATCGGTCGAGGAGGTGGTTGCGGACTATCTCTTTGTCAATCACGGAAAAGACATCTCTTCACTGAGGAAGACCGCAGTTGAGATCGCACTCAATGAAGACGGAACCGTGACAGGAGAAGTGGCAGGAACCTGGCAACTCAGGGACGGTTACCTGGCGGAATTGACAATCGACGGATCACTGTATAAGGGCGTGTTTGTGCGGCAGTGGGACCCATCGGCAGCAGCGTGGGTGATGACGTTCAGCGCGCTGTCGGAGAAAGGGGTCTCCATATGGGGCAAGGAGCTGCTGACAGAACTCCTTGACTCTGAGTGAGAGAGATCCGAGCCGAGACACCTGTCTGGGACTTCGCAAATGAGGAGGGTATTGTTGTGAGAAATCGTCTTTTCCTATGTGTGATTCTCTGTATCGTCGGTGTCGTGATGGCTTCTGCTACAGGTTGCTGGGCTCTATCCGCAGAGAAGCAGCCGCTTCTCCACTTCACCTTTGACGAAGGCGCAGGCGACGTCCTGACCGATGCAACCGGCAGCGGGAAAATCGCGCTGCTGGAGGGCGGTGTTGAGTGGAGCACTGAAGGCGTGTCCGGCGGAGCTCTGGTCTTCAAGGGAGTGGATGGGTTCGTGAGGCTCCCTGACAACGTCGCCAAAGACCTCGATGCCATGACAATCGCGCTGTGGGTCAAGCTCAACTCGAATCCGCTTTGGGCAAGAGTCTTCGACTTCGCAGGATCGAAGGGGTTCATGTATTTGACGCTCAACGCAGGAGCACCGGCTGACAACACGCGATTCTCGATCTATGCTGGCGATCCCGACAAGGAGCCGATACTGTCGATCCCTGTAGACAACTTCGCACTAGATACCTGGTACCACATTGCGGTGACTGCAGGGAGCGGCGAGGGTGCCGAGTACTGTTTCTACGTCGACGGAGAACTGAAGGCCACTCTTCCGGTTACGCACGCATCCAAGGACATCGGATCGGACGTCCTGATGTCTAACTACCTGGGCAAGTCTCAGTTCCCGGATCCGTACTTCGATGGGATGATGGATGAGTTCTATCTGTTCACAGAGGCCCTCTCAGCTGACGAGATTGCTGCACTCAGCAAGCGCTAGATCCCGATAGCTGTCTGAGAAAGATTCCGACACTCGTCTGAGGGTTCCCAGATGTGTGGAGAGCCTCTAGCCTGCGGAGGGTCGTCGCAGCTAGAGGCTCTTCAGTTCGCCTGATGCCTGAGGAGCCTCCCGCCAGATGGCGAGCGACTCAGGAGTACGCCGGGGCGATCGGCCAGTGTCAAGCAGATCGGGGCGATCGAGGCGAGTTGACTGAATTGCCTGCATTCTGTATTGTTGTCCTTGAGGTAAGTCACCCAGGCTCGCACAGGACTGAACGGCCGGTCCAGATCTGTGTGGCGCAGGGTTCTGGAGTGTAGGGTTCAAGGGAGCACATCTGATGGCTACTGACGAAGGCACAGCTGAGAGCACAGCGATCCAAGGCGAGTCGAGGCACATCGCTCTTCTGGTCATCCTCTTTTCTACGGCGTTCTTATTTGGCCTGGTCGAAAACATCAAGGGCGTGTCTCTGCCGCTCATCAAGAATGAGTTCGGGGTGTCGTACGACCGACAGGGCGGGCTCGTCTCTCTGGCCTGGTCTGGGTATGTGGCGTTCTGTTTGGTGGCCAGTCTGTTCTTGCAGAGGTTCGGGGTCAAGCGGTCGGTGCTGGCAGGCTACTTTCTGGTTTGCGCCGGAGCCGTAGTGACTATGGCTGCTCCTTCTCTCTTGGCGGCCTCCCTGGCTCTCTTGGTGGTGAATGCAGGATTCGGCTTCTTCGAGGTTGGAACCAATGCTCTCGGCACAGTCGCGTTCACTCGCAAGCCTGCGTTGATGATGGGGCTCTTGCACTTCTTCTATGGGTTCGGGGCAATCGCAGGACCGAAGGCTGCTGGCTTCCTTACGACCGTCCTCGATTTCTCGTGGCGCCAGGTCTACATCGCCACGATCGCGCCGACGGCACTGCTTGCGCTCTTCGTTCTGTCTGTCAGGTTCGATCACGTAGGGAGCACAGGGCGGACGGGAGTCGAAGGCATGGGGCAGGCGGGAGTCGAGGACTCGGGCCGGGCGGAAGCAGAGGGCCTGAGGCAGGCCAGTGTAGAGGGTCACCTTCAGACTGGCGTAGGAGGCGCAGGGCTGACCTTCTTTGGCGCTCTCAGGAGTCCGCTTGTCTGGATGTTCGCCGTGACTCTGGGCTTCATGGAAGTCATCGAGTTCGGTGCTGCCAACTGGGGTGCTCTTCACCTGCAGGATGTCTATCAGCTCGATCCTCGTACTGCAGGAGCTAGCCTGGTCTCAGCCTTCTACATACTCTTCACGCTCTCGCGTCTGTTCAGCGGGCTGGCGATCGAGAAGATCGGATACGTCCGAAGCCTCTGTCTAGCGGCAGCCTGCACCATAGCAGTGTTCCTAGCCGGATTCGGGCTCGGCAGAAGCGGCATCTGGATCCTGCCGCTCACCGGGTTGTTCATAGGTATCATGTGGCCGACTATGATGGCTGTCGCTATGGGAGCGTTTGGGGCTGATGCTCCGATCGTCACAAGCGCCATCATCGTGGTCTCTGGGGCGATCAACGGGGTCATGCAACTGGTGATCGGGTTCACCAACGAGATCGTCGGAGAGGCCTGGGGGTATCGCAGTTGCCTGCTGTACGCCGTAGTAGTGCTGCTGTGTCTTGGACAGCTAACCAGGTGCCTATCGCAGAGGGACAGCGCCCCGTCAGGATGGCGCCAAGCCGCTGGCCGCAGTTTTCAAGGTTGACAAGGTTGATCTGAGAACACCGATACGGAGTCGCTCGCCATGGTCAAGGAGTTCAGTGGAGAGCCGTTCGATGACGATGGTTCATCGTTCTGCCAGTATGTCTCTGATATCAAGTCCTAGAACTCTGGATAGAGACACTCCCATCAGATAGAAGGTCGGCCCCACAGCCAGCGCGACTACGAGCCAGCTCAAGGAGTCGATGTTGTTAGCCAACCAGAGCGCCCAACCGGAGACCGGCGGACTCTGCCCGGTCGCGGTGTAGTAGTTCATCGCTCGTGCGTAGCCGCCGACCGCAGTCCATACCGCCAGCGCCAGCCCGCCGATCGAGAGGCCGCCAGCCAGTGCAGCACCGCCCGCAGCCAGCACCGCGGCCAGGGCCAGACCTCCAAGTGCTAGCAATCCGATAGCCAGCCCTCCAAGAGCGACACCTCCGATGGCTATGCCCCCGAAGGCCAGTGCTCCGATAGCTATTCCGCCAAGAGCCACCCAGCCCTTGGCTATGGTTCCTATGGCGATGATCCCCTGGGCGATCCTTAGGGCACCCGTCTCCTCGTCGTAACCGAATGCGACATGAACCAAGGGCTTGTCGCCTATCATCGCTTTTGACCTCATCTCGAAGTGGCCACGTGTTGCACCGCTAAGCATCGCGTTGACAACGCCCATCTCCTCGACGTTCGTCGCATGCACGCTCATGAGCTCCTTCGCCATCTGCAACGGGCTTCCCATGTCTCGAATGACGTCTTCGACCGGCTTGTCTTCGCAGGCAGCCAACATGGTTGCCTTGAGGTCGTCGGCTATTTGCCTCCTCGCCTCAGTCTTGAGGTACACGTTTCTCATCACTGACAGTATGTATCGACGAATCCGTGAATCCATTCCCTTCATTCACCTAACCTTTCGCGGCTCCAGCCTCCAGATGCACTCAGTCGAAAGGATCCGGGCGGAATGTGCACCTGATCGAACGGGCCTGCGGACCGCTCATTGGATATCATTGATGCCGGTCGTTCCTGATGAACCACTAACCGCGAAGCGCCTTTACCCGCGAAGCACCCTTTTCACGCATTCCACAAAGGCGTGCCATTCCTGCCGAAGCTCGCTCAGTCGAGCACGGCCTTTTTCGGTTATGCGGTAATACTTGCGAGGCACTCCTCTCTCAGGTGTCGACCATGAGCTCTCTATCATGCTCTCATTCTCGAGCCTGTAGAGGACCGGGTAAAGAGTCCCTTCCTTCAGGTCTATGCGGCCTTCACTGAGTTCGGATATCCTCGATGTCAGTGCATATCCGTATGTGTCTCCAGTGTCAATCAGATGCAGCACCATGAGCTCGAGCGTTCCTCTGAGCAGTTCTTTGTCAAAGCTCATTCAGGTGACCTCGCTACATAATATACTTAGCGTCACTAATTATATTGTGTCAACTGATATCCGTCAAGTAGTGATCAGGGTCGGAGCGGATCAGGCAACGAGGAATCAGGCAACGGAGGACGAGGCAACGGAGGATCACGCAGTGGTGAGGCAGAACACTAACTATGGCTCTATGGCTGAGCGACTCCATTGTCTCGAGGTGACGGTCATGTTGAGAGATCGCAGGCCGAACGTAGTCGTGTTCTTCACTGACCAGCAGCGCTGGGACACCGCAGGCGTG
>JAAYAB010000017.1 GCA_012719595.1 Bacillota bacterium
AGGACATGGCGAAACCTACATGCACCCTGAAGACATCCTGTGGTGGTCAAAGGGTGGCGTTCTCCATGGGGAGTCGCCGTTGCGTATCGGATTCCTGCGAATGGTCTTCGAAGAGGCACCTGAGAGCGGCCTATGGCCGGTGGAATCCAGCAGAGAGCTGATGTTAGCCGACAGAGACAAGACCTACATTCTGGTCTATTTCGGTATGGAGCAGTCTGTTCAGAAGAGAATAGCGCTTCCTGAAGGGACTACGTACAAGCTCGAGATCATTGACACCTGGAATATGACTGTCACTCCCATAGACGGCGAGTTCAGTGGAATGACAACCGTGCAGCTCCCTGGAAGACCGCATACAGCGGTCAGGGCCAGGAAGTGCAGTGAGCTGTGAACATGCGATTGATCGGTGTGGACATGCGACGGATCACGCGCAGAAAGGACTGGTGACTTCAGGATGAGAGTGATCTCCGTAGATGCAGCAAAGGTGAAGGGTGACCACTGCAAGGCTTTTCGCAAGTGCGTAGGCTCCGGATATGCGTATCTCGGCCTTCGCGAGGACTACCGGCAGCATCTCGCGATCGTCCGAGAGGAGTGCGGATTCGAGTTCGTCCGCTTCCATGGCTTGCTCAGCGACAATATGGGCATCTATGGAGAGGACAGAGACGGGCGTCCGCTGTACAACTGGCAATACCTCGATAAGCTCTATGACGGGATCCTCGACGTCGGGATGAAGCCGTTCGTTGAGGTTGGATTCATGCCTGAGGCGCTCGCAAGCGGGAAGCAGACCATATTCCACTGGAGAGGAAACGTGACGACGCCCAAGTCCTACGAGCGCTTTGGAGAACTGGTCGAAAGCCTGGCGCGGCACTTGACTACTCGCTACGGCAAGGACGAAGTCCGAAAATGGTACTTCGAAATCTGGAATGAGCCTAATCTCTCCATATTCTTCAGCGGGGATATGAACGACTACTTCCGGCTGTATGAGGTAGCTGCGAAGGCCATCAAGGGCGTCTGCTCGGACTATCGGGTTGGCGGTCCTGCCTCAGCGGGGCCTGCCTGGATCAATGAGACCATCGACTTCTGCTACAAAAACAGGATCCCGATTGACTTCATCTCAACACACGCCTATGCGGTGTATGGCGCTGTCGATGAGTTCGGCACGCAGCTGCTGAATATGAGCACTGACCCTGACTCAATCGTGAAGGAAGTAAAGCAGGTGAGAGGCTGGATCGATTCATCGAAAATGCCTGAGCTGGAGCTTCACTTCACAGAGTGGAGCACCTCGTATTCGTCGAGGGATCCGGTGCATGATTCGTACGTGTCTGCGCCCTTTATTCTGTCGAAGCTCAAGAGAGTGGGGGCACTCGCGACATCCATGTCCTATTGGACCTTCTCGGATGTGTTTGAAGAGGCAGGTCCGGGGCCCGGCCACTTCCACGGGGGCTTTGGACTCCTTAACCTACAGGGACTCAGGAAGCCGTCTTTCTTCGCATATAAGTTCCTGAACGAGCTCGGCCCGCTAGAGGTCGCCTGCGAAGACGCGGACACCTTTGCGTGCAAGAGCGATGGCGGCGTGCAGGTTCTGTTCTGGGACTACACATTGCCGGAGCAGGATGCTCCCAACCAGGTGTTCTACAAGCGCGATCTGCCGCCCGGACCCGGCAGGCCGGCCCGGCTGGTGGTGAGCGGGCTGGAGAGCGGGGCATACGAGATGGCTGCGTTCCAGGTAGGTTACAGGGTCAATGATGTTTACACAGCCTATCTCGACACCGGGGTTGCGTGGCCGGAGACTCTGTCCAGGGAGCAGGTCAAGCAGCTCGGCGATGCGAGCTCCGGCAAGCCTCTGTATGTGAAGCGGGTCGCCGTAGAGGGTGGCCAGGTCCTGTCAGAGGACTTCGAACTCCGCGACAACGACGTGTTCTTGGTCAAGCTGTCGAGGGTTTGAGGCTGGAACGCTCATTGCGCCCAGACAGGGTACGTAATAGGGACGCTCGTTGAGTTTGAGCACGGCTGGTAGCGGGCAAGCCTGTCGCGTCAAGACAGAGCCTGAGGCGGGCACGCTAATCGCACCCAGACAGGGTCTGAAATCGCGATGCTCGCTGCGTCTCAGCAGGACTCGGGGCAGTCAAGGCAGGGTCTGAGGCCAGTTCGTCTGCTGCGTTAGAGCAGGACCTGAGGCCAGTTCGTCTGCTGCGTTAGAGCAGGACCTGAGGCCGGCACGCCTGTTACGTCAAAGCCCGGTTTGAGTCCAGCCCGCTCGCTACGTCAAGGCGGGGCCTGAGGCGGGTTCGTCTGTTGCGTCAAGACAGGGTTTGCGACTGCCGTTGTAGTATCTTTGGGTTGACCTCAATGGAACTTCGGTTCGAGTACTTAGGAACTTGGATTGCAGTACTCACAGGGGAGTGATGACGCCATGGTGGACCTGGACATCGAGCAGTTTTGGAAGGATGACGAGCTGGCACACAAGGACAACTGCTTCAGCCCTGAGGCTCCTCAGGTCGCCTTCGGAATCCGAATGAGCGACGAATGCGTCTTCGCCGAACTGGGTGAGCCAGGTGAGCCATGGGGGTTCACTCCTCGCGAGCGCAGAATCGAGCTGAACAAGCGCTATAACGACAAAGCGGAGGAGATCGTCGGGAGGCGGCTGCTCAGAGAGGAGTTCCCCACCCCGGAACAGACGTTCCCCGAGATCAGAGGGATTGGCGAGGTGTTTGGGGGACGATATGTGTTCGACGGCATGACGACCTGGCTGGAAGGGTCGTGCAGCACCCCCCAAGAGCTCGAGCGTATCCTGGACAAGGTTGAGGCAATGGATCTCAGGGAGTTCATATTGCCGCCAAACTGGGAGGCTGAGAAGAAGCGCATCTACGAGCAATATGGGAAGAAGCCTCCGCTCTGGCGCCATGTCCGAGGTCCTGTCACTTTGGCCACGTCGATCTACGGCATTGAGAACCTCATATTCCTGATAGTCGATAGCCCTGACCTGGCGCGCAGGTTCAGCCGCGTCATAGGAGATGTCATCTGCGGCATGGCTGAAATCATGGATGAGGAAGCCGGCTACAGTCCCGGCCAGGCCCCGCCTGGATTCAGCTTTGCGGACGACAACTGCTGCCTCCTCACACCGGAGATGTACGAGCTGTTTGGCTATCCAATACTTGAGCGTGTATTCAGTCGGTGGTCTCCAGGCCCCACAGACCCCCGGTACCAGCACTCCGACTCCGATATGGCACACCTGCTGCCTATCCTAGGCCGTCTCAACCTCACCGGGTGCAACTTCGGTCCGACGGTTCTGGTCGACCAGATACGCAAGCACATGCCGAGGACTAGGATCGATGGCTGTCTGTCGCCTCTGACTTTCATGCTAAATGACGAGGAGGAAATCAAGAGGCAGGTCATACGAGACTGCGAGATGGCGAAGCAGTTCGGAAAGGGCCTCAACCTCTCCACTGCAGGATCCATCAACAACGGATCGCTGCTCACGAGCATGAGGCTCGTGATGGCGCTCATTCAGGAGTACGGAAGGTACTGATCTAGACTTACTCCTTCCGCTTGAGCAGGTCACCGAGGCGGCTCAGAGGGAATGGAGGCGACGACAGCGGCTTCACTGCGAGAGAAAGCAGCACGATTTCGTTGTCGTCGGCTGCGATCCGGTTGGAGCTCAGTGCGCCGCAATCCTGACAGCGGTGAATGAGTGCCCATTCGCCTCCGTGCCTGACCCACACCGCAATCGGTTCCATCAATCCACCACAGTAAGCGGCCCGGTCGCCGGGCTTGTCGTCGAGGTGCAGGCTGAACAGGCAGTTCGGGCAGTGGTTGCGGTGCTGCGTGCCTGCGTTTTCAGGAGCAACATATGCTCCGCAGTTGGCACACTCAAACGCGCCCTCGGGAGCTTCGTCCCTTCTATTGAGCTGACGGTGATTTCCCAGTTGCCGGTGGTTTCCGGGTTGCCGGTTACTCCCGGATTGCAGATGGTTTCCTGGGTGCCGGTCATTCCCAGATTGCCGATGGTTTGCGGGTTGGCGCTGGTTTCCGGTGCCGCGCCTTGCACCATTATCGCCTTTCGTTGCTGATACCCCCAGTATCTTGAGATAGCTCTCATACCTGTTCTTGCGAATGAGTCCGTCTCGCACTGCAAGCCTGACTCTGCAGCCTGGCTCGCTCGTGTGAGTGCAGTCAGCAAAGGAGCACTCCGAGGAGTAGGCGCTGAACTGAGGGAAGTGCGACTTCAGCTCCTGTGCGCCGGTCTCTTTCAGGCCGAAGTCTTTGAGCCCTGGAGTGTCAATGATCTCAATGCCAGGCAAAGGCTCGATGAGGATCGAGTAGGTGGTCGTGAACCGGCCTTTCCCTGTCTCCCTTTGCAGCGGAGCGGTCGGTAAGCGCAGACTCGGATTCATGGCGTTTAGCAGTGAACTCTTGCCGACGCCGCTGTGACCTACGAACACGGACCTGCGGCCCTTCAGCAGGGCTGTCAGCTCGTCAACCCCTCGTCTGGTAACGGCGGAGCACAGCACAACCGGCACTCCGATGCCTTCATACGCCTCGAGGTCTGCGAGTTCAGGATAGCGACCCTCGGCGCTCAGAAGGTCAGCCTTGTTAACGCAGATGGCTGCCTCAATGCCGCCCCTCTTGCATGCTATCAGGAACCTGTCGACCAATCCGATTCTAAGCGGAGGCTCTACGATGCTGACAACCAAGACAGCAATGTCGACGTTTGCCGCGAGGACGTGTTCGGAATCACGGCGGCTCGGGTCTACTCTAGATAGCTCTGACCGTCTTGGAAGGACCGACTTGAGGATGCATAGGCCGGTGGAGGGGCAGGTCAGCTGGACTTCGTCGCCTGCACAAAGGTCGTATTTGTTCTGGAACCTGTCTCCGCTGCGCACGATGCAGTCCACGATCTTTCCATCGACGCGGACCTTGCAACCGCCTCGGACGACGGCTGTAACCACTCCGCACAGGACTTGATTTGGGAGGTCGGAGGGGGTGCCAGAGGGGAGGCCCGAGGAGGTGGCCGAGGGGATGCCCGAGGAGATGCCCGAGGGCCGTTCTCGCCGCTTCCGTGCGCTTCGCTTGTCTATGTCTTCACTCACAGCTACAGCCTCTCACAGATAAATGAGCACTTCGATTATAGCAGCCACGCTTTCGAATAGTCAATTTCGCCCATGGCTAGACAGCTGGAGCCATGTACGAAGTCTTCTACACCTTGTTGCTCTCGCTTTATAAATGTTTCATTAATATTCAGTCTGAAAAGTGCGTCCTAGAAGGAGCCGGCGGGAGTTCGTCGAATCCTGGTAGCGATTAGCGTTCAACCTAGGTTTGTACTAGCCGGGTCCTCTGAGGCGTACAGGTAGGAGAGGTGCATTGTGAAGGTAGAGTTCATCAATCCCTTTGCCAAGGCAGTCTTGTCGGTTCTCGAGAAAGAAGTGCCTGCAGATTGGAGCCGTGGTCAGCTGTCGCTGAGGCCTAGTCCGTTTGAAGGGTGGGACATGAACGTCATCATAGGTGTTGCAGGCGATGTAGAGGGACAGGTCATACTTACGATGAACAGTGCGACTGCGAAGAACATAGTCTCGACAATGATGGGCGAGACTGTGAACGAGCTGGACGAAATCAGCAAGAGCGCCATTGGAGAGCTCGGAAACATGATAACGGGGAACGCATCGATCGCTCTGGCTGAGAACGGCTATCGATCAGTCCTCACCCCTCCTTCTCTGATACAAGGAAAAGAGCTCATAGTGACGACAGTGATGCCAGTCTTGAGCATCCCAATGCGAAGCGAGAAGGGCGATATCACCGTGTGTGTAGCCCTCAGAGATACCAAGAAGCATCATGCAGAGTAGCCCTCGAAGACTGAGGCGTGGTCTGAGTAGATCTGACCATATCTGAGTATATCTGAGCATATCTGAGTATGTATGTGAGCAGTCTTCGAAGGTGCTGAGAGTCTTCGGAGATGCTGATAGTCTTCAAGGGTGCTGAGAGTCTTCGAGGGTGCTGATAGTCTTCGAAGGTGCTGAGAGTCTTCGAAGGTGCTGATAGTCTTCGAAGGTGCTGAGAGTCTTCAGAGATGCTGAGAGTCTTCAGAGATGCTGAGAGTCATCAAAGATGATAAGCGGCGGTTTCCGCTTCCATCGAGTGCCCGCACTTGGCGGGCACTGTGTTTTGTACGGGACGTTGTGCTTTGTACGGTTTGTCGTATTCTTGGCGGGGCGCTGCGTCTTGTACGGGGCACTGTGCCTTGCGCAGGGGGCTGTGTTTTGTGCGGGGCGCTAGTTTTGTGCGGGGAGCTGTGCTTTGTACGGCGCGCTGGTCTTGTGCGGGGGCGGCGCCCCGTGTCTTCTACGAGGCGCCATGCGGCACCTTGCACGTAACGCAGAGATGACATGCCGGTGCATAGTCCGCAGGCATCGGCGAATCCTATATGAAGGATTGCCAGACACGAAGGACCGCCAGGGAAGAACGATCGCCAGAGCCCTGGGCTCAGGCCAGTCTGACTGGCTTGGTCGACCGTCCACCCAGGCCCACCGACTCGCAGCAGGAATGGAGGAAACTGCCCATGAGGGAACTGACCCCAAGCGAGATCATCTCGCTTCGGGATCTCCTACAGATGGAAGTCATCGGCATGATGACCGCCCAGGCAATGGATAGGTTTATTAAGGACCCCGAGCTGAAGAATCTGTCCGAATCCGGAATACAGGCAGCTAAGGCAAGGATAGCGGAGCTTCAGAGGTTCATAAGGGAGAACAACATCGTCTCCGTCGAGGAGGTGCATTGATCGTGGGCATCAGAGACATGATCGCGGACATGCGAAAAGGCATGAATGACCACGTTCTCTCCAACTCGATGATGGGATCCGCCAAAGCTCTCGGAACGGCTTACTTGGCTGGTGCTTTCCAGTGTGCCACACCGGAAATCCGCCGCATGTTCATGCAGTTCGCAGACCGAGCAGTTCAAGCACATGCAGCGCTGACAGAACTTTGCCTGCGCAAGGGATGGCACCAAGCATACGATTCTCCGGACGTTCAGCTTAAGGACTGGTACAGCATTTCTACGGGAGTTGTGGCCGTAGACCCCGGGCCAGAGAGGCGGGTTTAGGAACCGACAGCAGGAGCAGAGGCGGACCCAGGACTCAGCGAGAGGAACAGACGCTGGACTAGCACTCAACAAGAGAAGCCGAAGTCGTAGAGTGTCAATTGCGATGCCCCGGACGATCGCGTTCTTGCGACGCCGGGGTTTACTATGTCGGGAGCAGCGCCCAGCGGTCGGCTCCCAGCGGTCGGCGCCTAGTGGTCGGCGCCTAGTGGTCGGCGCCCGCGGTTGTCCCCCGCAGTCGTCGGCAGCGATGTCCCCCTGCAAGCGCCGCTTTGTGGCCGGACGTAGTTTCTCAGAACTAGGCGAAGGAAACCAGACCTTGAGAGCCAAATCAGTACACGGCAACCTGTACACCCCTGACCCGACCAGACAGATTGGAGGAGTTGCAGTGAGAGGCCGTGAGGACACCCGCAGGTACGCCGTGGTAGTCGGAAGTGCAAACATGGACTTGGTCGCCACCACCGAACGAGTGCCGGCAGCCGGAGAGACGGTCACAGGCATAGATTTCAGGACTTTTCCTGGTGGGAAGGGCGCTAATCAGGCCGTCGGTGTGGCCAAGCTCGGAGGCAGGTGCTTTCTCATCGGCAAGGTTGGACAGGACGCCTTCGGCGACAGCCTGCTAGCGAGCATTTCAGGCGCGGGAGTGGAAGTTGACAGGGTAGGCAGGGTAAAGGATGCATCTACGGGGATAGCTGTCATTCTGGTGGAATCGGGCGGCGAGAACCGAATAGTCGTGGTTAGGGGCGCAAACGAGCGCGTTCTTCCCTCCGACGTGGACGCAGCCGCAGACATGATCTCGTCGGCTGCAGCGCTTCTCGTGCAGCTCGAGGTGCCGCTGTCGGCGGTATCGCGGGCCGTCCAGATCGCACACGAGGCCGGCGTCAAAGTGATTCTGGATCCTGGACCTGCACCAGCTGAACCGCTTCCTGACTCGCTGTTGGAAATGGTCGACGTTATCACTCCCAATCAACTCGAGGCCTCTGTCCTGACCGGCCTGACCCGTGTGGAATCCCAGTCAGACGCAGAGCGTGCAGGGCGAAGGCTGCTGGAGAAAGGGGTGGGTACTGCCGTTGTGAAGCTCGGTGCGGACGGTGCGGTCGTCGTATCCCGGACACGGGAGCCGGTCGCCATTCCGGGCCATAGGGTGAAAGCTGTGGACACAACGGCAGCTGGCGACACGTTCGCCGCAGCTCTGACCGTCGGCATCATGGAGGGGCTCGACGACGTAGAAGCATGTGTGTTTGCCAACGCAGCCGCCGCGATCTCCGTCCAGCGACCGGGAGCTCAGGCGTCGATACCGACCCGGTCCGAAGTCGATGCGTTTCTGTCACGCCATCCATCCCGGCTCTAGTCATTGGACCAGAGCTGACCGGCTCGAAGCTGAACAACGTATGGGACCAGAGCTGACAGGCTAGAGGCTGAGCATCCCATGGATCAGAGCTGGCCGGCTGAGGGCCGAACACCTGTTGACACACTTTGCACTGTCCTGAGAGGTGCAAGACTGAGGCAACAACGAACGACGGCGCAAGTGGGGTGAGGCCCAGACGCAGCCAGCGCTTGGTGTCGACCTGCGCGACCTGTCGCTTATGTCGCAGTAACCTCTTGGCGTTGGCTTCTGGCAACTGCTGCTCTTCTTGCAGTGAGTGCTTGCTCTCGACGTGCGGTCTGCCGATAGAGCCAGGCCCGCTTCTCAAGATATCGGATTATGGGATTGCTTCTGCGCAGATCACGCAGAGGCAGGAGATTTCTCACCTTCTGAATCATCTTCTTCAGAGTCAAGTCTTCTGGATGAATGACCACAAGCCGGATACCTCTCTTTTCGCAGATCAGTCGCTTCGCCACATCACGCATTTGCTGCTTGACGACGTCCTCAAAGCCGGCGAAGTCCGTCTCCATGTAGTGCTGGGGGCCGTTGAACTCAAGTGCCACTCGGGCATGGGCGTAATAGCGGTCAAGCTCCATCATCTCACGGGTGTATGGGTTCACAAGGAAGCCAGGCGTGGCATTGTCCTGATACTCTCTTGAGGCGACTATCTGTGACAGGAGTTCCCCCATCAATCCCTGTCCGACGTTGTTAGGTCGGCGGATTCGTCTCATTATTCTCCTGATCTCTTTCCGGTACTGCTCGTAGACCGGGTTCTTTACAGTGAAGGTGTATGGACAGAGGTGGTTCTTGCGGGTGCGCTCTATCCAACCGCGGTTAGCCAGCGCATTGGTGGCACGACTGATCGTTTTCAACGCCTTGCCTGTCATTTCTCTGAGCTGCTTGCGGGTATACTTGCCGGTAGGAGGTTTGTACTCAGGTGTTGCTTGGAGCAAACCATACATCACAACTGCCTGAGGTCTGATGGAGCGGTCGTCGAGGAGTTCGCCTGGTATCTCGATGAAGTGACGAGTGTTGGGCTTAGCTGGAGGCAGGACAGGTCTGGCCGGAGACAACTGATACCAGCCTGCGGCCGCAAGCCTGGCAAGCCCCTGGCGGACTGTGGGGCGGGACAGGCCAGTAAGTATCGCGAGTTGAGAGGGCGACGGGCGGCCATGCTTAGTCAGCTCCGGGTACAGGCGCAAGGCTATCCAGACAACCATAGCCGATGCGGTTATTGATGAGTCTAACAGCAAGTCAACAGGCACGCGCACTCTCTCCACAGCACTCATCTCCAAACCAGATTTTAGTGCATAGGTTTGACCAATCAAGTGCGTTTCCCTCGATATTTCACCCCTTCAAGCTGCAAGTTCACCTTCCCGATCCGGGCGCACTGACAGCAATACGGCGATGGAGTTCGCCAACGAAGCAGATGCCTCGAAAGCACCGAGTTCCTCTGTTCTGGCTCCATCGGGCTTGCGATTGAACGCTGATGAGCTGGCGGTTTCTAGCTGACCTCGCGGAGCACTACGGGAGATCTCGACCACATTGCCGACAGTCGGGGCATGTTGCCGGTTGCTGACGCCCCCGCTAGCTAGGGCGAAGCCCTTGTTTTCCACTACTGACGCAGCGGATGGACAGTTGAGTCCTCAGGTTTGGGCGGATCCAATGGTTCAGTCGAACACAAATCCCAATTAACACCATATGGCTGGCGATATTTAGTCGGCCTGGAGAACACTAGTGGGAAGTCTGGGTCACATCATCGGCGATCTGGATCATGCTACCGGCTTCTGACGCCTCCGGTAGTGAGTGCAGAGTTCTTGTTTTCCACCAGTGTCGCGGGGGCTAGATAGGGAGGTCCTCTGGCGTGAGGGAACCGACCTATTCGGTGGAACACAGATTCCAGCTGACTCCATTTAGTCGGTGGGCGATACTAGGGAGAATATGGGTCGCATGACCAGCAGTCTGGGTCATGTCACGGGCTGCTGATGTCTCCGCAAATAGAGGCGGAGTCCGTATTTGCCACTATTACCGCTGGAGCTAGAACGAGAGTACTCAGACCCAAACGAGCCGATTGACTCAGAAGAGCCCAAATGACAATCTGCTCCATTGGGCCGGCGGTTTTGGTCGACCCGGGGAACACTAGGTGAGGATCTGGGTTGCGTTGTCGGCGGCCTGGATCATGCTGCCGGTTGCTGATGTCTCTGCTAGTCGGGGCAAAGTCCTTGTTTCCCACCGCTGCCGCTGAGGCTAGACAGGGGAGTCCTCAGGCATAGGCGAGTCCACCTGCGAAGTGAAGCATGGATTCCAGTCAATGCCATTAGCTGGCGATGCCTAGGCAATCTGGACGACACTAGGAGAGGTCTGGGTCGCATTCCCGGCGTCTCGAGTAGCTCCTAGCAGGAGTGGAGTCCTTGCTTTCCATCGCTATCGCTGGGGCAGGACAACGAGGTGTCGGGGAATGCTCACTCTAGACGTCGGTTGACTCAGTATCATTGGCTTGGTATACTTATATACGGATATTCCAATCGGTTTATAGGGTTTTGTCCTCTGATCAGTGCAAGTGCGCCCGCAATCCAACCGAGTGCGCCCGCATCTCTGCAGTTAGAGGGTGCATGCGAAGAAGAGGTGTATCAGATGGTTTCTCGTGTCCACGATGATGTGACAAGTCTTATCGGTCGGACCCCTGTGGTCAGACTGAGACGAATCCCCGGTCCAGGCTCTGCGGAGATACTGGTGAAGCTAGAGAGCTTCAACCCTGGTGGCAGTGTCAAGGATCGCATTGCACTGGCCATGGTTGAGGCGGCTGAGAGAGAGGGCCGACTGCGACCCGGAGCGACCATCGTGGAGCCCACAAGCGGCAACACCGGGGTCGGACTCGCGATGGTAGCTGCAGCTAAGGGATACCGCCTCATTCTGACAATGCCCGAGACCATGAGTGTCGAGAGACGGCGGCTGCTTCAGGCATACGGTGCAGATCTCGTTCTGACGCCTGGAGCTGAAGGGATGCCCGGGGCAATCAGAAAGGCCCAAGAGATAGTCAAAGAGCAGCCAGACTGCTTCATGCCTCAGCAGTTTGAAAACCCTTCAAACCCGGAGGTACACAGGACAACCACGGCTCGGGAGATCCTCGAGCAGACTGACCGGCGCCTCGACGCGTTTGTGTCGGGAGTTGGAACCGGTGGGACCGTCACGGGCGTTGGAGAAGTCCTGAAGAAGGAGATCCCCGGGGCTTGGGTCATTGCGGTCGAGCCTGCAGACTCGCCTGTTCTGTCCGGCGGCAATCCGGGCCCCCACAAGGTCCAGGGGATCGGTGCAGGGTTCATTCCTCGTGTCCTCAACACTGCAGTGTATGACAGAGTCATTCAGGTGAAGTCGGATGATGCATTTGCAATGGCTTCACGCTTGGCCAGGGAAGAAGGCATCTTAGCAGGCATTTCCTCCGGAGCTGCGACAGTGGCGGCTGTCCAGATCGCCGAGGAGCTTGGCACGGGAAAGAGAGTGTTGGCAGTTCTGCCGGATACGGGTGAGCGATACCTGTCGATTGAGAACATGTTTAGTTGAGAATGCTGGCCTGAACGGGGCGAAGCGCCGGTCAGGCCGCACGGAGTGCTGGTCCGAGCCGGGCACAGCGGCGGCCAGGGCGGACGGAGTGCAGGTGCAAGCCGGGCGAACCGGCGGCTCAGGCAAGGCAGAACACCGACTCGAGCAGGGCAGAGCGCCAGCCGGGTTGGATAGAGAGCTGGTCCGATCCGGGCAGAGCGGTGGCCAAGGCCAGACACAGTGCCGGCCCAAGCTAGACAAGCCGGCGGCTCAAACAATACACAGTGACAGCCCAAACAAGACACGAAGGCAGTGATGGCCATGAGGACGTCTACAAAGGGGCGCTACGGGGTGCGAGCGATGGTGGACCTAGTGAGGCACCAAGGGCCCGAGCCTGTGCGCCTTCGAGACATAGCCGAAAGGCAGGGCATTTCAGATCATTATCTCGAGCAGCTCTTCTCAAGCCTTCGCAAGGCGGGTCTTGTCAGGAGCGTCAGAGGAACCAAGGGCGGATACGAGCTGGTCGGCGATCCGTCTGAAGTGACCGTCGGCGACATCCTGAGAGTCCTTGAGGGTCCGATCGGTCCGGTCGAGTGCGTTGAAGATGAGGACTCGTTGACCCACTGTGACAGGGGAGATGTGTGCGCAACCCGTCTCCTTTGGAAGAGACTGCATGATGCGATAGCGAGCGTGGTAGACAGCACGACTCTAGCGGATCTCGTTGAGGAGGCCTCGCGACTCGAGCAGAAGACAGCCCCGCCTATGTACTACATTTAGCTGGCCGGTTTCGGCCGGACCCGGCGGGAGGCCAGCCCAGGCGAGACCCCAGCCGAGGTGAGGCGTCGGCGTAGGCGAGAAGCTGGCCCGGGCGAGAAGCGGGCACGAACGAGAAACCGGTCTGGGCGAGGCGCCGGCGAAGCGGGAAGCGGGCACGGGCGAGAAGCGAGCTCAGGTGAGAAGCTAGCTTAGGAGACAAACCGGCCCAGGCCAGAAGTCGGCCTGGGCCAGATGCTATCCATTGCGAGCAGCCAATCGGCACGGGACGCCAGCGTAGGTGAGGCGTCGGCGTAGGCGAGAAGCTGGCCCGGGCGAGAAGCGGGCACGAACGAGAAACCGGTCTGGGCGAGGCGCCGGCGAAGCGGGAAGCGGGCGAGGGCGAGAAGCCGCCGAGAGCGAGAAGCCAGTCTGGGCGACAGACAGGCGAGGGCAAGAACCGAGCTCAGGCGAGCAGTCGGTTTAGGCGACAGGCTGGTCTAGGCGACTTGCCAGCCACGGCAGGAGGCTAGCTCACCATTCCTGTCCCGTCAGTTCTCCGTCTCTGTAGAGCCTCAGGTTCTGTCTGTCTAGAGCCTCAGGTTCTGTCTGTCTAGAGCC
Source organism: Bacillota bacterium (assembly GCA_012719595.1). GTDB lineage: Bacteria > Bacillota > DTU014 > DTU014 > DTU014 > JAAYAB01. Next base: position 13,367 of record JAAYAB010000017.1, read on the forward strand.
TCAGGTCCTGTCTCTCTAGGGCATCAGATTCTGTCTCTCTCTAGCTCTTAGGTTCTTTGTGTCTTCTCTTCTCAGCCTCAGATCCTATGCCCCTTCAACCTCAGCGAGTTCGTGACGACACTCACAGAGCTCATTGCCATGGCAGCGCCGGCCAGGATCGGCGACAGGTATCCGAGCGCAGCCAGCGGGATGCCTACGGTGTTGTAGGCGAATGCCCAGAAGAGGTTCTGTTTGACTACCCGCATCGTGTGCCGCGACAGCCGAATGGCCGCGGGAATCCCTCGCAGATCCCCGCTGATCAGGGTGATGTCTGCGGCTTCCATTGCGACGTCCGTCCCGGTGCCTATTGCGATTCCAACGTCCGCCTCGACCAGAGCAGGAGCATCGTTGATCCCGTCGCCCACCATGGCCACATTTCGGCCCTTACTCCTGAGTCGCTGGATTTCGTCAGCCTTGCGCTCAGGAAGCACGCCAGCGATGACCTCATCTATTCCAACCTGGGCTGCGATCGCCCTGGCGGTTCGTTCGTTGTCGCCAGTCAGCATGTATACCTGAATCCCAAGGTTCTTCAGCGCACGTATAGCCGCGGCAGACGTTTCCTTAACTGTATCTGCGACAGCCAGCAATCCTACCACCTGTTGGCCAGCTGCAACGATCATCGCAGTCTTGCCCTGGTTCTCGAGTTCGGAGAGCTGACCTGAAGCCGAACTCACGTCAATTCCAGAGTCCGCCATCAGCCTGCTGCTTCCCACGAGCACCTGCTTGCCTTCGACGTTCGCTCTCACACCCTGGCCCGGAACAGCACTGAAGTCCTCGGAGGGAGGCACGTCAATGCCCCCTTCGCTGGCCCACCGGACGATTGCGGCTCCGAGGGGATGCTCTGAGTTGCGCTCAGCAGCTGCAGCCAGCCTGAGGACCTCCTCCCGTGAGAGTCCAATGCCGATCACGTCGGTCACTTCGGGCTCGCCCTTTGTGATTGTGCCGGTCTTGTCGAGCACCACGGTGTCGATCTTGTGGGCCTTTTCCAGGCGCTCGCCGTTTCTGATCAAGATCCCGCTTTCAGCTCCTTTGCCTGTGCCCACCATTATCGCTGTCGGCGTGGCCAGGCCCAGAGCACATGGACACGCGATGACAAGAACAGCAGTGAACCGAGTCAGTGCTGCGGCAAGGCCATGGCCCGCAACATACCAGGCAATGAACGTCAGCACAGCTACAACCACCACTGCCGGAACGAAGTAGCTCGATACCAAGTCAGCCAATCGCTCGACGGGAGCCTTCGTTTCCTGTGCTTCTTCCACCATCCTAATGATCCGGGCAAGGACTGTGTCCTTGCCGACTTTGGTAGCTCTGTATTTGAACGATCCGTGCTTGTTGATGGTCGCACCGACGACCTCGTCGCCAACAGACTTGTCCACCGGAACGCTTTCGCCGGTGAGCATAGATTCATCAATGGCCGATGCGCCCTCAATTATCACGCCGTCGACAGGCAGTTTCTCGCCCGGACGGACGACAACGATGTCGCCCGGGACGACCTCACTTACTGGGATGTCGACCTCCTTGCCGTTCCTTACGACTCTTGCCGTTCTCGCCTGCAGACCGATGAGCTTGCGGATCGCTTCCGATGTCCTTCCCCTCGCTATCGCCTCGAGCAGTCTTCCGAGGAGAATCAAGGTGATTACCAGTGCAGACGTTTCGAAGTAGATATCGCCCTCCCCGAAGAACGTGATCACCGTGCTGTACACATAAGCTGCCGTGGTGCCGAGGGCGATGAGAACGTCCATGTTGGCGCCGCCTGACCTCAACGCCCTATAGCTTCCCAGGTAGAACTGCGACCCTGCGATCAACTGCACCGGCGTGGCGAGTGCGAACTGCAGATACGGGTTCATCAGGAAGTGCCCGACATGCAAGTCGAGCAGGTCAACCAGCATTCCGAGGAGCAGAGGAAGGGAAAGCGCTGCGGAAAGCACGAAAGCAAATGCCCGAGTCCTGAGCATCTTCTCCCTCTCGAGCGCCTCTCTGTCTCTTGCCTCTTCTACCTCTACGATTTCTGTAGCGCCATAGCCCAGGTCTGACACAGCTTCGGCCAACGCATCGGCGCTGACCAGCTTTGGATCGTGCGTGACCGTAGCCCGCTCAGTCGCGAGGTTGACGACTGCACTAGAGACGCCCTCCATCCCACTGAGCGCGGTCTCTACCCTCCTAGCGCACGCCGCACAGTGCATGCCGGTGATGCTGAGCGAGGTCTGTTTGGTTGCGCCCTGTTGTGTTTTGCTGTCGCCGCTAACTGGCATTCTTTCACCTCCCGATCGGTCACTTCTTGCCCTATCACTTCTTGCTCTATCGCTTCTTGCTATGTCACGTCCTGCTCTATCGCTTCTTGCCCGATCGCTTTTTGCTCTATCGCTTCTTGCTATGTCACGCCCTACTCTATCTCTTCTTGCCTTGTCTCCTCTCACTGTGTCTTCTCTCATGGTGTCTTCCTCCTATACCTCCTGACTCCCAGGCTGCTTGACAGATGGTCCGTGCGGCCTATAGATCCTCGCGCTGGAACTTCACGATCGATACTGCAAGCATCAGTGCCACAGTTGCAGGCACCATAAACAGCGCCAGGGGAGAGGTGAGCGAGCCTTCGAATACGTATGCTCTAGCTAAGTCTGTGAAACCCCACGGTGTGACATACACAAGCTCAGGTATCAGAGAAATGAGGAGGTCCTGGCCAAACAGCAAGGCGAGCGGAATGCCGATCACCGGGCTCTTGCGCCTGAAGAAGGCGCCAAGGAGCAGCGTGAGCGCGAGGTTGAACGTCAGGCCCTCGAAGAGGATCAGCATCGCGATAGGGAACCGCACTAATGAAAGCCTGGATCCAGCAATCGCCCAGATTTCCGCATAGGCTACCATCCCAGGTATCAGAACAGCGGTAACAAGAATGCCTGTTGCATTCGACACGAACTTCGCCAGTATGAAAGCTACTCTAGACAGCGGCTTCGACAGGATGAATGCTGCGGTTCCGAGGTCCCTTTCCCCTATGATGGCATCGAGAGCCGCGATCGCCACTCCGACTGCGACGAACATGGCTGTTAGCTGCGTGTACACTTCGACGCCGAATGTGAGGAGACGCAGAGGCGCGGCCCCGCTCGCTCTTTCAGTCAGCATCGCCATGAGCAAGATGCCATTGATCAGCCCGATCCATATTGAGATGGACTTCACCAATTCGAATCCGCCGAACCACTCTGCCAACTCCTTGCGAGCCAGGTTGAAGAGGCCGGTGCGCCATCCTGCCGGCCTGACCGGCATTAAGGTTTCGGCGCTTGTGTGTGCGCTGCTCATTGCTCTTCGCCCCTCTCAACCAATCGGACGAACACGTCCTCCAGATCGTGTCGCCTCCGCCCGAAGTTAGTGACTACGACGTCGTCGCTGCTGAGAACCGCCCTCAGCAGCTCGCGCTCTGCTGTGGGTTCGTCCGACACGGCGACACTCCACGCCTCGGAGGCGCCTGCATCTGCCGGGACCGCTTCGCGGCTGATTGTCCTGATCCAGGGCAAGGTGCCAATGTGGCTATGCACGGCATCCAGATCGCCTCGCAGAGTCATGGTGAACGTCACGGATTCGGTGCCCGCAAGCAGCTCGTCTATGGGTGCCTGGGCAACGAGTTCGCCTTTGTTCATGATGGCAACTGTGTCGCTGACCCGCTGCACGTCCGAGAGAATGTGCGTGGAGTAGAGAATCGTCGTGTGCTTGCGGAGACGTTCCATAATGGTTAGAACGTCCCTTCGGCCCATCGGATCCAGTGAAGCGGCGGGCTCGTCGAGTATTAGCAGGTCAGGGTAGTTGATCTGCGCCTGCGCGATGCCCAAGCGCTGCCGTTCGCCGCCGGAGAAAGACCCGACCTGCCTGTCAGCCAGGTCGGTCAGTCCGACCAGCTCAAGTGTCTCGTCAATCCTGTCGTCAATCACACTCTTAGGTCCCGAGTAGAAGAAATGCGCGACGAACTCGAGCGTCTGCCGCGCAGTCATTTTCCCGTAGAAGCGTGGATCCTGGGCGAGGTAGCCGACGCGGCTTCGGATGTCGACGCTCTGCTCTTGGACGTCAAGGCCGAACACCTTCGCCGAGCCGCCCGTTGGCCTGGTCAGTCCGAGCAGCATCTTAATGGTCGTCGACTTGCCCGCCCCGTTTGGCCCGAGAAATGCGAAGATCGAGTGTTGCTTTACCCTGAGGTCAAGTGACTTGACCGCCTGAATCTGACCGTAGGATTTGCTAAGCCCAATCGTCTCGACTACTATGTTTCCGTTTGGCAGGCTGCTCCTTGTGCTCCCGATTGGCGCGCTGCCGCTTGGCAGACTGCTAGTTGTGCTCCCGACCAGCGCGCTGCCGCGGGTGCTTGCTTGTGGCACGCTGCCACTGGTACCTCCTTGCGGCGAGCTGCCACTGGTGCTTCCTTGTGGCGAGCTGCCACTGGTGCCTCCTTGCGGCGAGCTGCCACTGGTGCCTCCTTGCGGCGAGCTGCCACTGGTGCTTCCTTGTGGCGAGCTGCCACTGGTGCCTCCTTGCGGCGAGCTGCCACTGGTGCTTCCTTGTGGCGAGCTGCCACTGGTGCTTCCTTGTGGCGCGCAACCACTGGTGCTTGCTTGTGGCGAGCTGGCATTGGTGTTTCCTTGTGGCGAGCTGCTCGTTGCATTTTCATTTGACAAGCTGGTCACTATCTGGACCGCCCCATTCCGTCTCAAGTTCGAGCTCCAGAGTCGTGTTTCCAGCCCTCGGATTTCGGAACTCAGACCCCAGTTTTTTGCTGTCTCAAGCATACAGGTACTGCGCCATGCAGTCAACGGTAGGAAGCAGGAGGGACGTCTGAGCCATCTACGCTGTAGCCTCCTTCCGCACAGGAATGCAGGCTGGTTCCGCTTCAGCCCAATGCAGGCTGGCTCCGCTTCGGCCCAATGGAGGCTGGCTTTGCTTCAGCCAATGGAGGTTGGCTCTGCTTCAACCAGTGGAAGCCGGCTCCGCTTCAGCCAATGGAGGCTGGCTCTGCTTCAACCAATGGAAGCTGGCTCCGCTTCAGCCCAATGGAGGCTGGCTCCGCTTCAGTCCAATGGAGGCTGGCTTTGCTTCAGCCCTTCGTTGCCTTGCCACAGCGATGGCAGTGGAAAGAAAGGTCGCAGCCTAAATTGGCAGGGGCGCCAGTGACCGGCAACGTGATCCAGATTTCTGGCAACGTAATGCAGATCGCTGGCAACGCGATCAAGATGTCTCCCTGGTTTCCTCCATGTCGGCCAGAAACAGCCAGATAAATGGAGTGAACTGGAACGCATGTCGGACTGAATGTTGGACTGAGCCGGCGGGCTGGCTCGTGTGTGGATACTTGCTTTCTGGCTTCGACGGCGGCGGTGGAAAGAACGGACTCAAGGTCCATCAGCAGCGACTCCGGCCAGTGGCAACGCTGCCCAGATCTTCCCTAGTGTCTTCCTGATCGAGCAGGAGTTGACAGACAGATTGAGCAAATTAGGAACGCAGCCGGATGGTTGCTCCAGATAGTCACCCGTCTAGAGCACCGCTTGAGTCCTCTTTTTCCACGCGATGAGGCCGGCAAGGGAAACACCTGACCTCCAGCCATGACACGGAGGAGAGACTGGCTCACGCTTTAGGTTTGGAGGGATTTGATCGAGTCGTGTCAAAGACTTACGCACTTGACACTGTGGAGGGACTGCTATGGCAGACAGGTATGTGATCGGAGTCGACTATGGAACTGACTCGGTGAGAGCTGTGGTGGTGAATGTCCGAACAGGCAAAGAAGAGGCCACCGAGGTCGCTGTCTACCGACGATGGAGTGAAGGTCTATACTGCGATCCCGGCCGCAATCAATTCCGTCAGCACCCGCTTGATTACATCGAAGGGCTGGAGGCATGTGTCAAAGGAGCGCTGGCCAAGCTCCCGGCTGGTTCAGGCGAGAGAGTGATCGGCATAGGAATCGACACCACCGGGTCGACCCCCTGCGCTGTGGACAAAAGCGGAACTCCACTCGCCCTGCACGAGGAGTTCTCAGACAACCCGAACGCCATGTTCATCCTGTGGAAGGATCACACGGCCGTAGATGAAGCGGCCCTGATCAACGAGGTTGCGAAGACGTGGGGCGGCACCGACTTCACCAAGTACGAGGGAGGAGTCTATTCCTCTGAGTGGTTCTGGGCCAAGATCCTGCATACATTGAGGCATGACAGCAAGGTCCGCCAAGCTGCCTATTCATGGGTTGAGCACTGCGATTACCTTCCCGCCTTGCTGACCGGGACAACTGACCCTCTCAAGATGAAGAGGAGCAGATGTGCCGCAGGGCACAAGGCAATGTGGCATGCGGAGTGGGGCGGCCTGCCGTCTGAGGAGTTCCTGACGAGAATCGACCCGCTGTTGGCAGGATTGAGAGGGCGCCTGTTCACCGAGACGTATACCTCGGACGTCAGTGCGGGCGGGCTGGTCAGGGAGTGGGCGGACCGTCTGGGCCTGCCGGCGGGCATTGCCGTTGCAGTCGGTGCGTTCGACGCACACATGGGGGCAGTCGGCGGAGGGATAGTCGAGAAGGCTCTGACGAAGATCATGGGCACATCTACGTGCGACATGATGATCGCCCCATACGATGTCATCGGCGACAAGCTGATAGCCGGCATTTGCGGACAGGTCGATGGGTCCATTATACCGGGAATGATTGGGCTCGAGGCGGGGCAGTCTGCGTTCGGAGACGTATACGCGTGGTTCAGAGAGATCCTCTGCTGGCCGATCAACTCCGTTTTGCCGACGGTTGCAGGGATCGCTCCCGAAGCCTTGGCTCAGATCAGGAGGGACGCCCGCAGTCGAATGCTCGTTCAACTGACCGAGGAGGCCTCCAAGCTCGAACCTGGTGCCACGTCGCTGGTGGCGCTCGACTGGCTCAACGGGCGCAGGACTCCGTTCGCAAACCAGACGCTCAAAGGCGCAGTCGCAGGACTGACTCTCGGCACGACTGCACCGGCCATCTTCAGAGCGCTGGTAGAGGCGACCGCCTTTGGAGCGAGGGCGATTGTCGACAGGTTTGCCGCAGAGGGTGTGGAGATAGACCAGGTCATTGCGTTGGGCGGAATTCCTCAGAAGAACGACTTGGTAATGCAGATCACCTCGGACGTGCTCCGAATGCCCATCAATGTAGCTGCGGCAGAGCAGGCCTGTGCACTCGGTGCGGCCATGTTCGGTGCGGTGGCGGCCGGCGCTTTCAGGTCAGTAGAGGAAGCGCAGCGGGAGATGGGGAGCGGGTTCAGCAGGACGTTCAAGCCGATAGACCGCAACGCCGATATCTACGACAAGCTCTACAAGGAATACCTGTCGATGGGCGAGGCACTAGAGGGGCAGCTCAGCAGACTGTAGCGACGCGATTAGGCATAGCCGCACCCGTGTCTAGGCACAATACCCAATAGCGTAGATGATTGGGCTCGGGTTCGGGTTCGGGCTCGGACTTGGGCTCGAATCTGAAGGAACTGCGCGACGGGGTGCGGCCATGCCAGTAACAAGAACACAGGGGGACGCGTTCGTTTGGTGGATTGTGTCCGGGATTCTGGGTGTCTTGGCTCAGGATGCCTTTTGGCTGGCACTTAGGCTTGCAGGCCTTGCCGACACCCACGTCTGGGATGTCGCAGCATCACTTGCCGTCTCGTCGGCGGAGGCTGGCTGCGTTGCTGCCATGATCGTCGGAGGTCTGCTTGACCTGGTTATCGGCGGCCTCTTCGCCATACTGATCGGAGTCCTCCTCGAATGGAGAGGGTCTTCAGCCTACCTAGTCAAAGGACTGACGGTGGGGCTCGGGGCTTGGGTTTTCTGCTACGGGATCCTGATCCACAACCTCCCCTTCTTCGTCGAGAGAGACCTGGTCCATCTCTCTGAAATGATTGGCTCCTTCTTCGGACACGCGATCTACGGTGCCGTAACCGTTACTGTGTATGTGAAGTGGCTGTCGAGGTACGTGGAAGGACCGCAGGATCAGTAGACTCTGCCGGCTCGTCCATTGTTCGGGGACCATGCGAGCTGTGAGGGGGCCATGCGAGCTGTGCGGGCGCTGTCGGACTCGGTGGGCTGTGCAGGCTCTGCATGGCAGGGCGGGCTTGATAGGCTCAACGGACTTTCGGAGGCGCTTTGGCAGGGCGCTTCGGACAGGAGCGTCGACAGGACCTCTGGGCAGGCAGTCTCGGAGGGCATCTTAGCAGAGCGTCTCGGCCGGGCGGGTCGGAGGCGAGCCTAGGCGTGGCGGGTCGTCAGGGGGCCTGTGCAGGGCGTCTTTGGGGGCCAGTCAGGGCAGGGCGTCTCGGAGGCCAGTCAGGGCAAGGCATCTCGGCAGGGAGCCTGGGCAGGACCTGGCGACAGAGCGCCTCGTCGCTGCAGGGAATAGGGAATTCGGAATCCGGGGAGTTGACCAGATAGGTGGGCCGTCGTCAGCGAACCAAGACGAGCTCGTTTGGGACTTCAGGTCGCATAAGCCACGATTCGTCTGCGTTTTACAACAGCAGGCTTTACAGTCAGTTCAGTGTGCCCGCATCCGTCGAGTACGTTGAAAACCCTATCGACGACTCCGTGCTTGACAAGATCTATTGCAAATCCAGTGAGACCATGGAGGAGATCCCTGACTCCTCTATTCACCTTATGGTCACCTCACCTCCGTACAACGTCAGGAAGGAATACGACGACGACCTGTCCCTGGACCAGTATCGTAATCTGCTCAGACGAGTAATGGCTGAAACCTACCGCAAGCTCGTGACTGGCGGGAGAGCTTGCGTGAACATTGCCAATATTGGCCGAAAACCATATATCCCGCTCCATGCTCTGATCATCGAGGACATGCTTTCCCTCGGCTACTACATGAGAGGCGAGATCATCTGGAACAAGGGATCGAGTGCAGGAACGTCGACTGCCTGGGGTAGCTGGCGATCGGCGGCGAACCCGGTGCTGCGTGACGTGCACGAATACATCCTTGTCTTCTCGAAGGGATCGTTCTCGCGGCCGAGCCGCGGGAGAGTCAGCACGATAGAGGCGGAGGAATTCCTCAGCTGGACGAAGAGCGTATGGACGTTCCCGTCGGTGTCTGCCAAGAGCGTAGGCCATCCTGCCCCATTTCCCGAGGAACTGCCATGGCGCTTGATACAGCTATACACCTTTGAGCAAGACGTCGTGCTCGATCCGTTCTGCGGGAGCGGAACCACCTGTTTAGCTGCGCTGAAAGCTGGCAGGCGGTACATCGGATATGACACGTGCCAGGAGTATGTCGACCTGGCACGACGGAGGATCAGTGACCTCGCGCAGGAGACGGGATGACTTGGAGACATCTCTATCCACCATCGCCCAACCACTGTCGCCCAGCCACCATCGCCTAACCGCCCAAGAGCCGAGTCGCGATCAGACCGATCACACCTGCAGCAAGAAGGTAGTATAGCAGCGGTGCGAGGACCCTTCTCATGGTCCTGCCTTCTCCTCCCATCAGCCCCACAACTGCAGATGCTGCCACGACGTTGTGGATGCTCACGATGTTGCCGGCCGCGCCTCCGACCGCCTGAAGGGCAACGATGGTCAAAGGGTCTGCACCGATCCGCTGCGCCACGCCGAACTGGAAAAGCGAGAACATCATGTTCGAGAACGTATTGCTTCCTGCAAAGAAAGCCCCTACCGCCCCGATCGTGGGAGCTACCAACGGCCAGACGCCACGCGCCATGCGAGCCGCCGCGTCTGCGAGGAGCAGGGGCATGCTCAGCATGTCGAGGGGATTGTAGCCGGTATTGATGAAGATGCGAACGAGAGGCACGACAAAGGCCATAGCGATTAGGGGGTCTCGAAGGTTTCCTGCGCTTTGCTGAAGAGCCGTGCGGAATTGACGCCAGTTCATCTTGTGGAGGCCAAGCGTGACTAGACTCGTGAACAACAACATCGTGCCCGGGAGATACAGCGGGGTAGTGCTGATTCCTATCGGACTGCCTAGCACGTTGTTGAATGAGAGGTCCGCAGCCTTGAGCCATCCGCCGAGCGGGAACACGGGGAGCCTAGACGTAACCAGCAGCAGCGTGAGGATCGCATAGGGCGTCCACGCGAACCATAGAGGCATGCTCTTAGACGGACCGATCCTCTCAACGCGAGAGCGCTCGGGCGTGTCTGCGAAGCGCCAGGGCTCAGACGGGCGGAACCATCGGCTTCTGGCAGCTAGGATAGTAGCCGGGAGACTGATTAGGCCTCCAACGAGTGACGGGAATTCGGGTCCGAGGAATCGTGCAGCCACTACGTAGGGCACGCAGAACGAGACACCGGCTAAAGCCGCCACTCGCCAGACCTGAAGCCCTTCCTTCCAGCTCTTCTTGCGGCCGAAAAACCTCGTCAACACTATGGAGAGGACTAAGGGCATGAACAACCCTATGATTCCGTGAATGATGGCTACCCGTCCGCCTATCAGTCTGACGTACTCAGCGAAGGTGACACCTAGACGAGCTGCTTCAGCGTGGACGAGCGGGTTGTCGAGTCCGGTATTGACCCCGATCAATATGGGTGTCCCGACAGCGCCAAAGGAGACAGCGGTGCTCTGGATGATCAGGCCGGTGGTGATGGCTGCCGCAGCCGGAAAGCCCAAAGCGACGAGAAGCGGTCCTACCACAGCTGCAGGGGTCCCAAACCCACTGGCTCCTTCTATGAAGCTCCCGAAAGTCCACCCAACGATGATCGCTTGGATCCTCGGATCAGGACTGAGCCTGACGAACCCAGCCTTTATCCGGTCAATGGCTCCACTCTGCTCCAGAGTCCTCAAGAGGAGCACGGCCCCGAAGACGATGTAGATGACCTCCAAGGCTACTACCAGACCCTGCAGAATCGAGGCTCCCCATACCTTGGCATCTACCCGCCAGGCGAACACAGCGACTATCCATGTGACGACGAAGGCGACAGGCATGGCTTGTCGGGCAGGCCACTGAAGCCACAGGAGCAGGACGAGGATCACGACCAGAGGCGACAATGCAAGCACTTCATACGCTATGTAACTCATGCAAGCCCTCCGTGTTCGGTGTGTCCTCTTCAGTGTATTCTCTACAGATTGATCATGATGGCAGACACACGGCTAGTATGCGGCGAAACACCTGTCGCTAGACTTTCGACGATTGGGCCCTCGCACCTCTCGGTTTTGCTGTATAATTGTAATAAGGGTGACTTCACAGAATGGCGTCGAAAAGCAGCATTCTATAGCGAATTGTCAGAGCGACGTCTCTGAGCGGCATTCCAGATTGAGAGGGTCATCCTGACTGCCAACTGACGTGACCGTGACCGATTGCGGTTGGGTAAGGCACCGTCCATCCGCAAGCGCCCTGGCTCTGGCTGGCGCAGCGAATCGCCGCTGCACCGGACAACTACTGTTACGGAAAGCGTGGAATGCGAATGCGCTACGAACTCATCGGCCTCAGTATGGATTACTCGCGGCGACGGTCTACCACTGTAAACCCTCTCCAAGGGGTGCTGGCGCTACTGGTGGTCGCAGCTATAGCGGTGGCAACGGCGTGGAGCATGGTCCCTCCAGACCCATTGGGAAGCGACGCATGGCCCGATGCGTTTTCCGCCGAACGAGCTCTGACCGATATCTCAGCCATGGTGGCAGTTGGTCCTCATCCCACGGGCTCTGAAGCGCTGGAACAAGTCAGGGAATACCTCATTCAGCGGCTAAAGGATATCGGCTATTCCCCGCACGTCCAGTATGAGTGGGTCAGGCCCCGCATAAGGGGCAACGAGAGTGGCAGAAGAGCTGAATCGGTGCTGGTTCATAACATACTGGCGCGTCTGGACTCGGGGAAAACCGGACCTGCGCTGATGGTCACTGCGCACTACGACTCTGTGCCTTACGGTCCCGGGGCCATGGACGATGCCGCTGGAGTGGCAGTCGTCCTCCAGATTGCAGAGGCATTGTACGGCGCTGACATTCAGAATCCGATCATCTTCCACCTGTCCGATGGCGAGGAGCTGGGACTCCTCGGAGCTGAGGCGTTCGTAGCTTACCATCCGTGGGCTGAAGACGTCGAGATGGTGATCAACCTGGAATCCCGCGGAACCAGCGGTCTGGGGCTGATGTTTGAGACAGGAGAAGGCAACAAAGAACTAGTCCGCCTGCTTGGGCAGATGGTTCAGAGGCCGGTTGGATCGTCAACCTTCTATTCGTTATACAAGCAGCTTCCGAACGATACGGACTTCACAGTGTACAAGCAGGCGGGCAAGGTGGGCATGAACTTCGCCAACATCGGCACTCCCCGTAACTACCACACTGCGAACGACAACCTCGAGAACCTCGATCCACGCACGCTCCAACACCTTGGCGACACTGTCATGAGTCTTGTAAAGGGTTTGGCAAACGCTGATATGGAGAGCCTGAAGTCCGACAGCGACAGCGTGTTCTTCGATTTGTTCTCGAGGTGGCTTGTGCACTACCCTGAGGGGTTCGTTCTACCTCTTGCCGCACTTGCTCTGGTCATCTCGTTGTTTGCGCTGTCCCGTGTGGGGTTGCTGCAGCGAGAGAGGCCTGTGCTCAGCCTAGTTGTGGGCAGCATAGGGTTCTTGGTCTCGGCCGCGGCCGCACTTGTGGTCGGGCTCGGGGCCATTGCGCTGATTAGGTTGGTCTTGCCTGAAGCGCGCGCCACCGGCTTCCTGGAGCATCATGTGCCGGCGGCCGCAGCTGTGGTGTCTGCGATGGCCGCAGGAGCGCTTGCCGCCCTGGCAGGCATGATGCATGTATCCGGACTGGCCGGCCTCTGGGGTGGGGCACTCGTGTGGTGGAACGCCGCAGTCATCGCAAGCGCCATCTTCCTTCCAGGGGTCACCTATCTATTCGTCTTCCCAGTGATCGCGTGCGCTGCAGGGCTCGCTGTCTTGTCCATAGTAGGTCCATCATCCGGCTGGTCCTACTTCGCGGCATTGCTGCCAGGGATAGCACTGACGTCGGTTCTGTGGCTCCCGTATGCGGGATTGCTGACGCTCATGGGCGGGCCGCTGACGCCGTTCCCCGTCGTTCCGGTCGTGTTGGTGGCCAGTGTCGCGGGGCCGATGCTCGTGGGCCAGAGGGGCGTCATTCGCTGGATTCCCGCGGTTGCTCTGGGACTGGTGTCCGTCGTATGCGTGGCATTGACGTACTTCCAGTCGGTGTGAGGGAGGGCGAGCCATGCAAATAACAGATCCAGGGGCATTTGAGGACTTCCTGCACGGGAAGAAAGACTCGTGCATGCGGACCGTGATCATAAAGCCAAACGGCGAGATTGTTGTCCCGGACGATGAGGAATTCGAGGAAGTCTCTCGGAGACTGAACGCCAAGCCGGGCAACATGACTATCTACACCAAGGGGTATGAGCAGCAAGATATCGATGAGTTCATCAAGCAACTCCAGCAGAGTGGAGTCACGATGCTTGTTGACGTACGAGAGATACCCATAAGTAGAAAGCGGGGCTTTTCAAAGACATCCCTTCTCGAGCACCTGTCGCGCAACGGGATTAAGTACGTCCACCTAAGAGAGCTTGGATGTCCGACTCCGATACGGCGCAAGCTTCAGGAAACTGGTGATTACGATAGCTGCTTCGAAATGTATCGCGAATACCTGAGGCAGAATCCCTTAGGGCTCATGAAGCTCAAGGGACTCGCCCGCCACTGGACTGTCTGCCTGATGTGCTTCGAGAAAGATCCCCCCAGATGCCATCGAAGTGTGATCGTCGATGAGCTCCTTCGCGCCGGCGGTGTAGAGGCGCGCCATCTGTAGGTCAGGGGCCGTTTGATTCCAGCAGACCTCAACTCGATGTACCAGACAGGGCACTGTTGGTACTGCACTATGCCACCACCACCAACCCGTGACAGCTTTATTCGGAGGTATCCGCAACGCCAGTACCTGCGAGGGTACGGACGTAGGAGGAGACCGGATATATGGGCGATTTGCTGGAGTTTCTCCTGCAAAATGGCGGGAGCAGCATAGAGTATAGAGTCAGGCGCGAGATCCTGCATGAGGACAGAGCAAGCAGCCATATGGTAGCGTTGCAGAATGAAATCCTGAGCAGACCTAAAGTGCGCAAAATACTAGCTGCTCAACACGACGATGGATGGATTGGCAATGAACTGCACGGCGTGTATGTGCAGGGGCTAGACTCGAGTGTTTCGTACTTGTTAGGCAGCGGTGTCGAAAGGGATTCGCCCCCTATGAAGAGGGTTGCTCAGGCTCTGCTTGCAGATGAGACACAAGGAAAGCCCTACAGAACCACGTTTAGGGGTGGGGATGCACTGGATAGAGGCGGCCGCGGCGGAAACAAAGCCGTAAGAGCGGGGGTATTAGCGGACTTGGGTGAAGAGGACAACGCCCTCGTGCAAGATGAACTCAAGACAGCTATCACCTACCTAAGGGATTCGCTATCGTATAACACGGTTGATGACTTCTCAGTTACGAACAAGAGAGGGATTAGGTATTACAAGGAAAATGCGCATTTCCCCGGAGCCAATCACATTGGCCTACTAAGTGCTACCCAAAGTTGGAGAACCACAGAAAACATGGAATTGGTCAAGACGTCGCTACCCCATTGCATGAAGATAATGAGGGGTCAAAATGTCAGCCCAACGTTCAAATCGGGCAGTCATTTTGTCGCACCGTTCAATTTCAACTGGCATCTAGGCGATTTCCGCATCGAAGATGTTAACCCGGATTCATATGCACTCGTTTGGTGGTTACGAAGCCTATATGGGCTGTCGACACTCGGGGTTATCATGGACATACCGGAGTTTAGGAAGACATATGATTACCTCTACCAGTTGGTTGTAAGCAAAGACATACTGACCAAACAGAACGACCAGAGCCTCAAGAGGTTCAGAGAGGTTCTATCAATAGAGGACAGCTGGAGAAGTGAGAAGAGCGTTATTTGTGACGTCTTCTTCCATGGAATGATAACGCTGCATAGGGCGGGATATGACATGAGCAGATGACATCTGGACGGGTTTGCCACTCGTCGACGGAGTCTCGGGAGCAGGCGGGATCGTGCATGGACAATTCAGAAACAAGAAGGATTGCCATTGCCTGCATAGAAATCCCATGTAATGAGGTAGAAATACAAGAAAATGCAGGCGATGTCTGTTGGAGTATTACGCGCACTCATCCCCTGGGAAAGAGCGCAGCCAGTGGCATCTCCTCAGTGATCATCTCCATTGCACTGCACGCACTGCCGCTGAGTTTGCTCGCGCCTTTGGTGCTGAGAGGCTAGGTTTCGCTTCTGGCCTGCTTCACGACATTGGCAAGTACTCAGATGCGTTTCAACGACGCCTTCAGGGTGATCCAACGAGAGTGGACCACTCCACGGTCGGAGCGGTGGAGGCAACTAAGCGCTATGGCCGAGCGATTGGACTGATACTGGCCTACGCGATAGCAGGTCATCATGCTGGCCTTCCTGACTATGGAAGTGTAGCAGACGGAGATTCGCTCTCTAGACGATTGCAAGCACGGGACTTGCCTGATTACAGTGCGTTTCGTGCGGAAGTGTCCGGCGTCCTCCCTGATATTTCCGAACTTGCAGTGCCTATCAAGCCTTCCTATGGCAATCCGGGGTTCAGCTTTCAGTTCCTGATACGGTTCTTGTTTTCATGCCTGATTGACGCGGATTTCTTAGACACCGAGGCGTACATGGACCCACAGCGTGCGTCCGCTCGTGGACGGTACCCGAGTCTGACGGAGTTGTGGGACAAGCTGGATAGGTACCTGCGGCATCTCTCAAAGCAGGCGGAGGACACGCAGGTGAACAGATCCAGGGCCGAGACCCTCGAGTCGTGTCTCAACAAGGCAGAGCTTCCGCCGGGCATGTTTACGCTAACAGTTCCCACAGGCGGCGGAAAGACCTTGTCATCGCTCGCATTTGCGATGAAGCACGCTCTTACCCATGATATGAACCGGATAATCTACGTCATTCCTTTCACGAGCATCATCGAGCAGAATGCAGGGAGGTTCCGCGAAGTGCTTGGAGACGACGTTGTTCTCGAGCATCACAGCAACTTCTCCTTTCCTGACGAGGATGAAGAGTCGCTCACCCCAGTACAGTATCGCCTACGTCTATCGGCCGAGAACTGGGACGCGCCGCTGATTGTCACGACCAATGTTCAGTTCTACGAGTCATTGTTCTCGGCCAAAGGCTCGAGATGCAGGAAACTTCACAACATCGCGAGAAGCGTGGTGATCCTCGACGAAGCCCAGACTCTGCCAATCCAGTTCCTGAGGCCGTGCTTGCAGAGTTTGGTTGAGTTAGTGACGAACTACGGTGCGAGCGTCGTACTATGCACGGCCACTCAGCCTTCGATCCGATCTTTTCTTCCGTCGAATCTGCAGGTCGTAGAGCTGGCGCCTAACCCGAGATTGTTGTACCAGACTCTCAAGCGAGTCAGTGTTGAGGACCTTGGCGACATCGATGATGCTTCCCTTGTGGAGAGGTTGAGTCAACACGAGCAGGTCCTGTGCATCGTTAACACCCGTAAGCACGCACTTAAGCTGGCGGGTCTGATGAGCGGAGAAGAACTGTATCACCTGAGTGGCCGAATGTGCCCAGCACACCGTTCGAGGAAACTGGCAGAGATCCTGAGGGTCCTACACGAACGACTCCGATGCCGCGTTGTGTCGACCCAGCTCATCGAGGCCGGGGTCGACATTGACTTCCCAGTGGTCTATAGAGCATTGGCGGGAATCGACTCTGTTGCGCAGGCGGCAGGACGGTGCAATCGCGAGGGGAAACGGCCGATTGGGCATGTCTATCTTTTCCGTCCCGAAGCCCACGGACTGCCCATAGGGTGGTTTTCGAGGACGGCATCTGTCTCTAGCGCTGTCCTGAGGCATCATAGTGACCCTCTCTCGCTTGAGGCGGTGGATCTCTACTTCGAGCAGCTCTACGATGTAGAGCGGGAGAAGCTTGACAAGGAAGGCATTTTGGAGGGCATCGACGAGAGGGCCAATAAGCTGGCGTTTGAATTCCGAGAGATGGCTGGCAAGGTTAAGCTTATCGACGACGTGACTGATCCGATCGTGATACCGTTTGACGACAAGTGCTGCTCGCTGCTTGATCAGGCGAGGTATCAAGGACCATCCGTAAATCTCTCAAGGCAACTCCAGCCATACACAGTTCAGGTATACAGCAATGAATTGCGCCGTCTGCTGGAGATGAACGCAGTGGAGGTGGTTGCGGGGCAATACACGGTTCTTTGTGACACGGCACTCTACAGCGACGACGTTGGATTAAGCTACCCAGATGATCGTGTCTTTACGGACACGCTCATGGTGTAGGACGCGAGGAGGTGGTACTGATGGGCTATGGTGTCAAGCTGAAGGTATGGGGTGATTTCGCCTGTTTCACAAGGCCGGAAATGCAGGCCGAGCGGGTGAGTTACGATGTGATCACTCCCTCGGCCGCCCGTGGAATCCTGGAGGCAATCCACTGGAAGCCGGCTATCAGATGGGTGATTGACAGGATCCATGTGCTAAACGAGATCAGGTTCGAGAACATAAGGCGGAATGAAGTAGGCAACAAGATCCCTGAGAAAAACGTGCGGCAGGCCATGAAGGGGAGGCCGATGGTCCTGGCGCAGTATGTGAACGAGGAGCAACAGCGACAGCAACGAGCCACACTCATGCTTCGAGATGTCGCATATGTCATTGAAGCTCACTTCGAACTCACAGACAAGGCTGGCCCTGACGATTCGGCTGAGAAGCACTACAACATCTTCCTCAGGCGCGCGCGCAACGGACAGTGCTTCCACCGCCCTTACCTAGGTTGTCGGGAGTTTATTGCAAGCTTTGAGTTGATCGAGGGCAATGAGATCCCGCGCTCAGTGCATAGCGGAGAAAGGGATCTAGGTTGGATGCTACTGGATATCGATTTTGACGCTGAGAGAACACCGCGATTCTTCCGGGCCACCATGCGCGATGGAGTAATCGAGGTTCCACCGATGCCCAGAGGGGAGTGCATCGCATGATCCTCAGCTCGCTGGTTCGGTATTACAACCTGCTGATTGAGCGCGGCGACTCCGAGGTACCGGCGATCGGTTACTCGGCAAAGGAAGTAGCTTATGCCCTCAATCTGTCGAAAGATGGGCAGCTGCTCGAGGTCATCGCTTTGGGCGACGGTTCAAGCAGACGGCGTTCCGGCATATCGCTGATCGTTCCCGAAGAGGTCAAGCGAACTGTCAATGCGGCTGCTAACTTCATGTGTGACAACTGCAAGTTCACACTCGGGATCGATAAGACGGGCGTGTCGGAGAGATCACAGAAGGCGCTCGCGGCTAGCAAGGAACTGCATCGCAAAGTGCTCGGCGGAGTGGACGATGAAGGGGCGCGAGCGGTGCTGTCGTTCTTCGACAGTTGGGATCCCGGTCAGGCCGATAGCCATCCTGCTCTGAAGCCTGTGCGCGACAGCATCGTCAA